>NZ_JAVKPY010000001.1:0-347429 GCF_040981035.1 Kocuria sp. CPCC 205297 | reverse complement strand
AACATGAAAGAAAGAAGTGGTCGAGGCCGCACCCCCTTTAGGGGGCGCGGCCTCCCACCATTTAACACGCCCATTCCAGAGCACCGGCGCGAACACCAAGCCCACCCACGAACACGAAGCCCACTCGCGAGCACCGATGCACGCACGATCACCAGCACACGCCCCCAGCCCGGGGGCTTTTTCCATGTGTCCCATGGGGAGCCTCTCTGAGTCCTTACTCCTTCCGTTTCGGGAATGGGCATTCAACGAATGATTCCCGTTGTCGCCACATCGCATCCCGGTGACGCCTTGCGTGACGCCGCTCACCGCGGATGCAACGATGGGGCCATGAACACTTCATCGAATGACGGCCTGAGAACGCCACTGTGGACCCCCTCGGAGGACTCCATTCGTGGCTCGCGGATGTTCGACTTCGCCCGGTGGGCAGAACGCCGGCACGGGATCGAGCTCCCGGACTATCCCTCACTGCACGCGTGGTCGGTGGAGCAGATGAACGAGTTCTGGCAGGGCGTCTGGGACTACTTCGACGTCGTGGCTTCCCGGCCGGGGGAACAGGCACTGAGTACCTCCGAGAGCTCGGAGGCGCATACGGGGATGCCCGGCGCTCAGTGGTTCCCCGGTGCACGCCTCAACTACGCTGAGAACTCGCTACGGGCGGCCCGCACCCGGCCGGACGACGTCGCCATCATCGGGGAGCACGAATCACGTGCACCGGACACCTGGACCTGGGGTGAGTTGGAAGCCCGGGTGGCCTCCGTGGCGCAACAATTGCGTGATCTCGGGATCGTCCCGGGGGACCGGGTGGCCGCTGTACTTCCCAACCTTCCGGAAACTGCGATCGCCATGCTGGCCACCGCGTCCGTGGGTGCCGTGTGGTCGGTGGTGAACACCGACTTCGGGCCGTCCGGGGTCGCGGACCGCTTCGCGCAGATCGAACCGCGGGTGCTGTTCGTGGTGGACGGCTACGAGTTCGGCGGGTCGCTGCGGGATATGACGGGAAGCTACGCCGGTTTGCTCGAGGTCCTGCCCACTGTGGAGCAACTGATCGTGGTTGACCAACAACCGCGGGACAAGGTGGGCGCCCTGCCGGAGGGGTCGCTGCGCTTTTCCGAGATCAGCGGGCGCGACGTGACGCCGCGGTACGAGCAGCTCCCTTTCGACCATCCCCTGTGGATCCTCTACTCCTCGGGAACCACGGGTAAACCGAAGGGGATTGTGCATTCCCACGGCGGGGTGGTCCTGGAGTTCCTGAAGGCCTTGGGGCTGCACGCCAGTCTCGGACCGGAGGACATCGCGTACTACGCCGTGGCCACCACGTGGATGGTCTGGAACATGCTCGTGGGCATCCTGCTCACCGGCTCCCGCATCATCACCTACGACGGTTCACCCGTGTACGGGGGACCGGAGAAGTCCCTCGAGCTGGCGGCGCGAAACGGGGCCACGTTCTTCGGGACGGGAGCGGGCGTACTGGCCATGATGCAGCGCGCCGGCGTGGTCCCCAATGTGAGCATGGACCTCTCCGCGCTGAAATCGATCCTCGTGACCGGCTCACCGCTGCCCGATGCCACGTGGGACTGGGTGTACGAATCCGTGTCCGACACGGTGCGTCTCGGATCCGATTCGGGCGGCACGGACGTCACGAGCGCGTTCATCGGCACGAACCCATATCAACCCGTGTACAAGGGCGAGCTCATGGGCCCGTACCTGGGAGTGGACGCCCAGTCGTGGGACCGCGAGGGACGGCGGGTGTACGACCAGGTGGGGGAACTCGTGATCACCCGACCCATGCCGAGCATGCCCGTGTTCTTCTGGGACGATCCGGACGGCTCCCGGTATCACGCGGCCTACTTCGACATGTTCCCCGGCGTGTGGCGGCAAGGGGACTGGGTCACCCAGCTCTCGGAGGGCCCGTTCGTGGTGCACGGGCGATCCGACGCCACGATCAACCGCGGGGGGATCCGGATGGGCTCGGCCGATCTGACCCATGTGGTGGACCAGGTGGACGGCGTGGCGGCGTCCATGGTGATCGGGGCGGAGCTCGCGGACGGGGACTACTACATGCCCCTGTTCGTGGTCCCGCAACCGGGCACGCGGCTCACGCAGGAGCTTGAGGAACGCGTCGTGCGGGCCATCCGCGAGAAGATCTCCCCGCGGTACGTCCCGGACGAGATCATCGAGGCCCCGGCCGTTCCCCGCACCCGTACGGGCAAGCTGCTGGAGATCCCCGTCAAAAGGCTCTTCCAGGGCGCGGACCCGAGCAGCGTCAACCGCGCGACCGCGGAGGACGCCGAGGTCCTGGACTGGTACGCCGAAGCGGCCCGAAAGTACACCTCGGGAGCCTGACGGCGCAGGCCCCGTCCCCGGTGAACCGGGAGCGGGGCCTGCGGCATGGGTGGGTCGGATCAGGACACGATCTTGCCCGGGTTGAAGTTCGTTCCCGGATCCGCCGCGTGGAACAGCCCCTTCATGAGGGCCACACCCTCGGGGGAGACGTCCTGCTCCATCCACGGCTGGTGCTCCACGCCCACGCCGTGATGGTGGGACAGGGTGGCACCCGAGTCCACGAAGGACTGCTGGATCGCGGACTTGACGATCTCGTACTCCTCGTACGGTTTCTCGTCGTCGAACACGTAGGCGAACGTGAAGTACAGGCACGCCCCCGAGTGGTATGAGTGCGACATGTGGGACATGATCCAGCCGGTCTTGCCGATCCGCTCGTAGGCGCGCTGAGCGGCGTCGTACGCGGCCTTGTGGACCGTGGTCAGGCGCGACCACGGCGCGGCGGTTTCGGAGACGTCCCCCACCGTGTTCTGCTCGAGCAGGAAGTCGCGCAGGTGCGGGGTGTCGAACTTCTTTTGGTCGTAGAGCGCGCCCGGCCCCGGCCCCAGGACGACGGCGCCCTGGGCCTTGGCGATCTTCGCGACGGCCTTCTTGCGCTCGGCGACGTCCTTGGGGGTGCCCTCGAAGCACACGTACGAAATGCACATGGCGTCCGTGTCCCACCCGCGCTTGCGCATCACGGCCCACAGGGCGTCCTGGCCCTTGGCGGCGAGCTTGCCCTTGACGGAGGTCGCGGCCTTCTGCGTGGCCAAGGAGAACGCGGTCTCGTGGGCGTCCGACACGCGGGCGAACGTGAGGGGGATCTCCGCCTCGGTATACTGGCGCACCGCGGTCAGGGCCTGTTGCCACGTGGGGAACATGTAGGCGATGACCTCGTGCTCCTGGGGCAACCGGTGCACCTGGACGGTGAGCTCGGTGATGATCCCGAGCCGGCCCTCAGAGCCGATGATCATCTCGCGCAGGCTGGGCCCGGTGGAGGTCGAGGGCAGGGAGCGCAGCACGACCGTGCCGGACGGGCGGACCATGCGCAGGCCGCGCACGATGTCCGCGATGTCCCCGTACTTGTCCGACTGCATGCCGGAGGAGCGGGTGGCTGCCCAGCCGCCGAGCGTAGAGTGGGCGAACGAGTCCGGGAAGTGGCCCAGGGTCCACCCGCGGGCGTTGAGCTGTTCCTCCATGTCCGGGCCCAGCACGCCGGCCTGGATGGTCGCGAGCCCGGAGGTCTCGTCGATCTCGAGCACCTTGTTCAACCGGCCCATGTCCACGGACACGATGCAGCGGGTCTCGTCCGCCTCGGCCTGGAGGCTGCGCGAGATGCTCGAGCCACCCCCGAAGGGGATCACCACGAGGTCGTGCTCCACGGCGGCGGTGAGGATCGCGGTGACCTCGTCCTCGGAGCCGGGGTAGACCACCGCGTCCGGGACGCGCGCGAAATCATTGCGCAGTGTCTGCATCAGTTCCAGCACGGACTTGCCGGCCCAGTGCACGATGCGCAGTTCGTCGTCCACGGACACGTGCTCCGCGCCGCTGATCCCGCGCAGGACGGTCAGCACGTCCTCGGACGCGGTGGACGCCGGGACCCGCGCCGTGGGGAAGTCCACGGTGTCCCGTTCGCGCGGTCGCAGGGACACCCCGATCGCGTTCTTGACGAACGGCGCGAAGGCCGGCTTGTTCTGGTAGTCGAAGAACACGCCTTCCTCGCCCCAGCCCCACCACTTCTGATGCTTCACGTGTGCCACTGAGGGACAACCTCTTTCCTGGGTCCGACTAGTCCTGGATTCTGTGCCGGTTCGCAGCGTACAGCGCACGCACCGCGGCCTCGATGCGCTCGTTGAAGCTGTAGGCGTTCTCGTTGCCCCGCGCTCGCAGGGGTGCACCCACGGCCACGACCACCGGCGGGCGGCCCCGGCGGGGCCAGCTCGTACCGCGCGGCATGGCCTCGTGCGCCCCGATCAGGGCCACGGGCACGACCGGCACCTGCACCGCCAGCGCCAATGACGCCGCTCCCACCTTGAACGGGGCCATCTTCCCGGTCTTCGAGCGGGTCCCCTCCGGGAAGATCAGCAGCGGGACACCCGCGGCCAGCAGCTTCTTGGACAGGCCCTTGTTCGCGCCCTCACCGCGACGATCCACGGGGAACGCGTTGAAGATCAGCTGCGTGAACAGTTTCTTGTGCCACGCGGTGAAGAAGTAGTCCGCGGCCACCCCGGTCGCGAGATCGCGGGAGATGTAGTGCGGCACGCCGCTCATCACGAGCGGGGCGTCCAGATGGCTCGAGTGGTTCGCGACGACCACGCACGTGCCCTTGACCCCGTAGGCCGCGGGATCCACCACGTTGGTGCGGGTGATCGTGCGGTTGACGATCCCCCGGAAGAAGACGGTCTGGGTGATCCGGCGCAGTATCCGGCGCACGGGCTGGGTGTAGTGGGTCGCCGTGAGATCCGCCGACTCCGCCGGGGGAGCGGGCGGATCGGGTTCCTGCCGACCGGTGTGGCCCTCGAGGGAGTCCAACACCCGAGGGTGGGGCTCCGGGGTCGACCGAGGCGTGGAGCCGGGGCGTTGGCGGGACGCGGCGCGCGGACGCCGGGCGGGAGTGCCGTCGTGCTGCGGGGAGGAATCCTGGGGTGCCATGGGATCAGGCCTGGAGCTCGCGGCGTCGGACGCTCGAGATCTGACGGGAGATCCACCGGACGGTGGGGCGCGGGAGGTGGCGCAGCGCGGTGACCATGACCTTGTAGCGCAGCGTGGGCACCGAGATCACCTTGCCGCGGGCCACGTCCGCGAGGGCCTCCTCCACGAGCCGGTCCGCGTCGAGCCACATAAAGTCGGGGATCGAGGAGCCGGTGATGCCCGCGCGGCTGTGGAACTCGGTGCGGACCCACCCGGGCAGCAGGGCGGTCACGTGGACCCCCGTGCCGTGCAGCTCCACGGCGAGCGACTCGGTCATGGCGGTCGCATAGCCCTTGATCGCGGAGTAGTCGCCCATGGTCACGCAGCCCGAGGTGGAGGTGACGTTGACGATCCACCCCGAGTGGCGGGCGGTCATGGCACGGGCCGCGGCCCCCGAGAGTCGCGCGACGGCCGCGCACATGACCTGGAAACCGGCCTCGTGCTGGGAGAAGTCCTGGGCGGTGTAGGGCACCTTGACCGAGAAGCCCGCGTTGTTCACGAGCATGTCCACGGGACGATCGGGGTCCTCGAGCCGCTCGGCCACGTGCAGCAGGTCCTCGGTCTCGGCCAGATCGGCGGTCAGTGTCTCCACGTGGATCCCGTGTGCGGCGCCGAGCTCCCGGGCGGTGCTCTCGAGCCGTTGCGTGTCCCTGGCCACCAGGACCAGGTTGAAGCCTCTGCGGGCGAGGGAACGTGCGAACGCGGCACCGATGCCTGACGTCCCACCGGTCACGAGAGCGGTAAGCATGCCACTAAGATACACTACGGTAGGCGTAGCGCAGCGTCCCCCGGCCCCGCGTGAGCGCCCCTCGGCGAGCCATGACGGAGTATCGAAGGAGCGTCCCGTGAGCCAGCAGTCCTACCTCGCCCGGCATCGCCAGGGCAGACTCTACGGGCCCGTGGAACAGCCGATCGTGCTGCGCTCGGGCTTCGACGTCAAGGACTTCACGTACCGCGCGCAGGGCAGCCTCCGACCCCAGCTGGACCTCGCCGCCTTCGACCGCGCACCCCTGGACCCGGCCGTGCTCGAGGACCTGCGCTACCTGCGGGACATGGAACGCTCCACCATGGGCCAGGTGCGTTCCGTGGTGGTCAGCTACACCAACAAGGAGTCGCGGGTCGCCGCGTTCCTGACCACGTGGGCGTACGAGCGGCACTGGATCGCGGACGCCTATCAAGCCGTCCTGGACGCCCACGGACCGCACGCCGGGGCTCCCCAGCCGCCCGAGCGCTCGTGGGTCGAGCGGGTCGAGACCGCCCTGGACAACCTCTCGCCCATGGTGGACTCCGTGTGGACCAACTTCTCCGGGGAGGCCGTGGTCGCGGGACAGACCGCGCGCGGCTGGTCCCAGGAAGCGAGCACCCGCGCGGTCCTGCGGATGCTCGTACGCCGCGCCGGGCACCCGGAACTGTCCTCGCTGCTGCGACGCGTGGCCGAGGTGAAGGCCACCCACGAACGCTTCTTCGCCGAGGAGACCACCGCGCGGGTCCGTACCGACCCGCGCGCCCAGCGCTTCGCCCGCGCCTACCTGACCTTCGCATTCCACCCGCTGCGGCCCGTGGGCCTGTCCCACGCCCACGCGCGCCGGTTCCTGCGGGACCTGGCGCCCACGGTCGCGCAGCGACGCGAGCTGTTCGCGCTCGCGGACGAGCCCTTGCAGGCCACGCCGGGCACCGCGGGCAGCGAACCCCTGCGCCGGGCCGTGGAACGCGAGTGGCGACTGAATCGATACGCTCCCCACCAGACCCTTCCACCCGCGTCGCGGTCGGCGCGGGTGGCCACCGCGCCCACGGCGCACCCGTTCCCAAGCACCGGAGGATCCCGTTGACCCAGACCACCACGACTCGCGTCCTGCTCACGGGGGCCACGGGCTTCCTGGGCCAGGCCGTCCTCGAGCGCCTGCTCTCCGGCTCGGACGACATCCACGTGACGGCGGTGGTCCGACCCAAGGGCACGCAGTCCGGTGAGGCGCGCCTGAAGCAGCTGTTGCGCAAGCCGTCCTTCAAGACCTGGCGGGACGCCGTGGGCCCGGAACGCGCTCAGGAGATCTTCGACGCCCGCACGAGCGTGCTCGAGGGCGACCTCACGGGGCTGCGGGAGATCGCGGAACCCTTCGACGTGGTGGTGCACTCCGCGTCCACGGTCTCGTTCGACCCGCCCATCGACGAGGCGTTCCGCACGAACGTGGGTGGCGCCGTGGGGCTCTACGACGCGCTGCGCAGCACGGGTCAGGACCCTCACGTGATCCACGTGTCCACGTGCTACGTGGGCGGGATCGCCAAGGGGTTGCGCCCGGAGGCCTCGGTGGATCACGACGTGGACTGGCAGGTGGAGTACGACGCCGCCGTCCGCGCCGCGGACACCGCCCAGGTGGAGTCCCGCTCACCCGAGCGTCTCGAGTCCTTCATCCGGCGCGCCACGAGCACGCGCGGCAAGGAGGGGCCCAAGTCCGTGGCCCGCGCCGCCGAGGAAGCACGCCTGGAGTGGGTGCGCTCCCGGCTCGTGGACCACGGCCGCACGCGCGCGCAGTCCCTGGGGTGGACGGACATCTACACGTTCACCAAGGCCCTGGGCGAGCGCGTGGCGGAGCAGAAGTGGGCCGGGGCCGGGCACCGGTTGTCGATCGTGCGCCCGTCCATCATCGAGTCCGCCCTGCGTCACCCCTTCCCGGGGTGGATCGACGGCTACAAGGTCGCGGACCCGCTCATCATGGCGTACGCGAAGGGCGCGCTGCCCGAGTTCCCGGGCCTGCCGGACTCGGTGCTGGACGTGATCCCTGTGGACTTCGTGGTCAACGCGATCGTGGCCCTCGTGAGGGAGGGGCACCGGGAAGCCAATGGGGCACCCACGCTGCGGGACGCCCAGGATCCGGCAGCGCGGTACTACCAGGTGTGCTCGGGGGCCTCGAACCCCCTGCCGTTCCACCAGATGTACGAGAGCGTGCGCTCGTACTTCCGCGAGCGCCCGCTCGAGGACTCCCATGGCAATCCCATCGCGGTGCCCGAGTGGAAGTTCCCCGCGAACAACTCGATGGAACGCGGGCTCGCGGTCAAGGAGAAACTGGCCGCCGCGGGGAGCCGATTGAGCTCGGTGCTGCCGGCCACGGCGCGCACACGCGAGTGGACCAATTCCCTGCACCGGATGCAGACCGGGCTGGGCTCGCTGCGCACCTACGTGGACCTGTACCAGAACTACACGCGCACGGAGATGATCTTCGACGACACCCACACGCGGCAACTGGACCGCTCCCTGCCGCAGGGCACGCCCGAGGACCAGCACTTCGACGTGCGGGCCATCGACTGGCGGGACTACTGGCAGAGAGTGCACCTGCCCGCACTGACCGAGATGACCAGTGCGTACACCCGGGCCAAGGCGGCGTCGCGCAAGCGGGCAGTGCGCAGTCGGGGACTGAACGAGGGTACGGACGTCGTGGCCGTGTTCGACCTCGAGGGCACCGTGGCCTCGGGCAACATCATCACCCAGTACGCGCAACTGCGCCGCCGGGAGCTGAGCCCGCTGCAGTGGCCCGCGGAACTCACCGAACTGTTCGGCAACGCCCCCACCTACATCAAGGCGGAACGGCGCGATCGGGGCGAGTTCATCCGGGCGTTCCTGCGCCGCTACGCGGGCGTGCCCGTGGCGCGGGTCGAGGAACTGATGAACGGGTCGCTCGGCCGGGTCGTGGAGAACAGCATCCGCCCGGGAGCACTCGAACGGATCGAGGAACACCGGCGTGCGGGGCACCGCACGGTGCTCGTGACCGGGTCCCTGGACCTGCTCGTGAGCCCCGTCGCTGAACTGTTCGACGACGTCGTGGCCGGGCGGATGGACCAGGTGGACGGCGTGCTGACCGGGTACCTGGCGGCCCCGCCGCTCGTGGATGAGGCCCGGGCGCAGTGGCTCAAGCGCTACGCGCAGGACCACGGCCTGGACCTGAGCCGCTCGTACGGGTACGGGGACTCCGTGGCGGACGTGAGCTGGTTGTCCCTCGTGGGCCACCCGTACGCGGTGAACCCCGACCTGCCCCTGTACCGGCGTGCCAAGAAGGCGCATTGGCCCGTGGAGGACTGGAGGAAGGTCTGATTCATGGCTTTCAACATCGACAAGTTCGCGGAGACCTCGGCGCGGGTCAAGTGGTCGGACCTGGACATGGACGAGTTCCTGACCAACCCGCTGTCCGAGGACTCGCTGCGCTGCCTGCGTTACATGTGCGACGTCGAATACCACACCGTGTGCTACATGCGGGACATGCTCGTCACGCCGTCCCACCAGGACCAGGACGTCTCCACCTTCATGACCATGTGGAACCGCGAGGAGTACTGGCACGGTGAGGCACTCGCGGAGGTGCTCGGGATGCACGGGATCGTGGTGGACTACGACGAGATCAAGGCCAAGCGCATGAAGCTCGGCTGGTCCGAGTCGCTCAAGCCCCTCAAGCAGTCGCTGCTGTCCAACATGGTGGGCGTGGACTTCATCGCCACGCACATGGCGTGGGGTGCGGCCAACGAGTGGTCCGCTGTGGCGGCCTACCGGCGCATGGCGTCCCTCGAGAAGCACCCGGTGCTCGTGGTGCTGCTGCAGCGGATCGCCCACCAGGAGTCCCGCCACGTGGCCTTCTACGCGACCCAGGCACGACGCCGCCTGGAAGCGTCCCGCAAGGCCCAGCGCCTCACGCGCTTCGCCCTGCGCAAGTTCTGGGCCCCCGTGGGCTCCGGGGTCATGGACGACCGCGAGGTGGGCCACGTGATGCGCCACCTCTTCGGTGGCGGGGACGGGGCCCACGAGATCGACCGGTTGGACGCGAACATCGCCAGACTGCCCGGCATGGCGGGACTGCAGATCTTCCGCAGGGCCACGGCGCCGGCCCGCGAGGCGCCCGTCCGGGACACCGTCCCCGCCTGATCATGAACGCGCACCCCGCTGGTCCGCGATCCGCGTCCGCGCCCGAACGCGCCGACGCCGCTTCCGTGGACCCCCGCACGGCCCGCACCGATCGCAAGATCGTGGCGGGGGCGTTGCGCCTGCTCCGGGAGGGCGGGCCCCGGCGGGTCACGATCGAGGCGGTGTCCGCCCGCACCGGCGTGGCCAAGACCTCGATCTACCGCCGCTACGCCAACAGCACGCAACTGTTGGAGGCCGCACTCGAGCACACGGTCACCGCGACCGCACCGCTGGCACCGGACGCCACGTGGGAGCAGGCGCTCACCGCGGCCGTGGACATCCTCCTGCGGGACATGGGACTCGGCGTGGCCATCACCCTGCTGCAGGAACCACATTCGGCCACTGCGCAGGTGCTGCGGGCCACCGTGGTGCGCCCACGCTTGGATGCGCTGCGCAAACTGTTGCAACGGGACAAGGACCGGGGACTGATCCGGGACACCGTGGACCTGGACATGGTCGTGGATTTCATCCTGGGGGCGGCGTACGCGCACGTGGCGCGCTACGGCTCGCTGGACGAGAACTGGACCGCGCGGGTGCACCGCGCCGTCACGGACCTGATCACCACGCGACCCGGGGCGGACTAGAACACGTCCTTCTCGTCCGGGCGTTCGGTCAGGTAGGACTGCACGTAGTCCTGGACGGCGTCCTGCGTGGGGACGTCCTTGCCGGCCTTCTCCGACATGAACCAGCGGTGCTCGAGCACCTCGTGGATCATCTGCGCCGGTTCCCGTTTGCGCCGCAACCCGGCGGGAACGGCCGCCATGATGGGCACGAAGATCTCGCGCATCCACAACTGGGCGGTGAGGTCCTCGGGCAGACCGGGGTAGAGCGCGTGCCCGAACTGGTCGATGTCCGTGAGGATGCGCCGGGCCTGGTTCTCCTGGGTGTTCAACCCCGTGAGGTGCAACAACCTGCGCGCGTGGTGGCCCGGTTCCACGACCCGCGGGCGCAGGTAAACCTGACCAGACTCGTCCGCGTCCATGGAGGCCTCCTCCACGTCGAAGCCCAGGTCGTTGAGCCGTTGCACGCGTGCCTGGACCCGCCACCGGTCACCCACGGGGAAGATCTCGGTCGCGGTCAGCTCGTCCCACAGCCCGGTGTAGGTGTCCACGAGCCGTTCCGAGACCGCGAACGGGTCCACCGAGGCCGGATCCACCCCGGCCTGGGCCAGGCGCTGCTGCATGTGCTCCCCGGCCAGCAGGTCCATGACCTCACCGGCCACGTTGGTCCTGGCGAGCTCGATGTCGTACTCGCGCTGGCCCCGCGTGAGCTGCGGGTGCAGTTCGCCGGTCTCGGCGTCCACGAGGTAGGCGGCGAACTCCCCGGCGTCGCGTCGGAACAGCGTGTTGGACAGGGACACGTCCCCCCAGTAGAAACCGGACAGGTGCAGTTGCACGATCAGGGACGCGAGGGCGTCCACCAACCGGTCGATGGTCCCCGGTGAGGGGACCTGCTCGAAGATCGTGCGGTAGGGCAACGAGAAACTCAGATGTTCCGTGACGAGCGCGGCGGGCAGCAACTCGCCGTCGGGGGAATAGCGGTCCGTGACCACCGAGTCCGGGACCACGGAGGGCGTGGTCATGCGTTGGAGCTTGCGCAGCAGCCCGTACTCGCGCCGGGCATAGTACTGAGTGGTCTCCTTGACCGCCACGACCTTCTCCCCGACCCGCGCGAAGCGCACCACGTGGCGCGAGATCCCGCGCGGGTACGCCGCGAGCACCTGCTCGGGCCAGTCCTCGAGGGGCATGTCCCACGGCAGTTCCAGCAGGCCCGGCTCCGGGAAGGCCGTGTTGATGGAGACACCGCGGTGAGCGGGCGGGGGGCTCGGCGCCGCGGGCTCGGGGGACGGGGAGGCGGTCATGTCAGTTCATGCTAGTCACCGCACGGGCCCGCTGTCGGGCGAATTCCGTGAGCAGCCGGGTCAGTTCGTCCGGATCCGCCACGCGCCACGGGGCCGCGGAGTCCTTGGTGCCCACCTTGATCCCCACGTCGTGGGGTCCCAGGATCGCCATGGCGTCCTCGTCGGTGTCGTCGTCACCGGCGAAGACCGTGACCTGCGGGTGCACGGCCCCGCGGATGGCCGTGAGACCGTCCCCCTTGGTCGCGCTGAGCACCGAGCACTCGATGACCTGCTGACCCGGGGTCAATCGCAGGCCGGGCATCGCGGCATAGGCCTCGGTCATCTCGTCCAGCGCTCGCCGGGCGGTGTCCGGGTCCTCCATGGGACGCGTGTGGAAGGCCACACCCGCGGGTTTGAGTTCCGCCCGCGAGCCCGGATAGCGCTGCACGAACCCGTACGTCGCATCGATCGCCCGGTCCAGCAATGCCAACTGGTCCTCGGTCAGTTCGATCTCGGTATCCGCACCGAAGCCGGGCGCGGCGCCGAGGTCCAGCTCCGCGCCGTGCGAACCGGAGAGCACCATGCGGCGCCGCGGGTCCACTACGGTGCGCAGGAACTTGAGGGGCCGCCCCGAAATGATCGCGACCGTGGTGCGGGGCAGTCCGGCGAGCGCGTCGAGCGCGTCCCGCGCGGCGGGCAGCGGCCGGGAATCCGCGGGGTCCTCGGTGAACGGTGCCAGGGTGCCGTCGAAGTCCAGGGCCAGCAACATGGTGTCGGCCGTGGCCGCGGTGGCGAGGGCGTCCGCGAGCGAGTCAGTCACGATCCGCTCCGGGCGTCGTGTCGGCCGCGGCGCCGTCGTCGTGCGCGGAATCCCGCCCGGGCGCGGCGCCCTGCTCGAGCTCCGGGGCGTGCGCGGCGAGGCCGTCGAGGAAACGGTGGGACCAGTCGACGACGTCGTGCGTGAGCACCTGCCGGCGCATCGAGGACATGCGCTTGCGGGCCTCGGCGTCGGACATGTCCCTCGCGTGCAGCATGGCGGACTTGAGCCCGTCGATGTCGTGCGGGTTGACAAGCACCGCTTGCTTGAGCTGCTCGGCGGCGCCGGTGAACTCCGAGAGCACGAGTCGACCCGAGCGGTCCTGCCGGGCCGCGACGTACTCCTTGGCCACGAGGTTCATCCCGTCCCGCAGGGCCGTGACGAGCATGACGTCCGCGGCGAGATACAGGGCCACCATCTCCTCGAACGGGTAGCCATGGTGCAGGTAGCGGACGGCGGTGTGGGAAATGGTGTCGAACTGGCCGTTGATCCGCCCCACCATGCCCTCCACGAGTTCGCGCAGTTGCCGGTAGGAGTCCACGCGCTCGCGCGACGGGCTCGCGACCTGGACGAGTACCGAGTTCTCCACGGAGATCTCCCCGTCCTCGAGCAGCTCGCCGTAGGCCTTGATGCGATGCCGGATGCCCTTGGTGTAGTCCAGGCGGTCCACTCCCAGGAACACGGTGTCCGGGTTGCCCAGCTCCTCGCGGATCTCCCGCGCCCGGGCCTGGACCTGCGGGTCCGACGCGAGTTCCTTGATGGATTCCACGTCGATCGAGATGGGGTACGAGCCCGCGTTGACGGCCCACTCGGTGCTCTCGCCGTCCGCCGTGTCCTCGGAGAACCGGGCGCTGCCCTTGGTGAACTGCACCCCCAGGTACTTGCGCACGCAGCGCTGGAAGTTCTGGGCGTCCCCGGGGCGCTGGAAGCCGATCAGGTCCGCACCCGTGAGACCCTCCAGCACGGCCTTGCGCCACGGCAACTGGGAGTAGATCTCGGTGGGCGGGAACGGGATGTGGTTGAAGAACCCGATGGTCACGTCCGGGCGCAACCGACGCAGCATGCGCGGCACCAACTGCAACTGGTAGTCCTGGACCCACACGGTCGCACCCTGGGAGGCCGTCTCCGCGGCCCGGCGCGCGAAGCGCTCGTTGACGCGACGGTAGGCGTACCACCACGTGCGGTGGAACTCGGGCGGCGCGATGACATCGTGGTACAGCGGCCACAGCGTGGCGTTCGAGAAGCCCTCGTAGTAGCGCTTGACCTCGAGCTCGGACAGGCTCACCGGCACGAGATGGAAGACGTCGTGGTCGAACGGCTCCAGCGTCTCGTCCGGGGCGCCGTGCCACCCCACCCACGCGCCGCCGCGCTGGGCCATCACGGGTGCCAGGGCGCTCACCAACCCGCCGGGGGAGCGGCGCCACGTGCTGTTGCCGTCCTCGTCCACGTCCCGGTCCACGGGAAGACGGTTGGACACCACCACGAAGTCGTAGCCGTCCTGCGGGACGGGCACCTTCTCAAGAGACTGGTCTGCGGACACGATCGCTTCCTTCCCCGGGGCGGCTGTTCACCCCCATCCTAAGTGTGCGTACCACCGGCACCGGGGGAGAAGTCGCCGCCGGGGCGGGAGCACGACGCCACGCCGGTGCGGGGCGGCCGCGACGGGGCCCGAGCGGCATCGTCCCCGGCAGCTGGGAACGGGCTGAATCGGGGCCCCGCCGGGCCCGGGTAATCTGGGGACGAAGACCGACACCCGTGTAGCACATCGGAAGGAAACCCGGGCCCCCATGGCTTCCAAGAACAACACCGCCGGTTCCTCGTCCTCGGACCAGGCCCGGGAGCGGGCACGCCAGATCGCAGACCGGCAGTCCCGCCGCTCCAACGGTAAACCCGTGGGGCTGATCGCCGCCGTCATCGCGCTGCTCGTGATCATCGCGCTGATCATCGGGGTGGTCGTGTGGCAGAACAACAGGGCCAGGATCCCCGACGCCGGCCCCGTGCCCGCGAGCGCCAACCAGTACGGAGGCATCACGGTCACGAAGGACGGGATCGTGCAGAACAGCTCGGACGTCCAGGAACGGGACCTCTCCCAGGAGCCCGAGCCCGCTGCCACCGCGGACACCTCCAAGACGCCCCCGGGGGTCGTGGACCAGGACCAGGCCGCGAGCAACGGCAAGCCCGTGCAGGTCGTGATCTTCCAGGACTTCGAGTGCGTGCACTGCGCCGACTTCGAGAAGCAGAATGCGGACGCGATCAAGCGGGCCGTGGACGCCGGTGACGTGCAGGTGGAGTACCGCAACCTCAACTTCCTGGACCGGGCCACCCGCGATCAGTACTCGTCCCGCGCCGCCAACGCGGCCTACGTGGTCGCCGAGCAGGTCGACAGCGACCAGTACATGGAGTTCGCCCAGGAGCTGTTCAGCCACCAGGGCACCGGCGGCCTGAGCAACCAGCAGATCGCGGACATCGCCAACAAGCACGGCGCGAACGTGACGGCGGGCCAGCTCGGTGAGAACACCTACCGCCCCATGGTCAACGTGATGTCCCGCGAGTCCATCAACAACGGTGTGGCCGGGACGCCCACCATCTTCATCGACGGCAAGCGCTACGAGGGAGGCAACTTCCAGGACGCACTGAAGAAGGCGGTCGACGAGAAGAAGTGACGCGGGCGATGCCCCCCCCGACGCGATGAGAGCCCCGGTCATCCCGACCGGGGCTCTCATCGTCTGTCACGCGGGGACGACGGCGCCGTGCCCGGGTTCGGAGCCCCCTGCCGGATTCGAACCGGCGACCCTCTGTTTACAAGACAGATGCTCTGGCCATCTGAGCTAAGGAGGCACTGCTGCCCAGTGCGATCACGGGACCGCTCCATGGTACTGGACGACGCGCCAAGGGCGGGCACCCGGCGCGCGGGAACCGGTCGGGGCGGCGGGACCCGTCATGCGGTGGCGTGCTACCTACCCATGCCGGAGAAAAACTGCTTCGATGGGGTCATGGACATCAAGGGAAGAATGGCAGAAGCGTTCAACGACCAGATCACCATGGAGCTGCAGGCGACCGTGGTCTACCGCCAGTTGTCCATTGAGATGGACGTGGCGAGTCTGCCCGGTTTCTCGCAGTGGTTCCGCGCCCAGGCGGCCGAGGAGATCACGCACGCCGAGAAGTTCATCGACCACATCGTGGACCGCGGCGGTGATCCGCAGATCGGGGATATGGCCGGTCCGAAGATCGCCGACAAATCCGTCCTGGGTTGCTTCGAGGCCGCGCTCGCGCACGAGCGCAAGGTATCCGAATCGATCCGCAACCTGTACCGGCTGGCGCAGGAAGAAGGCGACATCGATGCCATGCCCCTGCTGCACTGGTTCATCAGCGAGCAGATCGAGGAGGAGGCCACCGTGGAGGAGATCTGCGACCAGGTGCGCCTGGTCCACAACGACGGGCCCGGCCTGTTACGCCTGGACTCCGAACTGGGTTCCCGGCCAGTCCGGGCCGACTGAGCGCACCTTGCCCGGTCCGGGCGACCCGGAAAACGCCCGAACACGGAAGAACACGGAAGAACCGGCCCCGCTTGAGCGGGGCCGGTTCTTCCTGCATGGCGGGTACTACTCCTGGGTGCTCTCCACGTCCGCCTGCTCCTCGCGGCCAAAGGCCCACAAGAGCAGCTCGGACGGTTCACCGCGCACGAGTTCCACGCGCCGGGCGGACTTCTTGCCGCCGCGCACCGCACCGAAACCGCCCGCGAGTAGCACCACGGACTCGGACTTCTTGCGCAGCAGTGCCGGGCCCATGAGCTTGAGCACGTTCCACAGGTCTTTCTGCTCGTCGTTGAGCAACTGCCGGGCGTGCCACTGAGGCTGCGCGCGGCGGACGTCCTCGTGGTGGATGAAGAACTCCCCGGTGTTCATCCGCTTGTCGATCGGGGACCAGCGACCCGGGGAGAAGAGCGGGGGGCGCTCCACGAGGTCCACGAGCTTCTCCCACGGCATCTCCCGGTAGTCGGCGTCCACCGACTTGGCGTGGCGCCCGAGCACGGGCAGCTTGGGGGAGAGCATCCCGGCGACCGCGTCCGGACGGGAATCACGGATGACCAGGTGGATCGCGAGGTCCCGGGCGTCCCAGCCTTCGCACAGGGTGGGGGCGTCCGGCCCCACACGGCGCAGCAGCGCGGCAAGATGACGACGTTCGACATTGGCGAAGTTGGTCACGTGAACATCCATTCTGTGGGGTGGACCGTCACGTCCACGGTAGACGGGCGCCGCGGTGATTGCCACCGCCGCGCGCGCTCACGAGGCGGGGTCCGCCGCGTTGAACTGCGCCCTGTAGAGGTTGGCGTAGGCCCTGTCCGCCTCGATCAGCTCGTCGTGGGAACCCTGCTCCACGATCCGCCCCGACTCCATGACGATGATCGTGTCCGCGTCCCGGATGGTGGAGAGCCGGTGGGCGATCACGAAGGACGTGCGGCGCTCCCGCAGCGCGGCCATGGCCTTCTGCACGAGCAGCTCCGTGCGGGTGTCCACCGCGGAGGTCGCCTCGTCCAGGATGAGCAGGGACGGTTGCGCCAGGAACGCCCGGGCGATCGTGATCAGCTGCTTCTCACCGGCCGAGACTGAGGAGCCGTCCTCGGAGATCACGGTGTCGTACCCGTCCGGCAGGGCGCGCGCGAAACGGTCCACGTACGTGGCGCGCGCAGCGGCCAGTACCTCCTCGTCCGTGGCGTCCTGACGGCCGTAGCGGATGTTCTCCCGGATGGTGCCGCTGAACAACCACGCGTCCTGGAGCACCATGCCCACCTGTGAACGCAGTTCGTGGCGGGAGAGGTCCCGGATGTCGATCCCGTCCAAGCTGATCCGGCCCGCGTCGATCTCGTAGAAGCGCAGGATGAGGTTCACGAGCGTGGTCTTCCCGGCGCCCGTGGGTCCGACGATCGCCACGGTGCGCCCCGGAGCCACGTGCAGGCACATGTCCTCGATCAGGGGCTCGGCACCCCGGGCCAGGGCGGCCTTGTCGTAGGAGAAGTTCACGTGGTCGAAGCGCACCTCACCGCGCAGCGTGCCCGGCAGGTGGGCGGTGGGCGTCTCCGGTTCCTGTTCGGGGGCGTCGAGCAGTTCGAAGGTGCGTTCCGCGGAGGCGATGCCGGACTGCAACTGGGTGGCCATGCCCGCGACCTGGGACAGCGGCTGGGTGAATTCCCGGGAGTACTGGATGAACGCGGTGGCGTCCCCCAGGGTCAGCTGGCCCGTGGCCACGCGCAGCCCGCCCAGCACGGCGATGCCTACGTAGGACAGGTACGAGATGAACTGCATGACCGGCATGATCGTCCCGGACATGAACTGCGCCCCGAACGCCGCCCGGTACAGTTCCTCGTTGCGCTCGTCGAACTGCTGCTGCATCTGACGCTGTCGGCCGTACGCGTGCACGAGCTCGTGGCCCGAGAAGGATTCCTCGATGTGCCCGTTGAGCTGACCCGTGGCGTGCCACTGCTGTTTGAACAACCGCTGGGAGCGGGTGCCGATGATCCCCGCCGCCACGGCGGACAACGGCAGAGCCACGAGCGCGACGAGCGCCAACTGCCACGAGACGATGAACATCATGACCATGATGCCGAGCACGGTCAGCACGTTCTGCACGAGCTGCGCGAAGGTCTGTTGCAGCGCCGTCTGGATGTTGTCCACGTCGTTGGTCACGCGGGACATCACGTCCCCGCGCTGGCGCGCGTCGAAGTAGCTCAGGGGCAGGGCGTTGACCTTGCGCTCGATCTCCTCGCGCAGGTCGTACACGACCCGCATGACCACGCGGTTGAGCACGTAGCCCTGCAACCACATGAGCACCGAGGCCACGGTGTACATGCCGAGCACCACGAGGATGAGGGTGCCTAGTCGGGTGAAGTCCACGCCCTGTCCCGGGACGAGCGTCATAGCGGACATCATGTCCGCGAGCGTGTCCTGGCCCTGCGCACGCAGCCCGGCCTCGACCTGTTGCTGGCTCGCGCCCGCTGGCAGGGATCTGCCGACGACGCCGGCGAAGATCACGTCCATGGCGCGTCCCAGCACGCGCGGGGCCCACACCGTGAGCACCACGGACAGCACGACGGCCCCGACGACGACGGCGAGCGCCGCCTTGTGCGGGGCCATGAGCTTCACGAGCCGCCCGGCCGAGGCCCAGAAGCGCTGCGGCTTCCGAGCCGGTTCCTGTGTCTCGCTCACCGTTCGCCTCCCGTGGTCTGTTCGGCCGAGAGCTGTGACGTGACGATCTCCCTGTAGGTGTCGCTCGCGGCCACGAGCTCCTCGTGGGTGCCGCGCGCGATGATCCGGCCGTGCTCGAGGACCAGGATGAGGTCCGCGTCCGTGATGGTGGAGACGCGCTGGGCCACCGTGATGACGGTGGCGTGCCGGGTCACGGGGCGCAGGGCGGCGCGCAACCGGGCGTCCGTGGCGACGTCGAGTGCCGAGAACGAGTCGTCGAAGACGTAGACCCGGGGGCGGGCCACGAGGGCGCGGGCGATGCTGAGCCGCTGGCGCTGACCCCCGGACACGTTGGTCCCACCCTGGGACACGGGGGCGTCCAGACCCTCGGGCATCTCGCGGACGAAGTCGTCCGCCTGGGCCACGCGCAGGGCCTCCCACAACTCGTCGTCGGTGGCGTCCGCGCGGCCGAAGCGCAGGTTGGACGCCACGGTCCCGGAGAACAGGAACGGCCGCTGCGGGACCAGGCCCACCCGGCCCGCGAGGTCGTCCGGGGCATAGTCGCGCAGATCCACCCCGTCCAGCAGCACACGGCCGGTCACGGGATCGAGCAAGCGGGGGATCAGGCTAATAAGTGTGCTCTTCCCGGAACCCGTGGCCCCGACCACGGCCACGGTGCGTCCCGGTTCCGCCGCGAAGTCGATCCCGGACAGCACGGGGTCCTCCGCGCCGGGGTACTGGAACGTGACGTCCTCGAACCGAACGTGGCCCACCGGGCGCGGTGCTACGGCCGGTCGCTGCGGCGGGTGCATGGTGGGGCGGGTGTCGAGCACCTCCCCGATCCGCTCGGCGCACACGACCGCGCGCGGGACCATCATGAACATGAACGTGGCCAGCATCACGGCCATGAGGATCTGCAGCATGTACTGCAGGAAGGCGGTCAGCGCCCCGACCTGGATCTGGCCCTGGTCCACGCGGTGGCCGCCGAACCACAGCACGGCCGCGGTGGCCAGGTGCATGACCATGTTGATCACGGGGAACATCAGCACGAACAGCGCCCCGATGCGCAGGGAGATGTCCGTGAGGTCCTGGTTCGCGCTGCGAAAACGCGCGGTCTCGAACGGCTCCTTGACGAAGGCGCGGATCACCCGGATCCCGGTGATCTGTTCGCGCAGCACCCCGTTGATCCCGTCGATGCGTTCCTGCATGATCCGGAACCACGGCATCAACCGGGAGACCACGAGGCCCAGCAGCACCCCCATTACAGGGATGGACACCCACACGAGCCACGACAGCCCCGGGTCCTCCCGCAGGGCCATGACGATCCCGCCCACGCACATGATGGGCGCCATGACCATGAAGTTCAGGCCCATGAGGGTGAGCATCTGGATCTGCTGGACGTCGTTGGTGGTGCGCGTGATCAGCGACGGCGCCCCGAACTTCCCGACCTCGCGCGTGCTGAACTGCCCGACCCGGCGGTAGACGTCCCGGCGCAGGTCCCGGCCCACACCGATCGCCGTGCGGGCACCGCACCACACGGCCACGACGGCAGCGATCACCTGGGCGAACGCCACGGCGAGCATCACGGCGCCGGCGCGCCAGATGTAGTCGGTGTCCCCGCGGGCCACGCCGTTGTCGATGATCCGGGCATTGAGGCTCGGGAGGTAGAGCGTAGCGATCGTGGCCGCCAGTTGGAACACGAGAACGCCCACGACCCACGGGACGTAGGGGCGCGTGAAAGTGCGTAACAAACTCAGCAGCATGACGGTCGATCCTGACGTCGAGCACGGAGGGAGCCGAATACGCGCCCAATATACGCGCGGGCCGGGACACGCTGAACGGACCGGGGCACCCCGGGTGATCCGGGTGTCACGCGCTAAAGTTTCGGTGCACCGAAACTTGCCGTTCCACGCGGTGCGCGGGACGGTGGACCTGAGCAGGAGGCCACCATGACGTCGGGCAATCCAGCGCCGCAGGACGCGACCGGTGCGGGGGGTACGACGGCGCGGGCGTCGTCGCACGGGACCATCGCCGCACTCGGGCCGGCGTTCGTGGCCGCGATCGCTTACGTGGACCCCGGCAACGTGGCCGCGAACGTGAGCGCGGGTGCGGGGCATGGCTACCTGCTCGTATGGGTGCTCGTGCTCGCCAACCTCATGGCCATGGTCATCCAGTACCTCTCCGCCAAGCTCGGGATCGTGACGGGCCTGTCCCTGCCGCAGGTCCTAGGCGGTTCGCTGCCGCCCGGTACCCGGGTGCTCTACTGGGCCCAGGCCCAGCTCATGGCGATCGCCACGGACGTCGCCGAGGTGATCGGCGGGGCGCTCGCATTGTGGTTGCTGTTCGGCATCCCGTTGGCCCTGGGCGGGGTGATCGTGGCCGCGCTGTCCATGCTCGTGCTCGCGCTCCAGAACCACCGCGGTCAGCGCGTGTTCGAGACCGTGATCCTGGGGATGCTCGGGATCATCACGGTGGGGTTTCTCGGGGGGCTCGTGGTGGGCCCGCCCGATCCGCGGGGTGTGCTCGACGGTCTGGTACCGCGGCTGGAGGGCTTCGAGTCCCTGGTGATCGCGGCGGGGATGCTGGGTGCCACCGTGATGCCCCACGCGATCTACATCCACTCCGCACTGAGTCGGGACCGTCACGGCATGGGCCACGCCCCAGAGCGCGTCTCCCAACTCCTGCGCGCGACCCGCGTGGACGTGGTGCTGGCACTCGTGGTGGCCGGTGCGGTGAACATAGGGATGCTCCTGCTCGCGGCCAGGAACCTCTACGGCGTGGAGGGCACGGACACGATCGAGGGTGCGCAGCACGCGATCTCCGACGCGCTCGGGCCCGCCGTGGGGGTCGTCTTCTCCCTGGGGTTGCTGGCCTCCGGGCTCGCCTCCACCGCAGTGGGTGCGTACGCGGGGGACGTGGTCACGGCGGGTCTGTTGCGGTGGCGCATCCCGCTGCTCGCGCGGCGGCTGATCACGGTGATCCCCGCCGTCGTGATCCTGGCGCTCGGCGCGGAACCCACTGCAGCCTTGGTCGGGAGTCAAGTGGTGCTGAGCTTCGGGATCGCGTTCGCGCTCATCCCCCTGGTGCGCGCCACGGGCAGGGCCTCCCTCATGGGCCGCTTCCGCAACGGCCCGGTGCTCGCGGCCATCGGGTGGGTGAGCGCCGCGATCGTGGTGGTGCTGAACGTGGTCCTGCTCGTCATGGGCGTGGGAAATGTGGGTTAGGGGCTAGCAAAACCACATAAACAGACATAAGCTCACATCACACAGGGGTTTCACCGCCGACACCCCGGTCCGTGAGGTGAAGATGTTCGCTGCAGAACGCCACGAGGAGATCACACGCACCGTGAGCCACGAGCGCCGTGTCAACGGTGCGGGACTGGCGAAGCGGTTCGGTGTGACCATGGAGACGATCCGCCGGGATCTCGCCGTGCTCGAGTCCCAGGGGAAACTGCGCCGTGTGCACGGCGGTGCCGTGTCCGTGGACCAGTCCACGAGCGGCGAACAGGGGATGGACTCCCGATCGCGCCTCGCGGCCGATGAGAAACGGGCCATCGCCCGCAAAGCCCTCGAGGTACTCGAACATGCCGAGGCCGGTGCCGTGGTCCTGGATGCCGGCACCACGGTCGAGGCGCTCGCGGACCTGTTGCTGGCCCGGGACAACCACCTGCCCGGCGGGCAGGAACAGCTGATCATCACCCACGCCCTGCACATCGCGGCGAAACTCGCGGACGCCGAGGGTGTGGGGCTCGAGCTCGTGGGTGGGCGGATCCGCAAACTCACGTGGGCGGCCACCGGCTCGCGGCCCGCCCAGCACTACGACCAGTTGCGCCCGGACCTCGCGTTCGTGGGCTGCAACGGCGCCCACGCCTCCTTCGGGCTGTCCACCCCGGACCCCATCGAGGCCGTGGTCAAGGCGACGATCGTGCAGGCCGCGCGCCGCGTCGTCGTCCTGTGCGACGCGAGCAAGCAGGACCAGGAGACCCTCACGCGCTTCTGCTCGCTCGAACAGATCGACACCTTCATCACCGACCGCGCTCCCGTGGGGGAGCTGGCCCAAGCCCTCGAAGACGCCGACGTGGAAGTGGTTCTCGCATGATCATCACCGTGACCCTCAACCCCTCCGTGGACCGCACCGTGGACCTGCCCGGCCCGCTGGCCCGCGGTCGCGTGCAGCGCGCGAGCGACACCCGCCAGGACCCCGGGGGCAAGGGTGTGAACATCTCGCGCGCGCTGGCCGCGAGCGGTGTGGACACTGTGGCCGTGGTCCCGGGGGACGGCACTGATCCGCTGTTCACCGCGCTCGATGCCGCGGGGGTGCGCTACGACAGCGTGTCCATCGGTGCGCCCGTGCGATCCAACATCACCGTGACCGAACCGGACGGGACCACGACCAAGATCAACGAGCCCGGCCCCCCGCTGGACGAGCACACCGTGGACCGAATCGTGGAACGGATCGTCTCCCGCGGCGCGGGTGCGCAGTGGCTCGTGTTCGCGGGGTCCGTGCCGCCCGGGCCCGCCCCGGACGTCTACGCCGTGCTGGCCGCCCGCGTGAGCGGCGCGCTCGGTGCGGCCGCGCCGTCGTTCGCGCTGGACACCTCCGGGGACGTGCTGCGCGCGGCTCTCGCCCCGGGTGTCACCGTACTGCCGGACGTGATCAAACCCAACGGCCACGAACTCGCGGAGCTGCTGGGCCGCACCGACGGCGATGCGCTCGAGGCCGATCCGCGCGCCGCAGCGGACGCCGGGCGGGAGCTCGTGGCCCGCGGCGTGGGGGCCGTGCTGTGCACTCTGGGCGGCAACGGTGCCGTGCTCGTGACGCCCGAGGGCGCGTGGCACGCCGTGCACGAACCCGTCACGGTGCGCTCGACCGTGGGCGCAGGCGACAGCGCCCTGACCGGGTACCTCGTGGCCGCCCAGCGCGGGGAGGCCCCGGCCGAACGCCTGCGCCGGGCCGTGGCCCACGGCTCCGCCGCCGCCGCCCTGCCCGGGACCCAGATGCCCACGGTCGCTCAGACCACGCCCGACGCCGTGCGGGTCACGCAGCTGACGTCCGCACGGCAAAGCGCCGCGACACCGGACGTCCCGACGCCGAACCCACCGACCCCGGCCGCGCCCCGCGAGACGCATCCCCGGACCTGATCCACCCACCGCCCCGTAGCCAAGGAGCACCGACATGTCAGATCTGATCAATCCCGGCCTGGTCCTGTTGGACCGGGACCTGGGC
This sequence comes from Kocuria sp. CPCC 205297, assembly GCF_040981035.1. Lineage (NCBI taxonomy): Bacteria > Bacillati > Actinomycetota > Actinomycetes > Micrococcales > Micrococcaceae > Kocuria > Kocuria sp. CPCC 205297. Next base: position 323,412 of record NZ_JAVKPY010000001.1, on the reverse strand, counting down.
GAGTCCACGGAGAGTGTGATCCGTGCACTCGCGGCCACCGTCCACCGGGAGGGCCGCGCGAGCACCGCGGATTCCCTCGCCGCGGACGCCCTGGCCCGGGAGGCCAAGAACGCCACCGGGATCCCGGGCGGGATCGGCATCCCGCACTGCCGCTCCGAGGCCGTCACGCAGGCCACCCTGGTCATGGCGCGGCTCGCCCCCGCCGTGGACTTCGGGGCCAAGGACGGACCGGCGGACATCGTCTTCTTCATCGCTGCACCGGCAGGCGCGGACCAGGAGCACCTCAAGCTGCTGTCCAAGCTCGCACGTTCCCTCATGAAGAAGCCCTTCGTGGCGTCCCTGCGCGCAGCGCAGTCGCCGGAGGAGGTCGTGGACATCGTGGACACCGCCCTCGGTCTCGCTCCGCAGCCGGACGACGCCGCTGCGGCACCCACCGCGGCGACCGGGACCGCGGCCGCGGGATCCTCCGCCGCGACCGGTGCCGACGGGTCCGCTGCCACGGGAACCGGCGGTGCCGCTGCCGGCGCAGCCGTAGCTGGTGCGAGCGGTGCGACCGCGGCGTCGAACGCCGGGACGCAGACACCCACCGGAACGCACGCGCCGCTGACTGAATCCGCGACGTCGACGGCGCCCGATGACGCGGGCGCCCGGGGTCCGCGCAGGCTCGTGGCCGTCACGGCGTGCCCCACCGGCATCGCCCACACCTACATGGCCGCGGACGCCCTGGCCAACACCGCCCAGGAAATGGGAGTGGACCTGCAGGTCGAGACCCAGGGCTCCTCGGGCGCCACGCGTCTGGACCCGGCGGTGATCGGTCAGGCGGAGGCCGTGATCTTCGCGACCGACGTGGACGTGCGGGAGCGCTCGCGGTTCGCGGGTCTGCCGTACATCGCGTCCGCGGTCAAGCGCGGGATCGACGAACCCCGCGAGATGATCCAGGAGGCCCTCGAGGCCGCGGACGATCCCCAGGCGCCCAAGGTCACGGGCGACGGCGGTGAGATCTCCGCCGCCGTGACCGGCAGCGAGGGGTGGGGCACGCGGATCCGCAAGGCCGTGATGACGGGTGTCAGCTACATGATCCCGTTCGTGGCCGCGGGCGGTCTGCTCATGGCGATCGCGTTCATGATCGCGGACCCGGTGCTCGTGGCCCAGCAGGCCGACGACATCCTGGCCACCACCACCCTGGGCAACCTGGGGGACGTGTCCCTGGCCATGTACCTGGGTGCCGTGCTGTTCAAGACCGGCAACCTGGCGATCAGCCTGTTGGTCCCCGCGCTCGCGGGCTACATCGCCTACGGGCTCGCGGACCGTCCGGGCATCGCCCCCGGCTTCGCGGCCGGTCTCGTGGCCAACTTCATGGGCGCCGGGTTCATCGGCGGCATCGTGGGCGGTCTGCTGGCTGGCATCTGCGCGTACTGGCTGACGCTGCCCCGACTGCCCCGCTGGCTCGGATCACTCATGCCCGTGGTCATCATCCCGCTGCTCGCCACGCTGTTCGCCGGCGGGTTGCTGTTCCTGCTGATCGGCGGGCCCATCGCCGCGTTCATGACGTGGCTCACGAGCCTGCTCGCCGGGATGAGCGGTGCCTCGGCCGTGGCCCTGGGTGCCGTGCTTGGTCTGATGATGTGCTCGGACCTGGGCGGTCCCATCAACAAGGTGGCCTATTCCTTCGCCGTGGCCGGACTGGGTGCCGCGACCGTGACCAACACGGCGCCGCAGGAGATCATGGCCACCGTGATCGCCGCGGGCATGGTGCCCCCGCTCGGGATGGCGCTCGCCTCCACCGTGCTGGGCCGCAAGTACTTCAGCGCCGCGGAGCGTGAGAACGGCAAGACCTCGTGGCTGCTCGGCGCGTCCTTCATCTCCGAGGGTGCCATCCCGTTCGCCGCGGCCGATCCGCTGCGCGTGATCCCCGCCTCGATGGCCGGTGGCGTGATCACCGGTGCCCTGACGATGGCGTGGGGCGTGACCTCGGCGGCCCCGCACGGTGGGATCTGGATCCTGCCGGTCGTGGACGGACGCTGGGGCTTCGTGGCCGCCATCCTGGCGGGCACCGTGGTCACCGCCGTGCTGGTCACCCTGTTCAAGCGCATCGGCAACGTGAAGAAGCACGTGGGCGAGGTCCCCGGGGTTCCGCAGACACAACAAACCGTGGAAGTGTGAGACATCATGACTGACAACGACGTGACCGGTGCCGCACAGCAGCGCGTGGAACTGCGCGGTGTGGGGGTCAGCCCCGGGCGTGTGATCGCCACCGTGGTGCACATGGCACCCGCCGTGAGCGAGCCGCCCGAGGGCGAGCCGCTCACCGGGGACGCCGAGGCCGCGATCGACCGCCTCAAGGCAGCGGCGCTCGAGGTCAAGGCCGAGCTCAAGGAAAGGGCCGCTCGGGCGCGCTCGGAATCCGCGGCGGAGGTACTCAAGGCCACGTCCCTCATGGCGGGGGACAAGGCCCTGATCAAGAACGCGGGCAAGCTCGTGACCGATCAGCAGCTCAGCCCCGAGCGGGCGCTGTGGCAGGCTGCCACCGCGTACGCGGACCAGATGCGGGCCATGGGCGGCTACATGGCCGAACGTGCCGCGGACATCGAGGACGTCCGCGCGCGCATCGTCGCCCGACTGCGCGGGGAAGACGCCCCGGGCGTGCCCCAGCGCAAGGAGCCGTTCGTGCTCGCGGCCGAGGACCTCGCACCGGCGGACACCGCGGTGCTGGATCCGGACGTCGTCGTGGCGCTGGTGACCGCCTCCGGCGGACCCCAGTCCCACACGGCGATCCTCGCGCGCAACCTCGGGCTGCCGGCCGCCGTGGCCGTCGAGGGGATCCTCGAGGTCCCCGCGGGGACGCCCGTGTTCGTGGACGGTGCCGAGGGCGCCGTCGTCGCGGCACCGGCAGAGCACGAACGCGAGGCAGTGACCGCGTGGCAGCGCGCGGCCGCGCAACTCGCGTCCTTCGACGGCCGGGGCGCGCTCGCGGACGGAACCGAGGTCCCGCTGCTCGCCAACGTGGGCACCGGCGACGACGCCCGCGCGGCCGCCGAGGCCGGCGCCGAGGGCGTGGGATTGTTGCGCACCGAGTTCTGCTTCCTGGGCCGGGACAGCGAACCCACCGTGGCCGAACAGACCCAGGCGTACGCCGAGATCTTCGCGGCGTTCGAGGGCAAGAAGGTGGTCGTGCGTACGCTCGACGCCGGGGCGGACAAGCCCCTGCCCTTCCTCACGGACACCACCGAGCCCAATCCCGCGCTCGGTGTGCGCGGCTACCGCACCGACTGGACCACCCCGGGCGTGCTGCAGCGCCAGCTCGAGGCGATCGCCGCGGCGGCCCGGGAGACCGGGGCGCACGTGTGGGTCATGGCACCCATGATCGCCACCGCGGAGGAGGCCGCCCGGTTCCACGAACTCGCGAGCGTCGAGGGGCTGCAGGTCACCGGCGTCATGGTCGAGACACCCGCCGCGGCCATCACCGCCGAGCAGATCCTCGAGCGCGTGGACTTCGTGTCGCTCGGGACCAACGACCTCACCCAGTACACGATGGCCGCGGACCGCATGCTGGGTGCACTCGCCGAGTTGAACTCCCCGTGGCAACCGGCCGTGCTGCGCATGATCGAGCGCACCGCGGCGGGTGCGCGAGCGACGTCTGACGCGTCCGGTGAACACAAGAACGTGGGCGTGTGCGGCGAGGCCGCCGCGGACCCCGCGCTCGCCGTGGTGCTCGTGGGGCTCGGGGTGGACACCCTGTCCATGAGTGCGCGCTCGCTCTCCGCCGTCGCCGCCGTGCTCGCCCGCGTGGACACCGCCCAGGCCGAGCGGCTGGCCGCACTCGCCGTGTCCGCCACGAGCGCGCGCGAGGCCAAGGAAGCCGTGCGGGCACAGTTGCCCGTGCTGCACGAACTGGGGCTGTGACCCCGCCCGAACCAGCGTCACCCGAACCGACCCAGCAAGGAGCTGACATGTCAGAACGCATTGCCACCGTGGCCTCCCGTGTGGGGCTGCACGCCCGGCCCGCCGCGATCTTCGCGGAGGCCGCCGGCGAGTACGAGAACCTGGAGATCACCATCCGCGCCGAGGGCGAGGACGCCGAGGAGGGCATGGACGCGTCCTCGGTGCTGTCCCTGATGTCCCTGGGCGCGGCCCACGGGGACAAGGTGGTCCTCGCGGCCGACGGCGACGGCGCCGAGGAAGCCCTCGAGCACCTCGCCTCGATCATCGAGACGGACCTCGACGCCGAGTGATCCTCACCACCGCCGACGCCGGGCGCCCCTGTGTGGGCACCCGGCGTCGGCGCTTTCCCGGGGGGTGATCGTCGCATTCCGGTGACCGGGGTCGGGGCCCAGGGCGAGGAGTACGGTGAATCGCATGGTGCGGTTTCTCATTCTGACAGGTCTGGTCGTGGCCACGATTGCCACGGTTCTCGCAGCGGTCTTCGGTCCCTGGGGATGGTGGATCCTCGCAGTCATCTTCTTCCTGCTGTTGCTCGTGGGCATCCGCGATGCGACGCAGCGCAGGCATTCGATCCTGCGCAACTTCCCCGTGCTCGGGCACGCGCGGTTCTTCATGGAGAAGATCCGCCCCGAGATCCAGCAGTACTTCATCGAGCGCAACTACGACGGCAAGCCGTTCAACCGTGACCAGCGCTCGCTCGTGTACTCGCGGGCCAAGGGCTTCAAGGGCGACAAGGCGTTCGGCACCGAGCTCAACGTGAACGAACCGGGCTACGAGTACTTCGTCCAGTCCGTGGCGCCCAAGGCGGCCCCGGAGAGCGAGCACCGCGTGCGCCTGGGCGGGCCGGACTGCAAGCAGCCGTACGACGCCTCGCTGCTGAACATCTCCTCCATGAGCTTCGGCTCCCTGTCCAAGAACGCCGTGCTCGCCATGAACAAGGGCGCGGCCATGGGCGGGTTCGCGCAGGAGACCGGTGAGGGCGGGCTGACCAAGTACCACCTCGCCCACGACGCCGACATCATTTGGGAGTTCGGTTCCGGGTACTTCGGCACGCGTGACGAGAACGGCAACTTCGACCCGGAGGCCTTCCGCAAGAAGTCCAACCTGCCACAGGTCAAGGCCATCAACATCAAGCTCTCCCAGGGCGCCAAGCCGGGCCTGGGCGGCGTGCTGCCGGGCTCCAAGGTGACCGAGGAGATCGCGGAGGCGCGCATGGTCCCCGTGGGCCAGACCTGCATCTCCCCGGCCAGCCACTCGGCGTTCACCACGCCGCGCGGTCTGATCCAGTTCGTGGCCCACCTGCGGGAACTGTCCAACGGCAAGCCGATCGGCTTCAAGCTGTGCGTGGGCTCGCGCGTGGAGTTCCTGGCCATCTGCAAGGCCATGATCGAGGAGAAGGTCACCCCGGACTTCATCATCGTGGACGGTTCCGAGGGCGGCACCGGTGCCGCACCGCTCGAGTACCAGGACCACGTGGGCACCCCGCTCGTGGAGGGTCTGATCCTGGTGCACAACGCGCTCGTGGGTGCGGGACTGCGGGACCGGATCAAGATTGGCGCCGCCGGGAAGATCACCTCGGGCCACGACATCGTGCGCCACATCATCCAGGGTGCTGACTTCTGCATGAGCGCGCGCGCCATGATGATGGCCGTGGGCTGCATCCAGGCCCAGGCGTGCCACACCAACAAGTGCCCCGTGGGCGTGACCACGCAGAACCCCAAGCTCTACAAGGCCCTGGACATCGAGGACAAGGGTGACCGCGTGGAGCGTTACCACCGCCTGACCGTGGAGGAAGCGGGCCAGATCATCTCCACCATGGGCTGCGAGCACCCCGAGGAGCTCACGCGTCAGATGCTGCGCCGCAAGGTCACGGCCACCCAGAGCATCTCGTACGAGACCCTCTACCGCTGGCTCACGCCGGGCAAGCTGTTCGAGGGCGTCGAAGGCGGTTGGGGTGAGGACTGGGATTACGCCGATCCGGACAAGTTCACCCCGGGTCACCCGGGCAAGTACGTGTTCAAGGGCCGCAGCCCGCTGGAACCCGGCGACGTCATGCCGGCGGACGATCGCGAGCCGGCGCTGTCCGGTGCCCGCGGCGGCGAGCGCGGTACCGAGTCCGCCACGCCGCGCACGAGCGGGCCGTCCGCGGGGCAGGCCTCCGAGGCGAACCCCGGGCAGTCCACCGCGGGCACGAGCCGACGTCCCGAGGGGCAGCCTGGCAACGCGGCCGGTGCCCAGCACACGACGAGCGACCCGTCCCCGGACTCCGATCACGTGGACCCCTCCGACGACTCACGCACCCGCAACCCCGGGCTCGCCTGAGCCCGAGGGATACCATGTGAGGCGGTGCCGCGACAGCGCGGCACCGCCTCACGTCGTCAGTGCCCCCCTGTACAGGATTGAGAGAGCCTTGCGAGAATTCACGGCACGTTTTGCCACCGATCAGGAAATCGCCGAGTGGGACTCCCACGTCACGGCCAACCCCTCGGGCGGCAACCTGTTGCAGTCGGAGGCGTTCGCGCTGGTCAAGAAGGACCACGGGTGGAAGCCGCAGTACGTGGTGTACGAACCCACGGACGGTTCGCAGCCCAGTTACAACCTGGTGCTCGAGAAGTCCGTGCCCGCCCTGGGCAGGCTGTGGTACATGATCAAGGGCCCGGACGTGGCGAGCGTGGACGACATCCCCGGCATCGTGGCGGCCAACGAGCGCTTCGTGGCGGGTCCCGCGCGCGGCGTGTTCGCGATCAAGTACGAACCCGAGATCGTGGCCTCCGACTACGCCGCGGGCGTGATGGCGCGCAGCGGACTCGTGAAGTCCTTCGAGATTCAGCCCAACGACTCCACCGCCGTGCTGGACACGGACATGGACGAGAAGGCCCTGCTCAAGTCCCTGCACTCGCGGGGTCGCAACGCGGTGCGCCGTGCGACCCGCGAGGGCTGCGAGGTGGACCAGGTCCCGCTCACGGAGGAGAACATGCGCGCGATGTACGCGCTCATGGATTCCGTGGGTCAGGGTCACGCCAAGGTGACCCTGCGTTCCTACGAGTACTACCGGGCGTTCTGGAACAATTTCGCCGATCGCGGTCAGGGCCGGCTCTACTTCACCTACGAGGACGGCAAGCCCTCGGTGGGTGCCTACGTGATCTCCTACGGGCGCAAGGGCACCTACAAGGACGGCGGCTCCAAGCCGCGGCGCAAGCAGTACGGGGACTCGCACCTCGTGCAGTGGAGCGCCATCACGGACCTGAAGCAGGACCACGAGATCACCCAGTACGACTTCTGCGGGACCCCGCCCTCCGACCAGCTCAAGAACAAGGAGCACCCCTACTACGGTCTGGGGTTGTTCAAGACGAGCTTCACCAAGACTGTCGTGGATTACGTGGGCGTTTGGGATCAGCCACTCAGCCGCGCGAAATACGCTGTGTGGAACAACGTGGCGGAGAAGGTACAGCGCCAGTTGTGGGTGCGCCGCACGGGTCAGCCCTTCTACTGACAGGCGGCCGCGGCCCCTCCACCCGGCCCCCGCTCGCCCGCAGGCGAGGACGTGGGCGAGCACGGGCGCGCGAGCGGATGCGTGTGGGCCGCACCCCAGCACACAGGAGTCGAACAGTGCCTGCGGCGGCAGAGAAGGGTGATCCCACGTGAGCGTGAGCGAGCAATTGACGCGTCTGGCGCACCAGGGCTACCCGTCCTCGGGTGAGAGCACGGGCCCGCACGCGGTGGACGATGAACCGTTCGGTCCCGCCGGGGACACCGCGCTGCGCGACGCCGTGCAGCACACGAGTCCGCGGCGTCGTACGCGTTACGCACCGCGCCCCACCGAGGAACAGGCCGCCCGGGCGGAACTGCGTAGCGCGCCCGTGCACACCGACACCCGGACGACGTCGCAGCTGCGGGTCCCTGGCGTCCGTCCCCGCAGCGCCGGGCACGGTCCCGCGACCGGCACCGGAACGCCGCAGGTCTCCTCCCTGCCCGTCCTCACACCGAGCCAGATCGCCGCCGACCGCGCAGGCCAGGGGCACCGGGCGGCGGTTCCCGCGGCATTGACCGAACCCATCAGCAGCCCGTCCCGGCGTGGCACCGCCCCCGCGAGCTCACCCGTGGAGCGCCCGGAAACCGTGGCGCACGAGCCGGCGCCCGCGACCACCGCGATCTCGCGGGGCGTGTACCCGGCCACCCGGGTCAAACCGTCGCGAGCACCCAAGGCACTGTTGCGCTCCCTCGTGCAGGGGGACGCCGCGCCCACCGCGCCCATGCGTGTGGTGGACCGGCTCACCGCCACACCGTTCCAGCACCTGCGCAAGTTCGGGGACAGCACGGACCGCCAGGCCCGGCGCACCCTGAACTTCGCGCTGCGCCTGGCCGAGACCATGTTCCACTACGGCGCGGACGCGCTGGACGTGGAGAACGCGATCATCGCGGTGTGCGCCACGTACGGGGTGGAGAACCTGGACGTGGACATCACCAACCAGTCGGTGACCATCAACTACGTCGCGGAGACCACGGCCACGGGCAAACTCACCGCCGCCGGCGAGGCCCTGCGGCGGGTCACCGAGGACACCGGCTCCTCCGCCCACCCCGCGACCGCCCTGGCGGGCACACCCGGGACCACGGGGGAGCAGCGCGGGAGCTCCGCGCCGCGCACCGGCCAGGACCCGTGGGGCGATTCTTCGACCTCGAGCCACACCGTGATGCGCGTGGTGCGTTCGTGGACCGACAACTACTCGGGTCTCGCGGACTCCCATCAGCTCGTGACCCGGATCATCGAGGGCAACACGCCCCTGCGGGACGCCGAACGGGAGCTCGCCCGGATCAACGCCCGGCCCAAGCCCTACCCCAAGTGGGTCGTGTGGCTCGCCACGGTGATCGCGGCGGGGACCATCACGCTGGCGATCGGCGGCAGCCCGGCCGGTGCGCTCGTGGCCGTGGTCTCCTCCGTGGTGGTGCAGTCCGTCACGGCGAAACTGGGGGCGTGGCGGATCCCGGAGTTCTTCTCCCTCGCGGCCAACGCCCTGGTGGTCACGCTCGGTGCCCTGTTGATCTCGGCGGTGGGGGTCGAGGTGTCCCCGCCCAAGGTCATCGCCGGTGGGATCATCATGCTGTTGCCCACCACCCGCATGGTCTCCACGATGCAGGACGCGATCAACGGTTTCCCCGTGACCGCGGCCGGACGACTACTGTCCACCGCCATGGCGTTCCTGGGGATCGTGGCCGGGATCGCCCTGGGGATCACCTTGTCCGCGCACCTGGGGGTCCCACGGATTGACGTTTCCCAGTCCGGGTTCACACCCGCGGCAGCCGTGACCAACACGGTGTTCATGCTGATCTCCACCGCTCTGATCGCGATCACCATGCAGGCGAAGCCGCGTCACCTGCTGCCCGCCGTGACCGCGGCCCTCGTGGGCCTCGGTTTTTACCACGGCATCGGTAGCTTCGATCCCAGCACACGATTGGCCACGGGCGTGGGGGCTGTGGCGAGCGGTTGCGTGGCCGCGCTGCTCGCGGCGAGGGCCAAGATCCCGCAGGCGATCCTCGCGATCCCCGCGATGACCTACCTGCTGCCCGGGTTGAGCCTGTTCCGCGGAATGTACGCGATCACCGTGGAGATCGAGACCACGGGGGACGGCATCACGGGACTCGTCAACGCCATGGTGTCCATCGTGCTCCTCGCGGCGGGCGTGGTGCTCGCCAAGTACCTCATGCGCCCGTTCATCGAGCGGATGCAGTACCTCTCCCAGCGGCGCAACCGCCGCCGCTGACCGGTCAGAGAATCTTGCCCACGGGCAGCTTCTTCTCCGCCTGGAACGTCTCCTCGGCCCGCCCGGCCGCCCAGTACCCGGACAGGGATACCTGCGAACGCTCGAGCCCGCGGACGTCGAGCAGTTCCTTCCGGGCAGCCTTCATGGCCTCGCGCTCGCCGTGCACGAACGCCTGCACCCCCGCGGTGTCCTCGGGCCACGCGGCGTTCGCGAGTCCCGTCACGAGGGCGCGTTCACCGTCCTGCTGAGCGGCGCGGTGCACCCAGCGCACCCGGACGCCCTCGGGGATCGCGAGGTCGGTGAGGTCGAGTTCGTGGGAGGCGTCCTCGACCTCCAGGACGGCTTCTCCGCGCGCCGAGGCGGGCAGCGCCTCGAGGTTCGCGAGCACGGCGGGGACGGCGGCGTCGTCGCCAGCGAAGACGCTCCACGCGGCGGCCGGATCCGGGAGCCACTTGCCGCCCGGGCCGAGCGCCACGATCCGGTCGCCGGGGGACGCGGCATCCGCCCACGGCCCCGCATAGCCTTCGGTGCCGTGCAGGGCGACGTCGATCCACACGGTCTCGGTGTCGGGTTCCGTGTGGCGCAGGGTCATGTGCCGCGTGACGGGCTGGTCCTGGGGTGCGGCGTTTTCGCGCGCGGCCCAGTAGTCGGGGAACGCGCCGGGCGCGGTCGCCGCGAGCGTGGCTGCGGAGAAGAAGACGAGCTTGACGTACTTCTCCGGCGCCTCCATGTCTTGGAACTGCTCGGCGTTCTCGATCCTGCACACCACGCGCACCATGCCCGGGGAGAGCTGAATCCGGTCCGTAACCGTGAGGTTGAGCTGGGGTTTGCGGGGTCGCGCCGGAGTTTGTGTCATGCGTCCAGCGTAGGTGCTGCTACGCGGGCAGTTCCCACGAGACGGGCTGGGCGCCCTGTTGTTGCAGCAGCTCATTGGCGCGGGAGAACGGGCGGGAACCGAAGAACCCCCGGGACGCGGACAACGGGGACGGGTGCACCGATTCCACGGTGGGCGCCCCACCCAGCCAGTCCTTGGTGCCGCGGGCGTCGCGACCCCACAGGATGCCGACGAGGGGTTGCTCGCGCGCCCCGAGCGCGCGGATAGCGCACTCCGTGACCGCTTCCCAGCCCTTGCCCCGGTGGGACGCGGGGAAGCCCGCGCGCACCGTGAGGACCCTGTTGAGCAGCATGACGCCCTGCTCGGCCCACGAGGACAGGTCCCCGTGCGCGGGCGGCGTGATCCCCAGATCGGAGTGCAGTTCCTTGTAGATGTTCTGCAGGGACCGCGGGATCGGGCGCACGTCCGGGGCTACCGAGAACGAGAGGCCCATCGCATGGCCCGGGGTGGGGTAGGGGTCCTGGCCCACGATCAGCACCTTGACCGCGGACATCGGCTCGCGAAGCGCGCGGAAGATGTGGTCCCCAGCGGGCAGGGTGTGGTGGCCCTCGGCGTGTTCGGCGCGCAGGAACTCGCCCACGGCCCGGATCTGCGGCTCCACGGACTGCAAGGCACGGGCCCACTCCTCGTTCATGATCTCGTGCAACGGGGGCGGGGTGTTCACGGTGCGACCTCCAGGGCGTGCGGCCTCCGGGTACCGCCCGGAGCGTTAGGGTTGAGCCCATGTCTACCACGGGCGACGGCCTCGACGAGCTCGACCGGGCCATCCTGGACCTGGAGTCCGAGCACTGGAAGTACCGCGGCGCCAAGGAGTCCGCGATCCGCTCCCGCCTGGGGTTGAGCCCCGTGCACTACTACCAGCGGCTCAACGCCCTGATCTCCTCAGAGGCCGCCGCGCGCCACGCCCCCATGCTGATCTCCCGGTTGCGCCGCGCGCGCAATCGCTGAGCGGGTCCCCGGGTGCGCGTGGGATAGTGGGCAGCGCACCGCGGACCCCTGACCGCCGCGGGTCCGGCAGGCGGGGCGCACGCCGTCCCACGGTCCCGGCACCCGCGGGTCGGCGCCCCTGGTCCCACCGTTCGTTGAGGAGAGCCACAGCATGAGCGAGTACCCCCGTGACGAGTTCGACGACGTCCCCGAGGACGGCGCCCGGCAGGGTGCCCACCGGGGCCATAACCCGAATGCCCGAGCGGGGTCCCGGGGCAAGTTCCTGGCGATCCTCGTGGCCGGTGTGCTCGCCCTCGTCCTGGGGGCGGTGGCCTTCGTGAACGCCCCGCGCACGGCCCAGGAAGCGCTCGCCCTCTCCGCCGCAGCCGTTGCGGTGTCCCCTGACGACGACGCCGCGGCCGGTGCCTCCGGGGTCGGTGCCTCTGTGGCCGGTGCCTCCGCGGTGGGTGCCGTGGCGCTCCGGACGGCCGCGAGCGACGTCGTGCCCGGAGCCCCCGCGGCCGCCTGAGCCGCCCGTTCAGCCGGGGACGAAACCTGAGTCCACTGGACGCAGGGCGTTTGCGGTTCCGGCATGACGAGTGCCACTATGGGATTAGCACTCAGTCGCGTGGACTGCTAACCGGGTCCGGTGGTGGTCGCGCGGCGGACGAGTGACATCACGGTGAGGTGGTTGCGGCGCGGTGAGGATCGCGGCGCGGCACCGTCCGTCGCGGGCATCGTGATGACAAGTCTTGTTTGTCAACCGTCCAGGAGGGACGAAACACATGGCAAAGATGATCGCATTCGACGAAGAAGCCCGCCGCGGCCTCGAGCGGGGCCTGAACACCCTCGCCGACGCCGTCAAGGTCACCCTCGGCCCGCGCGGACGCAACGTGGTCCTCGAGAAGTCCTGGGGTGCCCCCACGATCACCAACGACGGCGTGTCCATCGCCAAGGAGATCGAGCTCGAGGAGCCGTACGAGAAGATCGGCGCCGAGCTCGTCAAGGAAGTCGCCAAGAAGACCGACGACGTCGCCGGTGACGGCACCACCACGGCCACCGTGCTGGCCCAGGCCCTCGTGAAGGAAGGCCTGCGCAACGTGGCCGCCGGTGCGGACCCGCTGTCCCTCAAGCGCGGCATCGAGAAGGCCGTGGCCGCGGTGACCGAGCAGCTGCTGTCCTCCGCCAAGGAGATCGAGACCGAGGAGGAGATCGCCGCGACCGCGTCCATCTCCGCCGCGGACCCGGAAATCGGCAAGCTCATCGCCGAGGCCATGGAGAAGGTCGGCAAGGAAGGCGTCATCACCGTCGAGGAGTCCAACACCTTCGGGCTGGACCTCGAGCTGACCGAGGGCATGCGCTTCGACAAGGGCTACCTCTCCGGTTACTTCGTGACCGACGCCGACCGTCAGGAAGCCGTCCTCGAGGACCCCTACATCCTGATCGTCAACTCCAAGATCTCCGCCGTGAAGGACCTGGTCCCCGTGCTCGAGAAGATCATGCAGGCCGGCAAGCCGCTGCTGATCATCGCCGAGGACGTGGACGGCGAAGCGCTCGCCATGCTCGTGCTGAACAAGATGCGCGGGGCCGTGAAGTCCGTGGCCGTCAAGGCCCCCGGCTTCGGTGACCGCCGCAAGGCGCAGCTCGCGGACATCGCGATCCTCACCGGCGGCCAGGTCATCACCGAAGAGGTGGGCCTGTCCCTCGAGTCCGCCACGATCGACCTGTTGGGCCAGGCCCGCAAGGTCGTGGTGACCAAGGACGAGACCACCATCGTGGACGGTGCCGGTACGCAGGAGGAGATCGAGGGCCGCGTGGCCCAGATCCGCGCGGAGATCAACAACTCCGACTCCGACTACGACCGCGAGAAGCTGCAGGAGCGCCTGGCCAAGCTGGCCGGCGGCGTGGCCGTCCTCAAGGCGGGTGCCGCCACCGAGGTCGAGCTCAAGGAGCGCAAGCACCGCATCGAGGATGCCGTGCGCAACGCCAAGGCCGCCGTGGAGGAGGGCATCGTCGCCGGTGGTGGCGTGGCCCTGATCCAGGCCGGTGCCAAGGTCTTCGAGTCCCTCGGCCTGTCCGGGGACGAGGCGACCGGTGCCAACATCGTCAAGGTCGCGATCGACGCACCGCTCAAGCAGATCGCGCTCAACGCCGGGCTCGAGCCGGGCGTCGTCGTGGACAAGGTGCGCGGGCTCGAGACCGGGTGGGGCCTCAACGCCGCGACCGGCGAGTACGAGGACCTCATGGCCGCGGGCATCAACGACCCCGTCAAGGTGACCCGTTCCGCCCTGCAGAACGCGGCGTCCATCGCCGGGCTGTTCCTGACCACCGAAGCCGTGGTCGCGGACAAGCCCGAGCCCGAGGCCGCCGGTGCGGGCGCGGGTGCCGATCCCATGGGTGGCATGGGCGGCATGATGTGATCTCGCTCTTCTGAGTGAGTTCCGCCCGGCCCACGGGTGGACATCCCGGGAACCCCGGGGACACCTGCTGTCCCCGGGGTTCTCGCATCTCCGGGAGTGCTCGCGCACCCGGGTGCTCTTCGCGCGCCCGGGTGGTGCCCCCGGGGCGGTCCGCTGAACCGCGGACCAATGCGAGACCGGGTGATCGCCTACCAGCGGCGGTGGTTCAACGTGTCGGGAGGTTTTGCGAGGATGAGCGCATGACGATCATCGCTTCCGCGGACGGCTCCGCACTCGGCAACCCCGGACCCGCGGGGTGGGCCTGGTACATCGATCCCACCTCGTGGCGCGCGGGGGGTTGGGCCCACGGGACCAACAACATGGGCGAGCTCACCGCGGTGCTCGATCTGCTCCGCTCCACCCGGCACCGCGCGGACGAACCGCTGCGGGTGCTGTGCGACAGCCAGTACGTGATCAACTCGGTCACCAAGTGGATGCCGGGCTGGAAGAAGAAGGGCTGGAAGAAGCGCGACGGCAAACCCGTGCTCAACGTGGAGATCATGAAGGCGCTGGACCGCGAGCTCTCCGGTCGGGACGTCAGCTTCGAGTGGGTCAAGGGGCACGCGGGTCACGAGCTCAACGAGGCCGCGGACGAGCGCGCCCGCGCCATGGCCACGGCCTACCAGTCCGGCACCGCGCCGGAGGACATGCCCGCGGGGCCGGGCTTCCGGGACGACGCGGGCCGCGGAATCGAGGCGGGAGACGTGGAACCGGATCTTTTCTCCGCGTGGGCCTCCCCGGAGGACCTCCCGGCGGGTCACGCTGGGTCCACGGAATCCACGGAATCCACGGACTCCACGGACTCCAACGGCACCCCCGAGCATCTCATCTCGGACGCGGCCTCGCGTGAGGCCACGGTCCTCGGCCGCGGGAATGCTCCCGGTGGACCGGGGGAGTCCCTGCACCCCGACCTGGTGTGCGTGGACCGGCGAGGTGCCACGACAGCCCCCGAGTCCGTGCTGAGCATCGTCGAAGCGGCAGGGTGTGAGCCCCGGGAGCTGCGGGTCACGGCCCTGGGCGCGCACGCCTACCACGTGAGCTACCGGCTCGAGGAGACATCCGTCGTGACCCGGCGCAGTTCCGTGTGGGTCCGCGAGGATCAGCACCACGACATGGGCCCATGGCTACTGCGGTACCACCAGGTCACGGCGGAGGTCTGAGCCCGGGCTCACCCGGCGAACATCCGCGCGTTCGCGGCCTCGGTCTCGGCGTACTGGGTGCCCGCGGTCGCGAGCGCCTGGTTGATCTGGGCCACGGCCTGTTCCATCTGGGCCTGCGCGGAGCGCCAGGAGTGGAAGGCCTCCTGGAAGCTGGCCGAGGCGGTGCCGGTCCACGAAGCCTGGAGATCGGCGAGCGTGGCGCTCATGCCGTTGACCTCGGAGCTGAGCCGTTCGATGTGCCCGTGGGCCTGCTGGGACTTGGCGGCAATGGTGTCACTGTCCACGACGAAGTGGGCCATGGTGGTTCCTCCCTGGAGCGGATGCGGTGGCCCGGTGGATTGCCGGGCCCGATCCACGCTAAGCAGCACGTGCCGCGCAACGCCCCGGAGAGGGAGGGGATGGGGACTCAGGCGTCCTCGGAGTCCTCGTCCACAGGTTTCGTGTGGGGGATCCGCACGGTGAAGGTCGCCCCACCGCCGTCGGTCTCCTCGAGTTTCACCGCGCCGTCGTGCTGGGCGATGATCGCGGCCACGATGGACAGGCCCAGCCCCGTGCCGCCGGTTTCGCGGGTGCGGGAGGAATCCGCGCGGTAGAAGCGTTCGAAGACGCGCTCGGCGTCCTCCCGGTCGATACCGGGCCCGTGGTCGCGCACCTGCAGCACGGAGGTGAACCCGCCGTCCACGGCACTCTCCAGACCCACCGCAAGTTCGAGCGGCGATCCCGCGGGGGTGTAGCGCAGGGCGTTGGTGATCAGATTGGCCACGACTTGGCGCAGCTTGGACTCGTCCCCGTGCACCCACGCGGCCTCGGGCTGGGAGTCGTGCAGCCCCACGACCCGCACCGTGCGGTCCGGTGCCGTGGCGTGGGCGTCGGACGCGGCGTCGTACGCCAGGTGCAAGAGGTCCACTGGTCGCGTGGTGGCGACCCTGCGTTCGTCCAACCGGGCCAGGGTCAGCAGGTCCTCCACGAGCTGGGTCATCCGCTTGGACTCGGACTCGATGCGTTCCATGGCCTTGGCCACGTCCTCGGGCGTTTGCAGCGCGCCGTGGCGGTACAGCTCCGAGTACCCGCGGATCGACACCAGGGGGGTGCGCAGCTCGTGGGAGGCGTCCGCCACGAACCGCCGCAGTTTGATCTCGGAGCGGGTGCGGGCGTCGAACGCGTCCTCGATGTGGCCGAGCATTGCGTTGAGCGAGCCCGAGAGCTGTCCGATCTCGGTCTGGGGGTTGTAACCCTCCATGCGCTGAGAGAGGTCCCCCTCCGCGATCCGGGCGGCCGTGGCCTCGACCTGCCGCAACGGTTGGAACGCCCGGGTGACCATGACCCAGCCCACGGTCATGGCCGCGAGCAGGGTGGCCAGGCCGAAGCTGAACGTCAGCAACCCCACGCCGGAGATGATCGCGTTGGTGCGGTCCAGGGGTTCGGCCACGACCACGGACATGTCGAACGCCGTGAGCTTGGTGGGCACCACCCGCCACTTGCGCTCGGGAGCGCCCACGGATCCCACGGTCTCCGCCTGGCCGTCGTGGGCCATGACGTAGTCCAGGGTCATCCCGCTCAGATCTGGACTCGAGCTGCCCGGGGACGTGCCGGTACCGCTGCGAGCGCTCGCCACCACGTTGCCGTTCTGATCCAGCAGGTACCCCGAATTGGGCACCGGTGTGGTCACGTCACCCTGCAGCGCTCCCGTGAGCACCGGGGCCACGGTGTTCACGGACCCGCGCAGTTCCTGGTCCATGCTGGTCACGAGCGAGTCGCGCAGCACGGACACGGCCACGAGCGTGGTCACCGAGATGCTGATGGCCAGCAACAGCCCCGTGAGGGCCATCAGCTGGGAACGCAGGGATGCGGAGCGGAACCGGCGGGTGAGGACGTTCAATGGTTCAGTGGCGCTTGTCCGCCGAGCGCAAGAGGTAACCCACGCCGCGCTTGGTGTGGATCAGGGACGGCTGCTCGGGGTCGTTGTCGATCTTGCGGCGCAGATAGGAGATGTAGGACTCCACGATGGAGGCGTCCCCGTTGAAGTCGTACTCCCACACGTGGTCCAGGATCTGGGCCTTGGACAGCACCCGGTTGGGGTTGAGCATGAGGTAGCGCAGCAGCTTGAACTCGGTGGGGGACAGGTCGATCTCGCGCCCGCCGCGGAAGACCTCGTGGGCGTCGTCGTCCAGGACCAGGTCGTCCACGCGCAGCCGGGAGTCCTCCTCCTCGAGCGGCTGGGTGCGGCGCAACACGGCGCGGATGCGGGCGACGACCTCGTCCAGACTGAACGGCTTTGTCACGTAGTCGTCACCGCCCACGGTCAGGCCGGCGACCTTGTCGTCGGTGTCGTCCTTGGCGGTGAGGAACAGGATGGGGAAGTGGCGTCCGGCGGCGCGCAGCTTGCGGGTCACGGAGAATCCGTCGATGTCCGGGAGCATGACGTCCAGCACGGCGAGGTCAGGGTCCTCGGCCTCGGCCTTGAGCAGGGCGTCCCGGCCGTTCGCCGCGGTGACCACTTCGAAGCCCGCGAATCGCAGGGAGGTGGCCAGCAGTTCCAGGATGTTGGGTTCGTCGTCGACGACGAGCAGTTTCGCTTCGGGTGTTTTCGTGTTCACGCCCGTCAGTATCTCCGAGTTTCCTGAATGGATTCTGTTCTCCGGCCGTCCGTTATCTGGAAGGACGGCGACGCCGCTGCGCGCGCCTCAGCGGGCCGAGCGCCGCCGCGCGCCCCGCAACAGTTCCACGCACATCAGCAGGAAGGCCACGGGGAGGAAGATCGCGGGGAAGACCGTGAACCCGCCCCAGATCACGTGCCCGCCGGCGGCCGCCACGAGCACCGCCACCAGCGACAGCACGCACACGAACGCGAGGACCAGTGTGACGACGAGCAGGGGGGACATGCCCCGGCGAGGGCTCGGGGAGGTGCGGCCGGATGCGGTGGGAACGGTGGGTTCGGACATGGTCCTCACGGTAGCAAGGACCGGTTACGCGGTGGGTTGAATCCGGACCCGGGGCGATCATGAGGGGGCTAAACTATTGACTTCGCGAGCAGCCGGCGTTCCCTCCGGTGGCCGCGCAGACACGGCGACGAGAGACTGAGGTGATCCGCGTGCCCACGGGCAAGGTCAAGTGGTTCGACGCAGACAAGGGTTTCGGCTTCCTGGCCACCGACGACGGCCAGGAAGTGTTCCTGCATTCGTCCGCCCTGCCCAAGGGGGTCACCACGGTCAAGCCCGGGACCCGCATGGATTTCGGGATCGCGGACGGCAAGCGCGGTGCGCAGGCCCTGTCCGCGACCTTACTGAGCAAGCCGCAGTCCGTGGCTCGCAACACGCGCAAGCCCCCCGAGGAGATGGCCGTGCTCACCGAGGACCTCATCCGGTTGTTGGACGGGATGTCCAACGGACTGCGCCGGGGGCGCTACCCGGACCACTCGCACGGCAAGAAGATCGCGACCATCCTGCGCACCGTGGCGGATGAGATCGATGTCTGAGACCACCGCGGAGACCGCTCCGCAGCGACCCGCGGGGCGTACACGCACACCCAAGCAGGACCCGGTGCTTACGGGCGCGGTGGATCTCGCGCGGGAGGCTGTGCTGGCCCCCGTGACGGACGCGTCCTCGGTGGGGGAACACCTCGGTGTCACCGTGCACGAGGACCGGCTGCTGACCCACCTCTTCGACTGTCGCCTGGCTGGCTACCCCGGCTGGGCGTGGTACGCGACCGTGGCCCGGGCCCCGCGCAGCAAGCACGTGACCGTGTGCGAGACCGGCCTCGTGGCGGGTCCTGATTCCCTCCTGGCCCCGGATTGGGTGCCGTGGGAGGAGCGGATGCAGGCGCTCCAGGAGCAGGAGGCGCAGGACGAGCACGACTCCCCGGCGGAGGGGGACGAGCACCCGGACGACGGGCAGGACTCCGCCGACGCCGAGCACGCCGGTGACGGTGACACCGCACCCGCCGAGGAGACCTCCACCGATGGGGAGACCTCCCGCACCGAGGACGAGTACGCTGCATCGGAAGACGCCGAGGACGGCGCAGCATCGTAGGCAGCGGACCGGCCGCCGCCCCCGGGACCCCGCCGCCGGCGGTCCCGGAGTCGGGGATGTTTCGGTCCCTGCGCATCCGTAACTACCGTCTGTGGTTCACGGGTGCGCTCGTGTCCAACGTGGGTACGTGGATGCAGCGCACCGCCCAGTCATGGCTCGTGTTCGATGAACTGACCGATCACGACGCCACGGCCATGGGCGTGGTGATGGCCCTGCAGTTCGTTCCGCAATTGCTGCTCGCCCCCTACGCGGGGGTGCTCGCGGACCGCTACGACCGGCGCCGGATCCTTGTGATCACGCAGGGTGTCATGGCGCTGCTGGCCCTGGGGTTGGGCATCCTGTTGCTCCTGGACGTCGCGCAGTTGCCCACCGTGTACGCGTTCGCGCTGGGCCTGGGGATCGTCGCGACGTTCGACGCCCCCGTCCGGCAGACGTTCGTCTCGGAGATGGTCCCGGACACCCACGTGTCCAACGCAGTGGCCCTGAATTCCACATCGTTCAACTCGGCGCGGTTGATCGGTCCCGCGGTCGCCGGTGTGCTGGTCGCCGCCGTGGGCACGGGGTGGGTCTTCATGATCAACACCCTCACGTTCGCCGCGATGATCTGCGCGATCGTGCTGATCGACGCCGCCAAGTTGCGTCCCGCTCCACGCGCGCGGCGGGCACGCGGGCAGATCCGGGAGGGCATCGGCTATGTGCTCCACCGCCCGGACCTCGTGGCGGTCATGAGCACGATCTTCATGATCGGCACGTTCGGGATGAACTTCGCCGTGTTCCTCGCGGCCATGGGTGGTTCCGTGTTCGGGCGCGGCTCCGAGGAGTTCGGCGTCCTCAACTCGATCCTGGCAGTAGGCACCCTGACCGGGGCGTTGCTCTCCGCCCGCCGCGCGCGGGCGCGGTTGCGCTACATCTTCTTAGGCTGCGTGGCCTTCGCGATCACGTGCCTGGGTGCGGCCACCGCCCCCACGCTGTGGGTTTTCGCGCTGTGGCTGATCCCGTGCGGCATCGCGTCGCTCACGATCATGACCACCGCCAACGCCTATGTCCAGACGACCACCGCACCCGCGATGCGCGGGCGCGTGATGAGTCTCTACATGGCCATCTTCATGGGCGGTACGCCGATCGGCGCACCCACCGTGGGGTGGCTGACCGACACGCTCGGGGCGCGGTGGGGCATGGGTGCGGCGGTGCTCGCCGGGGTCGTGGGCGCGCTGATCGGCGCGTGCTTCGCGTGGCGACTGCGCCGGGAACGGCAGCTCGCGACGTCGTCCACGGCGGCTCCGGGGACGACGTCGCGCGGCTGAGTCCGCTCAGTCCAGGCCGTTCGCCACGGCCCAGTCGATGCACTCCAACAGGGCGCGGACGTCCTCCGACGGTACGGAGACGAACGTGGCGATCCGCAACTGGTTGCGCCCGAGCTTGCGGTACGGCTCCACGTCCACCACGCCGTTCGCGCGCAGGACGGCCGCGATCCGGGCGGCGTCCACCGCGTCGTCGAAGTCCACCGTGCACACCACGGGGGAGCGGTGCTCGGCCAGCGTGACGAACGGGGCGGCGACGTCGCTGCGTTGCGCCCAGTCGTAGACGAGCCCCGAGGTCTCCGCCGTGCGGCGGGATGCCCAGTCCAGACCGCCCTGGGCGTTGAGCCAGCCCGCCTGCTCGTTGAGCATCACGAGCCCCGCGAGTGCGGGGGTGTTGTAGGTCTGGTGCTTGCGGGAGTTCTCCACGGCCGTGGCAAGGGACAGCACGTCCGGGATCCAGCGACCGGACGCGGCGATGCGCTCGACCCGCTCGAGCGCGGCGGGGGAGAAGGCGGCGAACCAGATCCCGCCGTCACTGCCGAAGTTCTTCTGCGGGGAGAAGTAGTAGACATCGGTCTGAGAGAGGTCGACCGCCATCCCACCCGCGGCGGACGTCGCGTCGATGACCGTCAGAGCGCCGTCGTCCGCGTGAACGCGCTGTACGGGCATGGCGACGCCGGTGGAGGTCTCGTTCTGGGGCCACGCGTAGACGTCCACCCCGGGCGCCACGCGAGGCCCCTCGGGGCGCGAACCGGCCGGGGCCTCGATGACCACGGAGGGTTCGAGAAACGGTGCGCGATCCGTCACGTGCGCGAACTTGGCGCCGAACTCCCCGAAGCTGAGGTGCTCGGCGCGCCGGGACACGAGGCTGAAGGCCGCGCTGTCCCAGAAGGTGCTGGACCCACCGAGACCCAGCACGATCTCGTACCCCTCGGGCAGTGCGAAGAACTCGGCGAGGCGCTCCTGCACCTGCGCTACCAGGTTCTTGACCGGGGCCTGGCGGTGGGACGTACCCAGCAGTGTGCTGCCACCGCGTTCGAGCGCGGCCACCTGCTCGGCCCGCACCCGGGACGGGCCCGCGCCGAAACGGCCATCCGCGGGCAACAGGGACGGGGGGATCACGGGCATGCTGGTCACGAAGGCTCCTCTGGCGGGCGGTCGGGTGTGTCCCCCATTGTGCCCGCCCGGGGAGTCGATGGCGCGTTCGAGACGCCTGCCATCAGGACACCCACTGGCTATAATTATCCTGAATCATTCAGACTAGGCTGAACGGCAGCCCCCATCGGGGGTCGTTGACCCGCGCGCTGTGGTGCGCAGAAATCTGAGGACGAACCATGAGCGGCGATCTGATCGACACCACCGAAATGTACTTGCGCACGGTGCTGGAGCTGGAGGAAGAGGGGATCACCCCCATGCGAGCCCGCATCGTGGAACGCCTGCACCACTCCGGCCCCACCGTGTCTCAGACCGTCTCCCGCATGGAGCGCGACGGCCTGCTCTCGGTCGCGCCGGACCGCTCCCTGCAACTCACCGAGGCCGGGCGCACCACCGCTGTGTCCGTGATGCGCAAGCACCGGCTCGCCGAACGACTCCTCGCGGACGTGGTGGGCCTGGACATGGCGCACGTCCACGAGGAGGCCTGCCGCTGGGAACACGTGATGAGTGAGCGCGTGGAACAGCGGCTCGTGAACCTCCTGGGGGATCCCGAGAACTCCCCGTACGGCACGCCCATCCCGGGGCGGGGCGAGCACCACGGCACCGGTGCCGCGGCTGAGGTCTTCGACGGCCTCACCCTGCTCGAGGTCGCCGGAGCCCAGGACTCCACGGAGTACGTGGTCCGGCTGCTGCCGGAAGTGGTGCAGGCGGATCAGGAACTCATCGAGATGCTCAGCTCCGCGGGCATCCTCACGGGCTCCAGGGTCACGGCCGAGATCAACCCCGGGGATGAGAACCGGGTCGTGGTGACCCGGGTCGATTCGGGAGTGTCCCTGGACCTGGACTCCGCCACCGCGCGCGCCATTCGGGTGGCCGCCGCCGAAGCCTGATCGCCGCTGCGTCTCTCCGCGGTTGCTTCCGGTGACGTCGGAACGCGACGCGCCGTGATCTTCGAGAAGTTGACCGTGATCTCCCGACGGTGTGGACAATCACGGGTGATCGGCGCGGTTTCGACCTTCGCTCACTGGGTGAGCCCCGTATCACCGCAGGTCAGGGGGCTTTTCCGTGGTGTGGGCTTTCGAGCGGGCGGCGTGCTGAGGCGGCCGATTGATATCGACGGTCGTGGTAATCCACGGTGATTCATAGCGACCGATGCCCGATGCGTGATCGGCTGTAATCAAAACGTGACATTTTCGTTATCCATCCTGTACAGTCATGCCCGTGCCGATCACTGGTCGGATCGCCACTCCCGAGCGTTCGCCGAGTTCTGCCATGCGCTCCGGGACCCGTACACAGAACATCCGCATGGCAGAAGCGGGGGAACCACTTCCGGGCTCGTTGCAATCCCACGGGTCCTTGGGGTCAAGCCAGCACGGCACCTAGGTGCGTGCGGCCGGATGTCTCCCATCCGAACCCGACAGCTCACCTCGTAGGCGCAGGGAGGAACACACATGTCTTTCATGAAGCAGAACTCTGCCCGGCACCGCGCCGAGACGAAGTCGCACCTCGTGCGTAACACCACTATCGGTACGGTCGTCGCTGGTGCCGCCGTGGTCGGCCTCGCGGCCCCCGCGCAGGCCTCGAGCGGCCTCGTCGATCTGGGCTCCACGGCTTCCTACGGCTACCAGGCGTCCACCTCCTCGGTGCAGGCCTACAACGCGTCGTACACCATGCAGACCACCAACACCGGGGGCTCCGCCGCCAGCGTGAGCACCCAGTCGAACCACTCCACGGGTGGTCTGGTGGGCACCGCCTACCAGGGCATCGGCGGCGCGTACGTCTGGGGCGGCGTTGGCTTCAAGGCCTGGGACTGCTCCGGCTTCACCCAGTGGGTCTACGCCCAGAACGGCATCAACCTGCCCCGCACCACCTGGGCCCAGTTCGCCGCTGGCACCCCCACCTCCAACCCGCAGCCCGGCGATCTGGTCTCCCAGAACGGCGGCTCCCACGTGGGGATCTACATCGGCAACGGCCAGATGATCTCCGCTCTCAATCCCTTGCAGGGCACTCAGGTTCACTCCGTGAATGCCATGCAGCTGGATGGTTACTACACCTTCCGGTGACCCGGTGACACCGCGCCCGAGCATGATGCGCGGTCCACACCGAGCCACATTGCGGCCGGGTGTACTGGCCGGGTCCCCGGACCTCGGTCGGCACACCGCGCCGGAACCACCTGAAAACCGAACGTAATCTCCCGCCCAAATCCGTGCACCGCTGCTGCGTCCTGACGGATGTGCCGGTCACCGCACACCTCCGTGCCCTGGGTGGACACGAACGTGTTAGGAAACCACACGAATGTCGAACGAAACCGCTCCTCACGCCGCCAAGGGCCTCTTCGCGGGTAAGGCCCGCACCGTCGCCGCCGTCGCGGCCTTCTCAGGTCTGGCCCTCGCGACCACCGTGTCCGTGCAGGCCACGCAGAATGCCTCCGAGCAGGCCCCCGCCGCCGCTGTGTCCGAGGCTCCCGCCTCCGACAACACGGTCTCGGCGGAGCCCGCCGCCAAGGCCGACAAGGCCCAGGAGAACGCTGCCAAGGAGCAGAAGGCCGCGAAGACCGAGAAGGCGCAGCCCGCCGCTCAGCCCTCCGTGGTCCAGGCCGCTCCCGTGGCCGACGTGACCCCGCTGCAGGCTCCCGCCGTTCCGGCTGCAGCCCCCACCGTCGTGACCGCTTCCGAGAACGTCACCTCGGTCGCCGAGCAGGCTCCGGTGGCCCAGGGCCGCCATGCCGCTCCCGCCACCGCTCAGACCGTTGCCAAGGAGGCCGCCGCCGAGCAGCGCGCCGCTGTGGCTTCCCCGGTGATCCCGAACTACGCCCCCGCCCAGGGTGCCGCTGCCGCCCAGCCCGCGTCCTACAAGGCTCCGCAGGCCCCGGCCGCTCCGAAGGCGCAGGCTGCCCCCACGGCTCAGGCCGCCACCCAGGTGACCACACAGTCCAACACCCAGGCAAAGGCCGAGGCTGCTCCCGCCGCCACCCAGGTGACCACGCAGTCCAACACCCAGGCGAAGGCTCAGGCTGCTCCCGCCGCCAAGGCCTCCTCCGTGTCCGGCTCCGCGAAGGGCCAGGCCATCCTGGGTGCCGCCGAGGCTCAGCTCGGTGTGGCCCAGGACTGCACCATGCTGGTGACCAACTCCCTCAAGGCCGTGGGCATCAACCACCACGGCTGGCCGGCCAGCTACAAGTCGCTGGGCACCCAGGTCTCCGCGGACCAGGCCCGCGCCGGTGACATCGCCTACTACGCCAACGGCGGTTCCGGCATGGCTCACGTGGCCATCTACGCCGGTAACGGCCAGGCCATCCACGGCGGTTGGAACGGTAACCAGACCGTGAAGACCAGCGCCTACGTGGGCTCCGGCCCCGAGTTCATCCGCGTCGGCTGAACCGGATCGAGTTCGGCACAGCGCTGATCCGCGCGGCGCCACACCTCGTGTCGAGTCGGGACCGGTTGTGTACCCGATCCCGATGAGAACGATGGAGAACGTACGGACCCTGTTGACCGCAGGGTCCGTACGTTTTTTCGTGCCCGGAACCCGGAACCCGGACGTGGACCGGCAGCGGTGATCACTCGGCCCTCCTAACACCCGACCCCCGTCGTGCAGGCGTCGATCGCGGATCGGCCCCAGCGATCGCGCAGCCGCGGCCCGTAGAATGGACGCCATGCCCTCCGATCTCTCCACCGCCGCACGCACCCCGCAGGACCAGGAATTCACCTACTACGCCGTGGGCATGGTTGCCGGTGCCATCCCGGGGATCGTCGTGGGGTTCATAGTGGCCGCGTTCGTGGGTCACGCCGCCATGTGGTTGTCGGTTTGCGGTGGCGTGGGGATCATCATCGGCCTCGTGGTCGCCACGGTCGTCTTCCGGCGACGCCGCGCGGCCGCCCGGGCAGCCCAGCCCACCTCGCCCGTAGCGCCGGGCGACGACGTCGCCGATCACCGCAGCTGAGCCCGTCCCCCCCCGGGGACCCGGCACGCCGCTGTCGGCCCTCGTCGCAGACCCACCCACCGGAGAGCCGGGTCGACGTCGCTGGGTATTCGTACGGGTCCGCGTGGCCGTCCAGCCCGGCCCCGAGCTCCACGCGGCGGTGAGTTCTCTCCGTCCCCCGTTACTTCCAATCGACCTCGAAGGTCGGCTCAGGCCGCGATCAGCTGCGTGATCTCCCGTTCCAGGTTCTCCCGGGCGCGGGCCTCCCACAACGTCACCGCACGAGGATCGTGGAACAACGTGTCTTTTTCCAAGAGTCCGCGCAGGATCTCGGCGCGGCCCGCCCTGAACTGCTCTTCCGGGACGTGGGCGTACTCGCGGCGCACCGTGGTCCGATACCGCTCGTACTCGTTCTCGCTGCCGCCCAGCACGGACAGGTCCGCGTCCACGAGTCGACAGGCGTCCACGTCGCTCGGATCCGGGCGGTGGTCCACGGTCACGAGCACGAGCTCCGCCACGCGGCGCCCGATGGCCGCGGGCCACTCCGGGCCTGAGAGTCGTTGCCGGGCCAGCTCGGCGGAGTCCCGTTCGTCCTGACCTGCTTGCCCGTCATGCACGGCATCGTGGAACCACGCGGCGAGCACGAGCTCCGCGCTCGGGGCGCCGTGGGTGAGCCGGTCAATGCCTTCCAGCACGTTCAGCAGATGCGAAGGACCGTGGTAGACGCGGTGCGGTTCGCTCCAGCGGGTCAGCAGCTTGGCACCCAGGTCGGGATGCTCAGGGAAGTGGTGCGCCCAGCGGCGCGTGAGGGTCACCGCGAGCTTGGCCGGGCGGCGTCGTGCGGGGACCCGCAGGCCACTGTGGATCAGGACACGGACGAGTTTCTTGCCGTCTACAGCGAGGGCACCCGCGGCCACAGCGTCAGCGTGGCGGTGCGCGGGGACGTCGTAGTGGTCGCGGTCGAAGGCACGTTCCGAGACCCCCAGGGCGCGGGCGAACTCGTGCAGCTCGGCTAGGGAGGTGTCGGAGATCAGGTGCGAGAACACCGTGCCGTGCGCGGGCCATCGGGGTGGATCGATGTAGACGGTCATGGCTCCATTGTGCGCTGTTCCAATGTGCTCTCAACTCGCGGGGGGAACGCGCCGCCGATACAGTGGTGCAGTGTTGCCCCCGTAGCTCAGGGGATAGAGCACGGCTCTCCTAAAGCCGGTGTCGTTGGTTCGAATCCAATCGGGGGCACCGAGGACGTCCCGCCCGATATCGGGCGGGACGTCGTCATTTCCGCAGCGCATTCCCACAACCGGCCGACCCGCCCAGCGAAACCCGCCCGCCCGGTGAGAATGGCCGACCCCGCACATCAACGGGGATGTATGAGTGGAGTACAAGCAGCCCGTGGCCCTGTGACCTACGTCAGCTCAGTTGAATCGCGGCGTGGGGAAGCGCGAGGGTGTATCCCCGAGCTCAGGCGCGCGGGCGCTGGCCCGGCAGCTTGCCCTCGGAGAAGTCGTCGAGTTTGCGGCGCGTCACGGATACCGCCACGATCACGGCGATCAGCACGAGCAGAGCGAACAACACCCACCGCGCGATCACGAGCCCCGAGGCGAGTGCCACGGCGGACGCGTCCGCGGGGTCGGCCACGGCGGCGTCGAGCACGGTGTTGCCCACCAGGAAGACCACCGCGTAGACCAGGATGACCGCCCAGTACACCCATTTGCGGGCGCGCTGCGGGGTGTTGAGCCCGGTGAACAGCAGCCAGCCCAGGCACATGAGAAGGGGAGTGAAGAGCCCCGTGGTCGCGTGCACGCCCTCGTACTCGGTGCGGCCGTCCGCGCCCAGGCCGCGGGCGAAGTCCGCGAGGTGGCCCTGGGAGAAACCGCCGGCCATGAGTTCGGGTGCGGTGACGCCGCCGGCAAGGTGTCCGGAGACGCCCTGCAGCACGAGCAGGTGGTAGTAGAGCCACAGCGCGGCACCCACGAAGAACGCGACGCCCACCAGGATCCCGGCCGACGACGCCTTGGTGGGTTCCGCGGCGAGCTCACCGGGGCGCATCTCGTGGACGCTCGCGGGGCGCACTCGGGGTGCACGAGCGGGCGAGGACCCCGCCTTCGCGGAGCCCGCGTTCTCCCCGTACTTCCTGGCCTTCTGCGCTCTGGTCATACCCATGGCCCCATTATCCCCCGGGTTGTACTGTGAATGACTACGGGTACCACGCTCGATGACGAGGTGGTGAACAGGTGCCCCGCGGGCACTGCGGAAGGGTGGTGATGGTCATGGAACTCTCCATCGGCCTGCCGGACGGACTGCTCATGAGCGCGGGTGACGGCACGGAACTCACCCTGTACGAGGCCGATCACACCACGGTCCGGCGCAGGATCAACTGCTCCGTCCTGGAGGGCGCGCGGATCGCGGACATCGTGTGGTCCCACAAGCTCTCCGCCGTGATCGCCGCCGTTCCGGACAAGAACCAGTTGTTCCGCTGGGACCCGTACACCGACGCCCTCCAGGAGTACGGCGGCACAGGTGAGCCCGGCCGCCGGGACGGGAAGATCGCTCAGGCCAAGTTCGCGGCCACGGTCTCGATCACCGAGGCCGGTGACGGCAAGTTGTGGCTCGTGGACAAGGATTCCTCCGCGCTGCGCTACATTGCGATCGATACGGACCGGCCCGACGGCGATCCCCACGTGGTCACGGTCATCGGCCGCCACGGTGCCGGGTACCAGGACGGCCCCGCGGCGGACGCCAAGCTCGCCCGCCCCGAGGACCTGCAGATCCTCTACGACGGTTCCGTGGTGGTCGCGGACACCGGCAACGACGCCATCCGCCATTTGGACCCCTCCGCGGGGGAGGTCTTCACCATTTACGGCGGGCCCGACCAGGACGGGGACGACCTCGACGAAGACGTCGTGCTGCAGGCCCCGGCGCGGGTCACCGTCGCGGATTCGCACCTCTGGGTCGAGGACGCCAACGGGCGCCACCTGTTGGAACCGCGCTACGTGTGATCCGGGGTTGTCCACGGGCCGGTGAGGGCGTCCCCACCGCTGGCTAAACTGGTGCCACCATGGACTTCCTCTCTGACAATCCCCTCCTGTCCGCGGCCTCGGCGCGCTCGGCGAACGCGCCCGACTCGGACGAGTTCTCCCAGCCCACCCCGGCATCCGGGGCTCAGCTCGTGGAGGGACTGAACGACCCCCAACGCGCCGCCGTGGAGCATGCGGGTTCCCCGCTGCTCATCGTGGCCGGTGCCGGTTCCGGCAAGACCAGGGTCCTCACGCACCGGATCGCCTACTTGCTGGCCACGGGCCGCGCCCGCCGGGGGGAGATCCTCGCGATCACGTTCACGAACAAGGCCGCCGCGGAGATGCGGGAGCGGATCGTGGATCTCGTGGGGGAGTCCGCGCGCTCCATGTGGATCTCCACGTTCCACTCGCTGTGCGTGCGGGTCCTACGCCGCGAGGCCAAGACCCTGGGGCTGTCCACCAACTTCTCCATCTACGACTCCGCGGACTCCCTGCGGTTGATCACCCAGGTGGCCAAGCAGCATGAGTTGGACCCCAAGCGGTTCGCGCCCAAGGCCATCCAGCACAAGATCTCCGCCCTCAAGAACGAGCTCGTGGACGACGAGACCTACCTGGCCCGCGCGAGTTCCTCGGACCCGTTCGAGTCCGCCGTGGCCCGGGTCTACCGGGGCTACACCCAGCGGTTGCGCGCGGCCAACGCCATGGACTTCGACGACCTCATCGGCGAGACCGTGCACATGTTCCGCGCGTTCCCTCAGGTGCTCGAGTACTACCGACGCCGCTTCCGGCACGTGCTCGTGGACGAGTACCAGGACACCAACCACGCCCAGTACGCGCTCGTGCGGGAACTCGTGGGAGGCGGTTCCGAGAACCACCCGGATGACTCCGGGATCCCGCCGGCCGAACTCACGGTGGTGGGGGACTCGGACCAGTCCATCTACGCGTTCCGCGGCGCGGACATCCGCAACATCACGGATTTCGAGCGGGACTTTCCCTCCGCGCGCACCATCCTGCTGGAACAGAACTACCGCTCCACGCAGAACATCCTCTCCGCGGCCAACTCCGTGATCTCCCAGAACGCGGACCGCCGGGACAAGAAACTGTGGACCGCGGAAGGCGATGGCGCCCCCATCATCGGGTACGCCGCTGAGAACGAACACGAAGAGGCCCGCTTCATCGCGGAGGAGATCGACACGCTGCAGGACGAACACGGGATCCGCCCCGGCGACGTCGCCGTGTTCTACCGCACCAACGCACAATCGCGCTCCCTCGAGGAGATCCTGATGCGCGTGGGACTGCCCTACAAGGTGGTGGGCGGGACCCGCTTCTACGAGCGCAAGGAGATCAAGGACGCCATATCCTACCTGCGCGCGATCGCGAACCCCGCGGACGACATCACCGTGCGGCGCATCATCAACGAGCCCAAGCGAGGGATCGGGGACCGCGCCCAGGGCTCGATCGCGGCGCTCGCCGACCGCGAGGACATCTCCTTCTCCGAGGCCATGCACCGCTTGGACGAGGCACCCGCCCTGGCCACTCGCTCGGCGAACGCCATCAAGAAGTTCTCCCAGCTCATGGACGATCTCGCGGAACTCGCTCAGGGCACCTCGGTGACCGCGGTTCTCGAGGCTGTACTCGAACAGTCCGGGTACCTCGAGGCCCTGCGCACGTCCACCGACCCGCAGGACGAGTCCCGTGTGGAGAACCTCGCGGAACTCGTGGCCGTGGTGCGCGAGTTCGAGAAGGACCACCCGGACGCGGGCCTCGGGGAGTTCCTGGAACACGTGGCCCTCGTGGCGGACGCGGACCAGATCCCCACCCAGCCCGAACCCGAGGGCGGCGCGAGTGCCCAGCAGATCGCGGAGCAGGTCGCGCAAGCGCGTTCCCAGGGGGTCGTGACGCTCATGACCCTGCACACCGCCAAGGGGCTCGAGTTCCCGGTCGTGTTCCTCACGGGCATGGAGCACGGGATCTTCCCGCACCAGCGCAGCTTCGCCGACGCCTCGAGCATGGAGGAGGAACGCCGCCTCGCGTACGTGGGGATCACCCGGGCGCGCAAACGGCTGTACCTCACACGCGCCGAGTCCCGCTCCATGTGGGGGCAGTCCCAATTCAATCCCGCGAGCCCGTTCCTGGACGAGATCCCTTCGCGGTTGATCGAGTGGAAGCGCGAGGGTGCCAGTGCCGCGGGCGGATGGGGTTCGCCCGTGCACGACGGATTCCAGGCCCGCGATCCGTTGCGCGGTTCCTCGTGGGGTGCGGGCGCCGGATCCGGGGCAAGTTTCCGCAGGCTCTCACCGGCCTCCGCCGGGCGCGTGCAGCCCCAGCGGGAGATTCCTTCCCTCAGCGTGGGAGACACGGTGGAGCACAAGGCGTTCGGCCGCGGTTCCGTGGTCGCCATGGAGGGCTCCGGGGACAAGACGGTCGCCAAGGTGCGCTTCGGTGCGGAGGAGAAGCGGCTCCTGTTGCGTTACGCGCCCATGACCAAGGTCTCGTAAGGGGTACGACGCCGCGGCCCCGCCGCGCGCGGTGTCGTCCGGTGTGCCGAAACGCACCGGGCGGCTCGAACCTGCCTGGCGAACCCATCTGGCGGCCCGGCGCAGCCCGGTGTGCTGAGACGCACCCGGATGCTCGAACCGTTCGGGTGGCCCGGCGGGATCGGAGCGCAACCGATCAGGGTTGCTCCTGGCATGGAGACAGTAGAGGCGGTGGATCGCTCAGACGAAGATCAACACGAGCACGGTGAACAGCGTGGTCACGCGCAGGGACTCGCCGGAGCGGACGTGGATCACGCCCAGCAGCACGCAGCTCAACAGGGCGGTCACGCCGGCCGCCTGGCCGCCGGCGAGGAAGGCCACGGCCCCCATCGTGAGGCCCGCCACGAGACCGCCCCACGGGACCCACCGGGACCCCCGGAACGTGAGGACCTCCCGGATGGCACGGTGCGAGTACGCCAGCAGGCCCGCGACCAGGAAACTGCGGCCCACCAGGTAGCAGACCCACGCGACCATCGCGAGCCACCCGAGGGGCCCGTACACGTGGAACAGTTGCAGGTAGCGGTCCAGCGGGGCCAGACCCCACGGCGCCCCGATCAGTGCGGGCAGCACGATCGCGAGCACCACGGCCAGGACGAAGCACAACAGAATCTCCCGCCAGCGGCGGTGGTCCACCCCGCCGTCGACGCCGACTCGGCCCGCGGCGGCGTCGTCGCGCCCCGCGCCCGCTTCCTCGCTCGGCAACGGATCGACCCCGCGGCGCCGGGACCAGGCCACCAGGGCGCGCGCGAGCAGCACCCACAGTGCCCCGAGACCCACCCATTCCACGACCTGCCAGCCCAGGGGATAGAAGGTGGATACCGAACCCGTGAGGGTCAGGATCGTCCCGCTGACCACCAACTCCAGCCCGAGTGCCACGAACGAGAAGGTGGCCAACGAGGCCATGAACCCCGGGTCCGCCTCGCGGGCGTCCCAGATCTCCGGCAGTCCGATGCGTCGCATGCCCCCAGTCAACCAGCCGCTGCCGTGCGGGCGGGAATCCCGGGCCCGGTCCCGCGGTGTCCGCGGGGGCCGGGTGTGACGCGAATCAAGGGCCCATGGCCTAAAATGCTCGTGAGGGCTCTGTGAGCGCAGTGCTGCGCTGCATCCCCCCACATCAGGTCGCTCCAACCGGGGGTTCCCGGTGCGGAACGACACACCTCGACGCAGAAGGACACTTATCCGTGGACCTGTTTGAGTACCAGGCACGCGACCTGTTCGAGAAGCACGGCGTTCCCGTGCTGGCCGGCATCGTCGCCACTACCCCAGAAGAAGCCAAGGCAGCAGCAGAGAAGATCGGCGGGGTCACCGTCGTCAAGGCACAGGTCAAGGTGGGCGGCCGCGGCAAGGCCGGCGGTGTGAAGGTCGCGAAGTCCGCCGATGAGGCCTACGAGTACGCCCAGCAGATTCTGGGAATGGACATCAAGGGCCACACCGTGCACCGCGTGATGATCGCGCAGGGCGCGGACATCGCCGAGGAATACTACTTCTCCGTCCTGTTGGACCGCGCCAACCGCTCCTACCTGGCCATGTGCTCGGTCGAGGGGGGCATGGAGATCGAGCAGCTCGCCGTGGAGCGCCCGGACGCCCTGGCCCGCGTGGACGTCAACCCCGCGGAGGGCATCACCGAGGCCAAGGCCCGCGAGATCGTGGAGCAGGCCAAGTTCGACGCCGAGACCGCCGAGAAGGTCGTCCCCGTGCTCGTCAAGCTCGGTGAGGTCTACACCAAGGAGGACGCCACCCTGGTGGAGGTCAACCCGCTGGTCAAGACCAGCGACGGCGAGATCCTCGCCCTGGACGGCAAGGTCTCCCTGGACGACAACGCCGAGTTCCGCCACGAGGACCACGCGGCGCTCGCGGACAAGTCCTCCGCGGA
Source organism: Kocuria sp. CPCC 205297 (assembly GCF_040981035.1). NCBI lineage: Bacteria > Bacillati > Actinomycetota > Actinomycetes > Micrococcales > Micrococcaceae > Kocuria > Kocuria sp. CPCC 205297. Next base: position 290,437 of record NZ_JAVKPY010000001.1, on the reverse strand, counting down.
CCCCCTCGAGGAGAAGGCCAAGGAGAACGACCTCAACTACGTCAAACTCGACGGCGAGGTGGGCATCATCGGCAACGGTGCCGGTCTCGTGATGTCCACCCTGGACGTCGTGGCCTACGCCGGTGAGAAGCACGGCAACGTGAAGCCCGCCAACTTCCTGGACATCGGAGGCGGCGCGTCCGCCGAGGTCATGGCCGCCGGTCTGGACGTGATCCTCAATGACCCGCAGGTCAAGTCCGTGTTCGTCAACGTCTTCGGTGGCATCACCGCGTGCGACGCCGTTGCCAACGGCATCGTGAAGGCGCTGGACATCCTCGGTGACTCCGCCACCAAGCCCATCGTGGTGCGTCTGGACGGCAACAACGTCGAGGAGGGCCGCCAGATCCTGCGTGAGGCCAACCACCCGCTGGTCACCTCCGCGGACACCATGGACTCCGGCGCCGACAAGGCGGCCGAGCTGGCCCACTCCGCCAAGTAATCGCCCACGCGAACAGCTATCAGGAAGAAGACATGTCGATCTTTTTGAACAAGGACTCCAAGGTCATCGTTCAGGGCATCACCGGCGGCGAGGGCACCAAGCACACCGCGCGCATGCTCGCTGCCGGCACGAACGTGCTCGGCGGTGTCAACGCCCGTAAGGCGGGCACCACGGTGAACCACCAGGACAAGGACGGCAACGCCGTCGAACTGCCCGTGTTCGGCAGCGTGAGCGAGGCCGTGCAGGAGACCGGGGCGAACGCGTCGATCGTGTTCGTACCGCCGGCCTTCTGTAAGGACGCCGTGATCGAGGCCATCGACGCCGAGATCCCGCTCGTGGTGGTCATCACAGAGGGCATCCCCGTGCAGGACTCCGCCGAGTTCTGGGCGCACGCCAAGGCGAACACCGGCGCGGACGGCAAGCCAAAGACCCGGATCATCGGCCCCAATTGCCCGGGCATCATCTCCCCCGAGGAGTCGCTGCTGGGGATCACCCCCGCGAACATCACGGGCAAGGGCAAGCTGGGCCTGGTCTCCAAGTCCGGCACGCTGACCTACCAGATGATGTACGAACTGCGGGACCTGGGCTTCACCACGGCCATCGGCATTGGCGGTGACCCGGTCATCGGCACCACGCACATCGACGCCCTCGAGGCCTTCGAGGCGGACCCCGAGACCGAGGCCATCGTGATGATCGGTGAGATCGGCGGCGACGCCGAGGAGCGCGCCGCGGAGTTCATCAAGGCGAACGTGACCAAGCCCGTGGTGGGCTACGTCGCGGGCTTCACCGCTCCCGAGGGCAAGACCATGGGCCACGCCGGCGCCATCGTCTCTGGTTCCTCGGGCACGGCCCAAGCCAAGAAGGAGGCCCTCGAGGCCGCCGGTGTGAAGGTGGGCAAGACCCCGTCGGAGACCGCGCAGCTCATGCGGGAGATCTTCGAGGGCAAGTAAGCCCCTCCCGGCGCTTCGCCGCCGGTGCATCCACGACGACGCCGCTCGCCCACCTCGGTGGAGGAGCGGCGTCGTTCGTCGTGGTGCCGTTCGGACGCGAGCGTCAGCCGGTGAGGGACAGCGGCGCGGTTCGTCGTGGTGCGAGTCGAGCGCCGGCCGGACGGGATGCGGGCGCGCGATGAGGACCGTGACTCGGGCCGGGACTCAGGCCAGGACGATGGTCCGATTGCCGGAGATCACCACTCGACCCTCCGCGTGCCACTTCACGGCGCGGGACAGGGCCTGGGTCTCGGCCTCGGAACCCACCGCCACGAGGTCCTCCGGGGTGTGCGCGTGATCCACCGGGATCACGCGCTGCGCGATGATCGGACCCTCGTCCAGGTCCGGGGTGACATAGTGGGCGGTGGCCCCGACCATCTTGACCCCGCGCTCGTAGGCCTGGTGGTACGGCTTGGCGCCCTTGAAGGAGGGCAGGAACGAGTGGTGGATGTTGATGCACCGACCCGCGAGCTGTTGCGTGAGCTCGTCCGAGAGGATCTGCATGTAGCGGGCCAGCACCACGAGTTCGGTGTCGTAGGACGCGGCGATCTCGAGCAGTTGCGCCTCGGCCTGCGGCTTGGTGTGCCGGGTGACGGGCACGTGGTGGAACGGCACACCGTAGAAGTCCACGAGGGGTTGCAGGTCCGTGTGATTGGACACCACACCCACGATCTCGATGGGCAGCGAGCCCACGCGCGCTCGGTGGAGCAGGTTCACGAGGCAGTGCGAGATTTTGGAGACCATGACGAGCACACGGGTCTTGTGCCGGGCGTCCACCAGACGGAAGCGCATGTCGTGCTTCTCGGCCACCGGGCGGAACCCCTCGATCAGGGACTCAGTGGTCACGGTGCCCGGTTCGCTCATGGTGTGGCAGCGGATGAAGAATTCGTCGTTGTGCCGGTCCGAGAAATGCTTGACGTCGAAGATGTCGCAACCCTGCTCCGTGAGGTTCGACGCCACGGCGCTCACGAGACCGTAGGCCTCGGGGCAGTGGACGGTCAGGACGTGTTCATCGGACGTGGGCTGCTGGGCCGACATGAGGGGATACTCCTGGGATCGCGGAACGGGGAACGGAGCGGCCCCGGAGCGCGGGATGTCATCCGTCCGGGGACCGCAGACGATCTTATCGCCCCGGGCTACACAGCGCGCGGGACGGTCCGGATCTCGGAAGGGGCGTTAACGACCGGTGGCCGCGGGAGCGGACGGTAGGAGCCCGTCCGGCGCGGGGAGAGGTGCGCCTCTGCGAGAGAACCCGCAGCCACCGGCAGGCGATAACGCCTCAACGGGATCAAGCCGTGGGCTGAGCGGCTACCGACGCACAGCATCAGCCACAGAGCACCCCCCAGTGCATGTGTGGCGATTTCCCTGTGCGAAGTCTCCCGTTGCGGTGGTTCGTAGAACCACGCCCCCAGAATATCGGAATTTCTCAGATGACTCGGAGCCGGTGAAGTTTCATGGAGTGTGGTTAGTGCCAATCGGCCCACTGATTTATGCGTATAAATCAGCCGGAAATTGATCCCTTAAAGCCGCCCTGACCTGCAATAACAGGGTTTTTCGCCTAGTGAGCGAAGGTTAACAAATGCTAATGAGCAAGTATCTCAACAATGCTCACTGCACTTGTGGGCGATAGAGGGGACAAGAAATGCCTCCTGATTGGGGACACGCACCACTTTTATGTCGTACAAATTACACTTCTGCCTACGGAGAACAGTCGCCGTTCGGTACTCACGAGACCGTCGTGTTGAATGCGAGCCCCAGAAGGTAGGTGGCGATCGCGGCCCCGTACCCGATCCCGAGCTGCCGCAGTCCCCGCCTGACCGGGGAGGCGCCGGAGAGCAGGCCCACGAAACCGCCCGTGATCAACAACGCGATGCCCACGAGCGTCATTCCCACGGCCATGGCCACTCCGCCGCCCAGGCCGAAGAGGTAGGGCAGGATCGGGATGATCGCCCCGGACGCGAAGAAGCAGAAGCTCGACGCCGCCGCCCCCAGATCGGTGCCCAGGGCCTGGTTGTCGTCCGCGGCGGGAAGCTCCTCGTCCGGTTCCGTGTTGAGCACACGACGCGCCTTCTCGTCTTGGAACGACAGCGATGGATCGCAGTCGCAGTCGAAGTGTCCGAGTCGCTCGGCCGCCCGGTGTTCTGCAGCCTTCTCACTCATGCCCCGGGCCCGGTAGATCAGTGTGAGCTCGTTGGCGTTCAGGTCCAACGCTGGCGCCACGCGCAGGGTCACCTGGGTGGGTTGGGAGGCGTCCAGCAGTTCCCGCTGGGATCGCACGGAGACGTATTCGCCCGCTCCCATGGACAGGGCACCCGCGAGCAGTCCGGCGATGCCCGAGAACAGCACCAGGGAGCTGGACGTGCCCGTGGCGCCCACGCCCATCACCAGGGCCAGGTTGGACACCAGGCCGTCGTTGGCGCCGAACACGGCGGCCCTGAAGTTGCCGGACAACCGCGTGCGGCCATCGGTTGCGAGCGCGCGGATGATCTCCTCGTGGACGGCCTCGTCCGCCGCCATGGCGTCCGTGGCATCCGGGTCCTCGCGGTACGGGGAGCCGGACTCGGCGCGCTGAAGCAGCGCCAGGACGAAAACGGATCCCACGTGCTTGGCCAAGAACATGAGCAGTTGCGCTTGCAAGGCGGGTCTCGCCGGACGATCGGCGTGGGGTCCGAGCAGACGACGCCAGTGTTCGGCGTGGCGGCCCTCCGCCTCGGCCACGCTCTGCAAGATCTCGGCATGGCGGCCCGAGCTGTGGCGGGCCAGGTGTTCGTACGTGGCGGCCTCGGCGAGTTCGTCCGCGAGGTAGTGACGCCACCTGCGGATCTGGGCGGCAGTGGGTTCCGGTGACTCGGGAAGGGTGGAGGAAGCGCTGTGGTGTTCGGGCATGTACCCGTATTTTACGCGCGGGTCACCGGCGGTGGTTTCGGGGCTCCGAAGCACCCCGCGCGCCGTCTGCCGTGGATCCCGCCTCGCGCCTGGCTCGCACCTGAACCCGCGCCGAACGCTGTTTGCGCCGCAATACGCTCTGCGCGCCATCGACCGCGGAGCCAGCCAGCCCGCGGAGCCATCCAGCCCGTGGGCCGCTCAGCGTGCCGGGACGCTAGGCGACGGCCGGAGCCACCCGCATCGCGAACGGCAACAGGACCCCCGTGAGCACCCCCGCGGTGATGGGTTGGGGTACGGCGGCCAGGAGTTTGCCGAACAGCCCGGTCGCGCCCAGCACGAGACTCACGAGGGCGGCGACCACGTAGGCGCCCACGGCGTCGGAGAACTCGTAGTTGCCGAGGGTAGCGCGAGCAGGCGGCTCGCGGTGATCTCCGGGGCGGGGAGCGACCCCACGCCCCAGTGGAACTCGTACGGGTCCCTGCAGGCCCGGTGACTGCGCATGCCGGCGAGGACGCTGCGCGCGGCCGCCCGCGGCAGGCACGGTCCGCACGTCCACGGCCGTCCGGGGGCGGTGGGATCGTCCCATCCCCACGACCTCAGCCGCTCCGCGGGACACCACGGCCCGGTGAACTCGGCGGGTCCGTGGGTGGCGGCCGCGGAACGGCCCGCAACGCGCTGCAGGGCGCACTGCACCCCGCGGGGTCCCGTGCGCACCCACGCGGCGGGAACGTCCGGGGTGCCCTCCGGTGGGTCGTACTCGACCATGAGGAAGTCGTTCCAGGGCATCCCGGCGATGGCCCCGGTGAGGACGGACTCCAGACGGGACCATGGACAGACCGGCGGATCGGGGACGGCGGAGTCGACCCGGACCAGCACCACACCGATCCCGGCGCGCCGCAGTGCCACCTCGGTACTCGGACCGTGGCCGTGCGGCGTCCTGCTGTGTGACATGCTCGAGTGCCTCCCAACACCTGATCACGCAACACCCATGGATCGGGTCAGGGGTCCGCGCACGCGGTGCGGGTGCGCCGGGGCCGGCGTGATCTGTGCTCACGCTAACCCGCTGACCGTGCCGGGTCGACAGGTCGGGGGGAGTGTGACTTCCACGGAAAGGCCCCCGCGCGGTGTTCCCGCGTGCGCCCGAGCTCGACCGTCGGCGTGATCGGGACCGTGCAGGGCACTCGACGGACCCCGGGGTTCGCTCAGACACCAACCAGCGCGCGGATGTCCTCGGCGTCGAGCGTGGCGGAGAAGAACCGTTCATCGTCGAGCACGGCCCCGAACAGGTCCGCCTTGCGGGCCTTGAGGTCCATGACCTTCTCCTCGATCGTGCCCTGCGCGACCATGCGGTAGACCATGACCTTCTTGGTCTGCCCGATCCGGTGGGTTCGGTCCACGGCCTGGTTCTCCGCCGCGGGATTCCACCACGGGTCCAGGAGGTAGCAGTAGTCGGCCTCGGTGAGGTTGATGCCGAAACCGCCGGCCTTGAGGCTCACCAGGAACACGGGAGCGCGGCCGCTGCGGAACTTCTCGAGCGCCCCCGCGCGGTCCCGCGTGCTGCCGTCGAGGTAGCTGTAGGCGATCCCGGCGTCGTCGAGGCGCTGGGCCACGATCTTGAGGAAACTCGTGAACTGGCTGAACACGAGCGGGCGGTGACCCTCCTGGACGAGCTGGGGCAGCTGGTCGAAGAGGACGTCCAACTTTGAGGATGGCGCCTTGGACTCCGGGTCCACCAGGACGGGGTCCAGCGCCAACATCCGCAGGGTGGTCAGCGACTGGAAGATGGTGAACCGGTTCTTGTCGAAGTTGCGCAGCAGGCCCAGGATCTTGGCGCGCTCACGCTGCAGCCGGCGGTCGTACGCACTGCGGTGTTCGGGGTTCAACCCCACGGGCAGGACGTGCTCGAGCTTGGGTGGCAGCTGCAGGTCCACGTCCGCCTTGGTGCGGCGCAGCATGAACGGGCGCATCCGGGCCCGCAGCCGGGCCAGGGCGTCCGAGTCCATGGCGCGTTCGATGGGACGCTGGTAGTGCTCGGTGAAACGTTTCTTGGACGGAAACAGCCCGGGGGCGGTGAGCGAGAGCAACGACCATAGTTCGGAAAGACTGTTCTCCATGGGGGTGCCGGTGATCGCGAGACACGTGCGTGCCCGCAGGTTCTTCACGGCGCGGTAGGCCTTGGTCCGGGGGTTCTTGACGAACTGGGCCTCGTCCATGATCACCCCGGTCCACTCGACCGAACGGTAGGCCTCCGCGTCCAGACGCAGCAGGGCATAGGACGTGAGCACCACATGGGAATGCGCGGCGGCGTCGGCCACGGAGTCCTTGGTGTGGGTGAGCACGGTGATGTCCAAGGAGGGCGCGAAGCGGCGCAGCTCGGCGGACCAGTTGGCCACCACGGAGGTGGGTGCGATCACCAGGTGGGGTGGCAGCTGCGGGTCCCGGTCCGTGGCACGCAGGATCGCGGCAATGGTCTGCACGGTCTTGCCCAGGCCCATGTCGTCCGCGAGGATCCCGCCCAGTCCGTGGTCCCACAGGAAGCTCAGCCACCGGAAGCCCTCGTACTGGTAGGGGCGCAGGTTGGCCTGTAGGGCCTCGGGGACCGGGGGAGAGGGGATCTCGTGCAGGTGGGTCAGTGCGCGCACGCCCTCGCGCCACTGCTCGGCCTGGCGGGTGTCCGTGGCGAGGTCCTCAAACTGCTCCCACAGGCTCGCCTGGTAGCGGTTCAACGCGAGCGGCGCGTCCTTGTCCTCCTGCAGGGTGCGGGCCTCGGCGATGAGCGTGCGCAGCCGCGTGAACTCGGGGCGGTCCAGGGAGAAGTAGGAACCGTCCGGCAGCAGCATCACGTCCTGGCCGCGGTCGAGCGCTTGAAAGATCTGGGAGAACGGGAGGTAGTGCTCACCGACCCTGATGGTGACACCCAGACCGAACCAGTCGTGGTGTTCGGTGGGCGCGGTGGACACCGTGATCTCGGTGGGTTCGGTGACCTCGCGGTAGGCGGGACTCCCGCCGGTCTCCACGATGCGCAGGTCGGGGATCTTGCGCAGCAGCGGCAACCACACCCGCAACAGGGTCAGGGCGTCCTGCGCCGCGTACGAACTGCGTTTGAAGTCCAACTCGGGGATCCGGCGGTGCACGGCCTGGACCATGGAGGACTCCCACCGGGACTCGCGGGCCACGGGCTCATCCTCGAGAGGGTCCAGGGGGCGGAAGGGCAGCCGGATCCGCTCGCGACCCTTCTGGTACTCCCACTCCCACTCCACGCGCTCGGTGAGGTCGTCGTGGTGGATGGTGAGCACGAACTGCGGATCCGCGACCTGGGGCAGCACCAGGGAGTCCTCGCCCGCGATCACGTGCATGCTCTGGTGCAACCGGGGGAAGTAGGTGTCGAAGAACTCCTCCACACCGTCCTGCGGGACCGTGAGGGATTCGGCGCGGTCCAGGAACGAGCGCTGCTGCTGATTGAGGCGGGTGCCCAGGGCGACCAGGTGCAACGGGAACTGGTTGAGGTCCTCCGCGGTGTCCAGGGCCGCGGGGGTCGCGTCCGGGTAGAACAGGCCGTGACCTGGCTGGCCGATGATCCGGGTCCAGCGCAGGGGGATCTCGTTCTCGCCCACGATGAGCTGGGGGTGCAGGGCGAGCTCGCCGTGCTCGCCGGGATCCACGCGCACCTCGAACCGGCCGTCGCGATCCACGATCACGGGTGCTCCCGTGCCCTCGGAGACGAGCGGGATCCCGAGCCCCCGGGCGCGCCCCAGGATGGGCCACAACAGGGGAGAGGTGTAGCGCTCCATGTGCAGCTGGTGCCGGTCCGCAGCGTAACTGCCGCGGTGCGACTCGGAGAGCGCTCGCAGCTCCTCGAACCAGTCCAGTTGCTCCGCGCTCAGGTGCCCGGAGCGGGCGTGGGAGGCCAGGTTGCCCCAGTCGATGCCGGTGTGCACCCACCCGTGGCGCTGTCCGCGCAGCACCGGACGGGCCGTGAGACTCAGCGGGGTCTCCCGGGGTGATTCCTGCCACGCTTTCGGGGTGCGGTTCTGCACCCGGGCCAGGTCCAGTTCGAGGGCCACGGTTGGTCCGGATTCCGGGTCCGCCACGACCCTGTCGGGACTCGTGCCGGGCACGATCCGGGAGAGTTCGCTGCGCCAGTCCGGGGCGGCACCCGGACCGCGGGCGTCCGTGAACTGCGCAGCACCATCCATGGCCCCTACCGTACCGCCCGGTGCGGACACGGCCGGGCGCCGGTGGGCGAGGGCCCGGGCAGCGGCGTCGTCGTGGTGCAAACCGGGGGCGCGGTGGGATCGGGCAGTGAACCGCCGACGGGCGGGAACTTATAATCGACAGGGATTGTCGTGTTTCGAGCGCGCCGCACGGCGCAGACGGAGGATTTGTGGCTGACGCTGCCGGTTTCCACACGGGGGACCACGCAATGGCATCCGGACCCCGGGAAGTCGATTACCTGCGCTGGAACGACGCCGTGGCGCGGGCATTCTTCGGCCCCAGGAGGGCTGGGGAACTGGTCCACCTGGACCTGGACGAGAAGATGCTCGAACAGATCGGCTCGGAATTCGGCCTGGACGGCCCGGCCACGCTGCGTGCGCTCGCCGACTCCGTGACGCCGCTGCTCGTGACGGACGGCTCCCGCCGGTCCGTGTTCGACGCGTTCAACAAGCTCACCGAGGCGTGGTACCGGACGTCCCGGCGCCAGCTCGAGGACCTCACCAGGATCGGCCCGCCGCCCATCGTGGCGCTGTTGGCCCTGTTCGCCCTGGCCGGGCGGCACATGTCCGCGCTCGCGGCGCGCACGGGCAAGAAGTCCGTGTCCACGTTCTACCTGCCGCTCGCGGTGTTGCTGCAAGCGGGCCAGGACAACGTCAAGGCGCTCGAGACCTCGGTGCGCAAGGACTCCGAGACCTACTGGGACGCGCTGCGCTATTGGCTCGAGGCCTTCGACGGTCAACTCGGGTTGCCGTCCGCGTACGCCGTGAACCACCGTCCCGTGGGCCTCGCTCTGTCCCAGACCCTGTTCGGCCCGTCCGAGCTGCGGCAACTGCACCAGATGTTCGAGGACCTCGAACTGACCACGGCGCAGGGGATGAGCGCGGCGGAGCTCGGGATCTACATCGACTTCTGGCTCGACATCGCGGACACCGATGTGTCCAAGAGCCTGCGCAGCATCTGGACCAACCCCCTCACGCGCGATCCCGCGTTGCAGGTCGCGCTCGCCCAGTTGGACGCGTGGGAGTCCGCCCCGGACGACGCCGCCGCTGCCGCCGCCCGCGGCACGCGGCACCTGGGCTCGCGCAGCCCCGGGTTGTCTCTCACGGACGGCACGGACTACGTGGGCAACCCCATCTACGAACTCGGTTTCGTGGTGCCCAAGCGGCTGGTGCCCGGTCGTGAGGTGGATCTCGCGACCACGGTCGGCCCGCGCACCATGTTCCTGTCCTACATCGGGGACGCGTTCCTGGGGATCTCCGCGTACAACGCCCGCATGACGAGTGACACGCTGCTGTCCGGGCAGCTGCAGATCACCGCGGGGGAGCTCACCCTCACGCGTAATCCGCGGCCCGTGGTGGTCTTCGCCAAGGACGCGTACTCGGACACGTTCATCTCCGTGGACCACGTCCCCGCGGCGTGGCCGTGCCGGATCATGGTGCGCAATCAACCTGAATGGGTGGATCAGATCCGCGCGATCCTGGACGACTCGGCCTCTCCCGACTACCGCGTGGTGGGCCCGGGGGAGAACGGAGTCTGCGAGGGCTGGGTGCTGTTCGACGACGTCCAGGTGCTGCGTGCCGGTGACCCCGCGCTGACCGTCAACGACAACTTCTCGGCCCTGGTACCCCGCCTGGTCCCCGCAATCACCCTGTCCGGCGGGCTGCGGATCCCCGGGGACGTGGACCGGTTCTCGGCCCTGCGGCCCCCGCAGTTGACCGTCACGTCCGACAGCGACGACCCCCTGTCCGTGGAGTGCGAGTGGCGCAACCCGCACTCGTTCAAGCTCATGAGCACCAAGCTCACCGCACCCCGGGTACCACCGTTCCAGGTGAGCCTGGGCGGTACGGAACTGGCCCGCGAGGACGGCCACCTCAAGCCCAACGACTACACGCTGGTGCTGCGTTCCGGGCGCACCGTGAAGCAGCGCCTCGAGTTCCGCGTGCGGGACAGTTCCTACTACATCACTCAACGTTCCCTGGGCTACGACGGTGAGATGGTCCACGTCGCGGAGGAACCGTTGTGGCCCGTCACCGCGGTAACGCGGGACGAGATCCCGGATGAGTACGTCCAGGGCTCGTTCGACAACATGGACCCCCACGAGGCCGCCGTGGACGAGGTCCCCGTGCCCGAGGTCGCCGGGTGGGAGTCCGCCGAGGGGCAGATGTTCCCCGAGCGCAGCAACGAGCTGCCCGAGGCCCCGGACGTGTCCTGCATGGTCACGGGCAAGCACAAAGTGATCCTGCCCCCCATGGATCCCAAGGCCAAGGCGCCGTGGGTGTTCGGGCGCTGCAAGTTCTGCGGGCTCACCAAGCGCTACCCCGGCCGGCTCACCAAGCTCTCGGCGGTGGGTCAGACGGGTTCGGTCGAGGCACTGCAGTTCATCGGCCCGGACGAGGGCGAGTACCCGGGGTCCTGGGCGCCGTTCAAGGACATCCTCACGTTCTTGGGTGGCAGCAAGCGGTCGAGCCTGTCCATCGTGGCGCGCCAGCTCGAGGACTCCGAGCGCTTCGAGGAATGGTTCGTGGGTCACCTGCAGGCCCTCGGTTTCCTGGAGGTGATCCGGGACGAGAACTGGACGGTGCGCCGCTGGCAGGTGTGCTCCCCGGCCCTGACCCAGCTCGTGGACGGCTCCATCCTGCTCACGGGCGGGTGGAAGACCGACCAAGAGGACGCCGTGACGCAGGCGGTCGGGGCCCAGGGTGGTGAGGTCGTGGTGCTGTCCCCGGAGGACCACGCGACCACCATGCTCCAGGATGTGGACCTCGACGCGCTGAGCAAGCTGCTGCCCGAGGGGCTGTGCGACGTGGTCTACGACGCCGGGCCCGTCATGCTCGACACCCTGCCCCCGTTGTCCTCGGTCGTCGCCGGGCTGCCCCTGAAGGAGATGCAGTACAACGGGGTCGCGGAACGCTTCGTGCCCGCGGACGCCACGTGGGAGGCCACGGACGACCGCAACCAGGCGGGGCTGTACCGGATCAACCACCACCACAAGACGCGCTACGCCTACCGCACCGCGGAGGACGTGGTCTCGGGTCACGCCCGTCCCGTGTCCTCGGGGCTCGGCAAGCACCTCGCGGCGCGGGACACCGGCACGGCGTTGGTCAGCTACGATCCCGAGCTGCGGTTGCTCTCCGTGCCCATCGGTGCCGCCCTGCCGGGGCTCTACGCGCGCGCCACGGTGCTGTGCTCGGGGCTGCTGCCCACGCTCGTGGACGAGGACTTCTCCCTGAACTACGGGGACGTCTCCGAGGAGTTCGCGAGCGCCCTCGTGGCCAAGCTGCTGGGCTGACAGTGCCGCCCCGGGCGAACGGGGGGGGGTGTACTCGTGGGGCCGCGCGGCTGCATTCGGCCGCTGCGCGGCCCTCCCCTAAAGTGAGGTGGCGTGCCATGACTAACGGCTGGTAGTAAGGCGCCTCAACCCCGGGTCGTCCGACGTCCGACCCGCATCCCCGACGTGACCACACACGATTCCTCGTCCATCCGTCACCCACGCCCGGGCTCGTCGCCCGTCGCGGATCCGCCAGCCCTGTCCGGGCCCCTCGCTCTGCGCCACCCCGGTTGCCCGTCAACTGGCGGGTCTTCGTGGCCGCGGCAACCCTGCTTGTCTCGCTGTCCGCCTGGGCCACGGAGGCACCCGAGCACGCCGACGCCGTGATCGGCGGCGTGGTCGCGTGGGTCGCCTCCCGGCTGGGGTGGTTCTACATCCTCACGGCCGCTCTCGTGATCGTGTTCGTGATCCTGGTCGCGGACAGCAGGCACGGCACGATCAAGATGGGCCCGGACCACGCGAAACCCCAGTTCAACCTGTTCACGGGGTGGGCCATGTACGCCCTGATGGGCATGGCATTCGGCTACTTCGCCTACCGCTTCGGCATGCCGCTGAGCATCCGCTCCGCTCTCTACCCCTGATCGGGTGCCGGATCCACGGTGCCGCCGGCGACGCCGTGGACACCGCGGCGCTGCTGGGGACCATCTTGGGCGTGGACAAGGGCACCCGGCGGCTTTCCGAGCTGAGCATCATCCTGGCGATCGGGCTCATGCTGTACGTGCTCATCACCGGGCGCACGGCGTTCCTGCTGGATGCGATCGTCAAGGGCGTGAGCGGATTGCGCGTGGCAGACGCCTCGGTGATGTCCGAGCTCGTGACGGTGAACCCGAAGATCACGGTCTTCATGATCGGTGAACGCGCCGCCGAGCTGATCGCCCAGGACCGGGACGCGACCGCCCGGTGAGCACGGCCGTCAAGAACCGAGCAGGCTGAGAACATGGGTGTGGCCCGGGTCCGTCCGGACCCGGGCCACACCCGATCGTGGAGTTCGCGGTCGCGGGGACCGTGCTCGCGAGGACTACGCGGGCAAGGGCTCCAGCTTGTAGAAGGACACCCCGCCGGTCACCCGGGACGCCCCGGGGACCAGGAGTCTGCTGTACTTGGCGCACCACTGGCCGCGCCCCCGTGTGTGCTGTGCGGCGAGTGCGACCTCACGGGCGTCGTCCGCGAAGTACTCGTGCTCGTGACCGTCCGATCCCGTGATGGACACCACGTGCCGGGCGGGGTCCGCCTGAACGGTGACGTCCACCCATTGTTCGCGGGTGTCGGGGTGGGATTTCTGGGTTGTCGTGTTCATGATGTCGGGCCTCTGAATTTTCCGGTCGCTTGCCGGGACCACACGTGTGGCCCCGGCCACTTCGTCATCCAATCCACCCCTGAACCGAGGGTTGGCGTACGCCGAGTTGGAGCTCTGGGCGCGCGGTGACGTCCTTGTCGTTGCGCGGGCGCATCTCGTGAAGCTGCTTCGAGCCTATCCGTGGATTCGGGGGACCAGCCAGGCGCGGACCGAGAATGTCATCAAAACTTAATCAAGCTTCTGTTGAGTAACATCTGGCACCCGGCGGCGGTTCTCATGGGGTGCGCAGGTCGCTGCGGCGCGTGCCGCGCATCCGGGAGGTGACCGTGCGAGCGCGCTCGTAGTGGCCCAGCAACTGCTCGCACACGGCACCCCACGTGCGCTCCTGCACGCACTGGCGGGCGGTGCGCGCGAAGGCGAGGCGTTTGGCGTCGTCGCCCGCGAGGTCTCGGACGCGCTCGCGCAACCCGGCCAGGTCACCCGGGGCGTAGAGCCACCCGTTACGCGAGGAGTCCACGAGGTCCAGGGGGCCGCCGCGGCCCACGGCCACCACCGGGACCCCGGAGGCCATGGCTTCCTGGATGGTCTGGCAGAACGTCTCGTGCTCACCCGGGTGCACGAACACGTCCAGCGACGCCATGGCCGTGGCGAGTTCGGTGCCCGTGAGGAAGCCCTCGAAGTGCGCGTTGGGCAATACCGAGCGCAGCGACTCCTTCCCGGGGCCGGAACCGATGATCACGAGCCGGGTGTCCGGCAGGGCGTCGATCGCGGCGAGGTCCGCGACCTGCTTCTCGGGGGCCAACCGCCCCACGTATCCCACGAGTCGCTTGCCGCCGCCCACGCGCTCGCGCCACGCGTGATCGCGCAGCGCGGGACGGAACCGACTCGTGTCCACTCCGCGGCGCCACATGTGCACCCGCTGGACGCCATGCTCGTGGAGTTGGCTGATCGACGCCGTGGAGGGAGCGAGCGTGAGGGTCGCACTGTTGTGCATCGCACGCACGTGGGACCACATGGCGGTCTCCAGCACGGACGCCCCGTAGCGTGCGGCGTAACCGGGCACGTCCGTCTGGTACACGGCCACGCACGGCAGACCCAAACCCTTGGCGGCCTGGATGGCCTGCCACCCGAGCACGAACGGGGACGCCACGTGCACCACGTCCGGCGCGAAACGGGCCAGGATGCGCTGCATGCGACTCACGGTGCAGCTCGCCACGCGGACCTCGGGATAGCCCGCGAGCGGCAGGGACGGGATGCGTTCGATCCGCACGCCGTCCACGTGGTCCACAGAGCCCAGGAACAGGGTCTTCTCATAGGAGGGGGCGATCACCATGGCCTCGTGCCCGTGATCCCGCAGGTGTTCCAGGACGCGGATCACCGAATGCGTGACACCGTTGACGTGGGGGAGGAACTGTTCGGCCACCAATGCGATTCTCACGGTTCCCACTGTGGGCCCGGCGCCTCACGGGGGAGTCACCCGGGGGTGGCCCGCAGATGAAGTCCGCGCTAACTTCGCTGCCCGTGGTGCGCGGGTGAACGTGAAAAGATGTCCGGTGATGAAACTTCCCTCACTGCCCGGCGTGGTCTCGGGCGTACGCGACCGCTTCACGTCGCACGGTTCGTCCCCCGCGCGCGCCGCCGACGTGCCCCGCCCCGAACCGGACGACTCCCCGGGACTGCCCATGCCGCTCGCGCTGCAGGGCGTGATCGAGCTGCTCGCGGTGGCCGTGGTGGGCCTGTTGCTGGGCACCGTGCTCCTGGGCGCGGTATGGGCTGCGGGGGGCTTCGCGACCCTGGGCGCGGGCGGGAGCCTGCAGCTCGCCGGACAGGTCTGGTTGCTCGCGCACTGCGTGCCCCTCACGATCCAAGCCATCCAGGGCCTGTCGCTGGACGGTGGCGGGACGGTCACGCTCGTGCCTCTAGGGCTCACGCTGATCCCGTTCGGCCTCGCGGTGATCGCGGGCCGCCGGATCGCCCGGGCGTGCTGGCGCGGTCAGTTCCTGATCCCGTTCTTCGCCGGGATGCTCGCGTACGCGCTCTTCGGGGCCCTCGTGGGCTGGTTCAGCCGCACCGAACAAGTCTCGGTGGACCTCGTGGCGGCCGCCCTGTTGCCCCTGGTCCCGGCCGGGTTGGGCACCCTCGTGGGCGGGTGGAGCGCTTCGCGCTCGCTCGCCGCGGTGCTCGGGGCCGACGTCGCGTCCTGGTTGCAGCGCACGAGCCAGCACTCACGCTGGGCAGGTTCCTACGTGTGGGCCGTGATCCGCGCCGGTTTCCTCGCCGCGGTCACCGCTGTGGCGGCCGGTGCCCTGTTGTTCGTGGTGGCGCTCGCGTGGAACTGGGACCGCGTGATCACGGTCTACCAGGACCTCGGTACCGGCGCTGCGGGGGACACCGCCCTGACGGCACTGCAGTTCGGGTACCTGCCCAACATGGTCGTGTGGGCGCTCACGTGGGCCACCGGTGCCGGCTTCTCGCTGGGCACCGGGACCCTGGTGTCGCCGTTCCAGAACACGCTGGGACCGCTGCCGCAGTTCCCGGCGTTCGCCGCGCTGCCCACCGGTGACCCGTGGCTGTACGCCCCTGCGGTCCTGGGGTTGCCCGTGCTCGCGGGTCTGCTCGCGGGGTGGTGGTTCTGCCGCGAGGGTGAGAACCACCTGGACGACTGGATGGCCATCCGCCTGCCCCTGCGCTGGATCACGTTCGTGCTCTCCACCGTGCTCACGGCGGTGTTCATGGCCGTGGTGGGGGCGGGCCTCGTGACCGCGCTCGCGTGGCTCTCCAGCGGTTCGCTGGGCATCGGCAGGCTCACGGACATCGGCCCGCACGCGTGGCACGTGTTCCTGTGGCTCGGTGCCGAACTCGCGGTGGGCGCCACCGTGGGGTGCCTGGCCGGGCCCTGGCTCGAACGCGAGGGCTACCGTTCCCGCTCCCGCGCCGAGGCGGACGAGCTCACCGAGTCGGATTCCCCGGCCCCGGAGGACGACGCCGCTGTGGCCCACCACGACGCCCTGCCCGCCGCTGGCGCCGCGCACGGTTCCCGCTCGGCTTCCGGCCCCGGCGCCGGGCAGGATGCTCGCACGGCACCCGGTGGCCGTCCTGGATCCGGGGCGGCCGTCCCGGGCGGCGAGGTCACGGCTCGGGGTGTCCGGGGTCTGTTCCGGGGCCGCGCGTCGCGCGCTGCCGCCGAGCCCGAGCGGGAGTCCCAGCCCCGCGGCGGGTCCACGGCCGTGGGACGATCGGCAGACGAACCGGGACTGTCCCGCCGTGAGGAGGCCAAGCGTCGTCGTGCGCAGCGCAGGTCCGAGAAGCGCAAGGCCGCGCGGCTGGCCGCCCTCGACGACGAGCGGGACTGAGATGACGATGAACCGCTCCTGGCGCCGACGGGCTCGGGCGTCCCAGGACGTGGGACTGGGCCGATGACGAACCGCTCCCGATAGCAATGGACTCGCTGGGAACGGGCGTCTCAGGACCCGGGACCGGCGGAGGTCGGCGAGGTCGCTCCCGGTGTAGCACTCCCCGAAGGGGCAGGGTTCGAGGCGCTCGGCGTGGGCGTGACAAGGGAGGCCTCAGGCGTGGCGGTGGCTGTCGGATCGTCCTGCGGCACACCCGTCTCGAGGGGCGCACCGGAGAAGTGCTTCCACACGTTGTCGTTGAGCTGTTGCTCGCACCGGCTGGTCGAGGACAGCGTGAGGGCCCGATCGATGCATTCCTGGTAGACCTGGGTGGCCGGCCACACGAGCAATCGGGTGCCACCGCCCAGCGCATTGATCACACCCCACACGATGGCCAACACCGCGAGCACCGTGATCGGGACCCGTGAGGACGAACCGCGGGAGCGCGCGAGCGCGATGATGCCCAGCACGATCCCGGCGATGGCGAGTACGAGCCCCGCCACGGTGGACCACACGTCACCCACCACGAGTGCGGAGGCGAGCACCGCGAGGGCCGCGGCCACCGTGGCGAACCGGAGCCGAGCGCCGTCGCCGTCGGAGGGGTCCCCGGACTGGGGGCCGCGAGGTGAGGGCTTCTCACCGCGCAGGTCGCCGGCGTGCGGGCCTCCCTGCTGCGGGCCGCCGGAGTGCGGTCCCCCTGAGTGGGAACCCCCGGAAGGGGTGCCGCCGGAGGTCGAACCCATCGAGTGCGTGGCGTGGGGCGGCGTGCTCCGGTGGCGGGAATCGTGCATACCCACCACTGTAGGCGAGCGGACGGACCGAGCAGCGTCGCGGGCGCAGCACCGCCGCGGCGCCATCGAGGCAGCCTCGCTGGATAGAGTGGGCCCATGCGTTTAGTGGTTCTGGTCTCGGGCTCCGGTACGAATTTGCAGGCGATGATCGACGCCCTGCACCAGGGGGACGTGGAGGTGGATATCGCCGCCGTGGGTGCAGACCTGGAGTGCGCCGGTCTGGACCGGGCGCGCGCCGCGGGCATCGACACCTTCGTGGTGCCGCTGTCCGAGTACCCGGACCGGGAGCAGTGGAACCGTGCGCTGCAACGACGCGTGGCGTCCTACCACCCCGACCGCGTGGTGTTCGCCGGGTTCATGCGGATCGTGGACGCGGAGTTCGTGTCCGTGTTCCCGAGCCGGATCATCAACACGCACCCGTCCTTGTTGCCGTCCTTCCCCGGTGCCCATGCCGTGCGGGACGCCCTGGCCTACGGCGTGAAGGTCACGGGCGCCACGGTGCACGAGGTCGTCGCGGACGTGGACGCCGGACCCATCCTGGCCCAGGTCGCGGTCCCCGTGGCCGAGGACGATACCGAGGCCGTGCTGCACGAGCGGATCAAATCCGCCGAGCGCACCCTGCTCGTCAACGCGCTGGCGAAACTGAGCTGGGACGTCACGAGCACCGACCCCGATCTGCCCCGGTCGTAGACTGAACCGGGCTCCGGCCCGCCTACCGTCCGTACCCTCGTCCCCACTGGAGAGCTCGTGAACACTGCCGACCTGAACCGTGTGCCGCTCAAGCGCGCACTGATCTCCGTGTACGACAAGACCGGTCTGGAGGAGCTCGCGCGAGGGCTCCACGACGCCGGCGTGAGCATCGTCTCGACCGGTTCCACCGCCGGGACCATCCGCGACGCGGGGGTCCCCGTGACCGAGGTCTCCGAGGTCACCGGGTTCCAGGAGTGCCTGGACGGGCGGGTCAAGACCCTGCACCCGCGCGTGCACTCGGGAATCCTCGCGGACCGGCGCAAGCAGGAACACATGGATCAGCTCACCGAGCTCGAGATCGAGCCGTTCGACCTGGTGATCGTGAACCTCTACCCGTTCCAGGACACCGTGCGCTCGGGTGCGGAGCAGGACGCCGTGGTGGAGCAGATCGACATCGGTGGTCCGTCCATGGTGCGCGCGGCCGCCAAGAACCACGCCGCGGTCTCCGTGGTCGTGGATCCCGCCGGTTACCCGGACGTGGTGCGCGCGGCCCAGGAGGGCGGTTACGACCTCGCGGCCCGGCAGAAGCTCGCGGCGGCGGCGTTCGCCCACACCGCGGCCTACGACACCGCCGTGGCCACGTGGACCGCCCAGCAGTTCGACCACGACCCCGAGGCGAACTTCTGGCCCCCGTACGCGGGTCTCGCGCTGCAGCGCGCGGAGTCCCTGCGCTACGGCGAGAACCCGCACCAGAAGGCCGCGCTCTACACGAACGACGCCGCGGCGCCCGGGATCGCGCAGGCCGAGCAGTTACACGGCAAGGCGATGTCCTACAACAACTACGTGGACGCGGACGCCGCCGTCCGCGCCGCATTCGACTACGACGAGCCCGCCGTGGCCGTGGTCAAGCACAACAACCCGTGCGGCGTGGCCGTGGCCACCCCCGGCGCGCAGGACCCCATTGCGGACGCCCACCTCAAGGCCCACGCGTGCGACCCGCTCTCCGCGTACGGCGGTGTCGTGGCGGCCAACCGCACGGTCACGGCGGACATGGCCCGCAACCTCAAGCCCATCTTCACCGAGGTGGTCGTGGCCCCCGAGTTCGAGCCGGAGGCGCTCGAGATCCTCGGGGCCAAGAAGAACATCCGCCTGCTCGCGCTGCCCGAGGGCTTCGGCCTCGATCCCCTGGAGTACCGCGGGGTCTCCGGCGGCGCACTGTTCCAGCAGGCCGACCGCCTCGACGCCGAGGGCGACGACCCTGCCGACTGGACCCTGGTCTCGGGTGACGCCGCGGACGAGAAGACCCTGGCGGACCTCGAGTTCGCGTGGCGTTCCCTGCGAGCCGTGAAGTCCAACGCGATCCTGCTCGCGAACGACGGCGCCTCCGTGGGCATCGGCATGGGCCAGGTCAACCGCGTGGACTCGTGCCGGCTGTCCGTGGAGCGGGCGAACACGCTCGCCGAGGATCACGCCGAACGTGCCCGCGGCGCGGTCGCGGCGTCGGACGCGTTCTTCCCGTTCGCGGACGGGTTGCAGGTGCTCCTGGACGCGGGCGTGCGCGCCGTGGTGCAGCCGGGCGGTTCCATCCGTGACGAGGAGGTCATCGAGGCGGCCCAGGCCGCGGGAGTGACCATGTACCTCACGGGGGCGCGGCACTTCTTCCACTGAGCGGCATCCACCGAGCCGCATCCACTGGGCGACACTCACCGAGCCGCTCCCGCCGGGCTACCGCGGTTTCACCCGGCGTACGACGACGCGCGGTCCCGGGCTTCCGGGGCCGCGCGTCGTCGTGTGTTGCGGTTGTCCAGGCGGGCTCAGGAGAACATGGCGCGGTGTTCCCGGGAGAGCTCGATGTAGTTCTGGGCGTTGCGACTCACGGCATGCTGCTCGTCCACGGACAGCTCCCGCCGGACCTTGCCCGGGACCCCGGCCACGAGGGAACCGGGCGGGATGCGCTCGCCCTCGAGTACCACGGTCCCGGCGGCGATCAGGCTCCCGCGGCCCACCACGGCGCCGTTGAGCACGGTGGCGTTCATCCCCACCAGGACGTCGTCCTCCAGGACGCACCCGTGGATGACCGCGTTGTGGCCCACGCTCACGCGCTCGCCGATGGTCGTGGGGTGGTCCGGGTCCGAGTGCACCGTGACGTTGTCCTGCAGGTTGGAGTTCGTCCCGATCCGCAGGGGGGAGCGGTCACCGCGCACCACGGCGCCGTAGAAGATGCCCGCCCCGGCACCCACCATCACGTCACCCACGATCGTGGCGTTGGGTGCCACGAAAGCGGAGCGAGCCACGGAGGGCCGGTGCTGACCGTAGGGCAGGATCAGGGGTTCGCGGGCGGCGTCGGCGCCCGCGGGCTCGGAGAACTGTGTCATGAGCCATAGCATAGTGCGCGCTCGCGCTCGTCACGACGCCGCCGGTAGCCGCCACGCGCCCGCCACGCGCCCGCCGCGTGGCCGGGGCTCGGCCCGGTGTGCGCCCGGTGAGCAGGCGCGCCCGAGCCGCGCAGCGTTGTCGTACGGCCACGGTTCGGGGCGGGGCTCAGCCTTCGCCGGCGTCGGAGATGAACCGGCGCCGCAGGGCGGCCATGGCCTTCTCGGGACGCCGGGACTCGCGGTGGCGCAGTGACACCGAGATCTTCTGCCCGCCCTTGAGCACGTACTCGGCGCCGTTGACGTGCACCGTGACCGGATCCGCCTTGGCCGAGCTCGCCTCGAGCTCCAGGATGTCGTGGTCCAGCGAGACCTCGATGACCTGACCGCAGTACAGGACCGTGAAGTCCACGGCGTCCAACTCGCGGGGCAGGGCGGGCTGGAACTCGAGCCACTGGCCCCGCACGCGCAGCCCGGCGTACGCGCGGGTGATCACGTCCACCGAACCGGCCATGGCACCCAGGTGGATGCCCTCACCCGTTGTGCCGCCCTGGGTGTCGTCCATGTCGATCATGAGCGCGTCCTGGAACGAACCCCACGAGCGGTCCGGGTCGAGCCACGCGAGCACCGCGGCATTGACCACGCGGGACAGGGACGAACCGTTGGAGGAGCGCGCGATGTAGTGGTCCACGGTGCGCTGGATGGCGTCCAGGTCCGTGGTGTAGCCCATGCGCGCGAGTTCCTCGATCAAACCCTCGGGACCCAGCAGGTACACGAGCATGATCGTGTCCGCCTGCTTGGACAGCTTGTAGTTGTTGGTCAGGTCGCCCTCGTTCTCGAGCAGCAGGTCCAGGCGGCCGATGTTGCGGTACTTGGTGCGGTAGAAGTCCCAGTCCAGTTCGGCGAGTTCGTCGTAGCCCTCGAACTGCGCGATCGTGCCGTCCGCGTTGAACGGGACGTACATGTTCTCGGCCATCTTGAGCCACTTCTGGACCTCCTGCGGGGAGATCTCGAAGCGGGACTCCAGGTCCTCACGCTGGTGCTCGACCATGTCGTGGAAGATGTGGGCCGAGTGACGGAACAGCCAGGACGTGAGTACGTTGGTATAGGCGTTGTCCTTGAGCCCGCCACCGTGCTGGCCCGCGGGGCCGTCGTGGTACTCGTCGGGGCCCATGACACCGCAGATGTGGTACTTGCCGTCGTGCGAGTCGTACTCCGCGAGGGACGCGAACAGGCGGGTGATTCCCACGATCAGCTCGGTCCCGTGGCCGGAGAGCCAGTCGATGTCCCCGGTGGACTCGTAGTACACCCACGCGTTGTACGCGATCGCCAGGCCCACGTGGAACTGGCGCCACGAGTTGTCCGGCAGCCAGCGCCGGGAGTGGTGGTTGTACAGCTCGGGCGGGGTCTCTTCGCGCCCGTCGGAACCGGACTGCCACGGGAAGGCCGCGCCGTAGAGACCGAAGTCCCGGGCGTGCTGTTGGGCCATAGCCAGGCGCCGCCACCGGTAGGAGAGCAGGGACCGGGTCACGTGCGGCTGACGCATGTTGATCACGGGCAGGATGAACAGCTCGTCCCAGAAGATGTGGCCGCGGTAACCCTCACCGTGCAGACCGCGGGCGGGGATGCCTGCGTCCCGCAGGGACAGGTGGGGGGCCAGGGTCTGGGCCGCGTGGAACAGGTGGGTGCGCACCGCAAGCTGGGTGGCCACGTGCTCGGGGGTGTCCTCCGCGGCCTCCAGGGTGACCTCGTAGCGGTCCCACAACCGGGCCCACTCGATCTCGTGAGAGGCCAGCAGCTTACGTACCCCGAACGGCGTGCGGTTCAGCTCGGCGAGCGCTCCCTCGCGGGGGGAACCGATCGCGGCGTCGCGGCTCGTGACCACCGCGGTCGTGCTGTCCACGAGCACGGGGTTGTGCGGGTCGATCTGCACCGTGTAGCGGCGGAACTCGATCCCGCCGGGGCGCACCTCGCGGCGCTCGCGCACGGGGGTTTCGGACTCGATGCGCGTGCGCTGGGCCATCGCGATCTCGATTTTGGACTGGGAGGTGCGCACGAGGGACAGCAGGGTCTCGTGCTCGTCCGGCAGGGTCGTGGACTCGAGTAGCGCGAGGTGGTGGGCGTTGAGTTCCCGGTACTCGGCCACGCCGCTGTTGGTCACGGCGGGGTCCACACCGGTGCGCACGTGCAACCGCCCGCTGAATCCACGCGAGACGATCCGGGTCTCCTGGGCGCCCAGGTGGCGGTAGCGCAGGGACACCAGGCGGCGCTGGGTGATCTCCAGGCTGCGCGGGGGTTGGTCCGCGCCGGGGTCCTCGTCCACTTCCGTGAGCACGAGCGTGCGGGTCAGCAGACCGCGGCGCAGGTCCAGTTCCACGCGTTCGTCGGAGGGCTTCATCCCGCCCTCGGACCACCACTGGCCCTCCGCGAAACGCAGGTCCAGGTGCAGCCAGTTGGGCACGTTGACCATGGACTCGTGTTCCACGTCCCGGCCGTTGATGTGGCTGAGCACCCGGTTGAACACGCCAGCCAGGTAGGTTCCGGGGTAGTGGACGGTGTTCGCGGCGAACTCACAGGCCGCGCCGCGCACGCCCATGTAGCCGTTGGCCAGGGTCAGCAGGGCCTCGCGGCGGGGCTCGGTGGCGGGGTCGAAACCGTCGAACACGAGCGCCCACGGGTCGTCCCGGCGCGCGCCCAGGTCCAGCTCGGCGACGTCGTTGAGCACCACGTGGGCGCCCGCGCGGTAGAGCCGTTCCCGGGCACCGTCCCGGTTGATCCCCACGACCAGGCCGAAGTCGCCGGCGGCACCGGCCTGGACGCCGGCCACGGCGTCCTCCACGACGACGCTCTCGCCGGGGGCCACGCCCAGCAGGCGTGCGCACTCGAGGAAGGTGTCCGGGGCGGGCTTGCCCGGCAGGTCGTGCGAGGCGGCCCAGTTGCCGTCCACGATGCGGTCGAACGAGTGCTGCAACCCGGCGGCCTCGAGGACCACGGCGCTGTTGCGGCTCGCGGTCACCAGCCCCACGGGCACACCGCCCTCGCGCAGCCGCTCGATCAGGGCCACGGTGCCCGTGAACACGCGCACACCGTGCTCGCGCAGCTCCTCGTGGAAGAAGCCGTCCTTCGCGGCGGCCTGGCCCTGCACGGTCCAGTCACCCGGCTGCGGGTCCTCGTGGCTCTGGGCCTCGGGGAGCATGGTCCCGCGGGCGGCGAGCAACGCGCGGACGCCGTCCTCGCGACGTCGTCCGTCCACGTACGTACGGTAGTCACCGCCCATGTCGAACGGGCGCCGGTCCACCTCGGTGGCCGGGGCTACGGGCTCGAGGCGGGGATCGGTCAGCAACCGGTCGAAGAGCTTCTGCCACGCGCGGGCGTGCACCCCGGCGGTGTCGGTCACCACACCGTCCATGTCGAAGATCACGGCGGCGTACGGGGTGCGCACCATGTCCACGGGTTCCGGCGGCGACTGGCCGTCGGTGATGCGCGGCATGGAAGCGGTGAACGGGGCGGTGGGAAGAACGTTCACGGCGCGAGAACTCCTAACACGAAGGATCAGGACGTGGGGCGGGACGATGCGAATGCTCGCGCTCGCTGAGCGAGAGCGGCAGCCCGGCTGCGCTGTGACGGCTGCCGCGCGCAGGGGGTACGCACGCGGTACGGGTACACATGCTACCCGCATTCGCTCCCCTGGCGGGAGCCGCCCGCCGAGGGCCCGGACGATCCGGAAACTCTACGAGCATCGCCGCGCTCGTGCCCCCGCCGTGCTGAGGCGCAACACCGCGGCGCGCGGATATGCTGGAGCGGACCCTCCCGCGCACAAAGAAGGTGGAGCATGACGGAATCCCTGGGACACCCTGTGACCAATCAACCGCTGTCGGAGGTGGACCCGGACGTCGCACGGGCCATCGAGGACGAACTGGGGCGCCAGCGCTCCACGCTCGAGATGATCGCGTCGGAGAACTTCGCGCCGCGCGCCGTGCTCGAGGCGCAG
Organism: Kocuria sp. CPCC 205297; assembly: GCF_040981035.1. Classification (NCBI taxonomy): domain Bacteria; kingdom Bacillati; phylum Actinomycetota; class Actinomycetes; order Micrococcales; family Micrococcaceae; genus Kocuria; species Kocuria sp. CPCC 205297. The sequence goes on along the minus strand of NZ_JAVKPY010000001.1, from coordinate 266,008 downwards.
GGCTCGGTGCTCACGAACAAGTACGCGGAGGGCTACCCTGGCCGTCGCTACTACGGCGGTTGCGAGTACGTGGACGTCGTGGAGAACCTCGCTCGCGACCGCGCGTGCGAACTGTTCGGGGCGGATCACGCGAACGTGCAGCCGCACTCGGGCGCCCAGGCGAACACCGCCGTGATGGCCGCGCTCATGCAGCCCGGTGACACCCTCATGGGGCTGTCCCTGGCCCACGGTGGGCACCTGACCCATGGCATGAAGATCAATGTCTCGGGCAAGCTCTACAACATCGCCGCGTACGAGGTGGACCCGGACACCTACCGCATCGACATGGACAAGATGCGCGAGCAGGCACTGCAGGCCCGGCCGAACGTGATCGTGGCCGGCTGGTCCGCCTACTCGCGCCAGCTGGACTTCGAGGCGTTCCGCTCGATCGCGGACGAGGTGGGTGCCAAGCTGTGGGTGGACATGGCCCACTTCGCGGGTCTCGTGGCCGCGGGGCTGCACCCCAACCCCGTGCCCCACGCGCACGTGACCACCTCCACGGTGCACAAGACCCTCGCGGGCCCGCGCTCCGGTGTGATCCTCGCGGAAGCGGACCTCAAGAAGAAGGTCGATTCCGCGGTGTTCCCCGGCCAGCAGGGCGGGCCCCTCATGCACGCGATCGCGGCCAAGGCCGTGGCGTTCAAGATCGCCGCCACCGAGGAGTTCCGCGAGCGCCAGCAGCGCACGATCGAGGGCGCGCAGATCCTCTCCGAGCGGTTGAACTCCCCGGATCTCGCGGAGCACGGTGTGTCCGTGCTGACCGGCGGCACGGACGTGCACCTGGTCCTCGTGGACCTGCGCAACTCCGAGCTGGACGGCAAGCAGGCCGAGGACCTGCTGCACCAGGCGGGGATCACGGTCAACCGCAACGCGGTACCGTGGGACCCCCGCCCGCCCATGACCACGTCCGGGTTGCGTATCGGGACCCCGGCGCTCGCGACCCGCGGTTTCGGCGCGGGCGAGTTCGAGGAGGTCGCGGACGTGATCGCCGAGGCCCTCAAGCCCGGTGCGGACGTCTCCGCCCTGCGCTCGCGCGTGGACGCCCTGACCGAGCAGTTCCCGCTGTACCCCGGCCTCGAGGAGTGGTGAGATGACGGCCCAGGTCCTCGACGGCAAGGCGACCGCGGCCCGGATCAAGGAAGAACTGACCGAGCGCGTGACCGCACTGCGCGAGCGGGACGTGGTGCCCGGTCTCGGGACCGTGATCGTGGGCGACGATCCCGCCTCGCACTCGTACGTGGCGGGCAAGCACCGCGACTGCGAGCAGGTGGGGATCGCCTCGATCCGTAAGGAACTGCCCGCGGACGCGTCCCAGGAGGAGCTCGAGCGCGTCATCGACGAGCTCAACGACGATCCCCGGTGCACGGGGTACATCGTGCAGTTGCCCCTGCCGCCGCACATGGACACCAACGCCGTGCTCGAGCGCATCGATCCCGCGAAGGACGCCGACGGGTTGCACCCCACGAACCTGGGGCGGCTGGTGCTCAACGTCAACGAGCCCATCACGTCCCCGCTGCCGTGCACGCCGCACGGGATCGTGGAGCTGCTCACACGTCACGGGGTGGACCTCGCGGGGCGCCACGTGCTGGTGATCGGCCGCGGTGTGACCGTGGGTCGGCCCATCGGTCTGTTGCTGACCCGCCGGGAGATCAACGCGACCGTGACCCTGGCCCACACGGGCACCCGCAACCTGCCCGAGCTGCTCGCGCAAGCGGACGTCGTGGTGGCCGCGGCGGGGCGCCCGCACATGATCGGGGCGGACCAGATCAAGCAGGGTGCCGTCCTGCTCGACGTGGGTGTCTCCCGGGTCGAGGACACGGAGACCGGCAAGAAGAAGCTCACGGGGGACATCGACCCGGCCGCCGCCGAGCGCGCCTCGTGGCTGTCGCCCAACCCCGGGGGCGTGGGTCCCATGACCCGGGCCATGTTGCTCGTCAACGTGGTGGCGTCCTGCGAACGGGCCGTCGAGTCGGCCTGATCCCGTAGCCTTCCGGTCACGACGCCGCGCGGCCGTCTCGTTCGTTCGAGCCGGCCGCGCGGCGTCGTCGTCCCCGGGGCCGTGCGGCACGCGGGCGGCCGTCAAGCCCGGGAGTCCGCGGTCCGAACACGTGCCGGGAACGAGGTGCGCGGGGCTCAGCCCCGGGATGGCTCCTCGGGGGTGCGTCGGCGCATGTCCGCGATCCCGATCCCCATGGCGATCAGCACGATCACAGTGATCACCGCGAAGCTCGCCGTGAACGCGGCATCCCAGTCGGCGCGGGCGAGCACACCGAAGGCCACCGCCGTGATCAGGGCGGTGCCGATCGCGGTGCCCATACGCTGGCCGGTCTGCAGGACACCGCCGGCGGCACCCGCGAAGCGCAGGGGCACGTCCGCGAAACTCAACGTCTGGTTGGGTGCCATGACCGCGCCCTGACCCGCGCCGATGAATGCGAGCGATACGTAGAACAGGGCGATGTGCCAACCCCAGTGGGACATCCCGTACGCCACGAGCACGGACAGCACGATCCCGAGCAGTGCGAGGCTCATGCCCGCGAGCACCACGCTGCGACCCCAGCGCAGCACCGCACGCCCGGACAGCGGCGCGATCAGGGCGGAGAGGATGGAGGCTGGCAGTCCGAGCGTCCCCGCCTCGAGGGCGGTGCGGCCCAGGCCCTGCTGGGCGTAGAGGGCCACCACGATCCAGATGCTCGTGACCCCCAGGAAGTAGACCGAGATCAGCAGCGCGCCGTAACTGAAGCTCGCGGTGCGGAACAGCTCGAGGTCCACCATGGGTGCCCTCCCGGCGCGCTTGTACCGCTTCTCCCAGCGCACCCAGCCGTAGACCAGCAGCACGCCCGCGGGCAGGGAGAGCCAGATCCACGGGCCCCACTGGGATTCGACGAACGGCAACAGCAGCGCGAGCACAGTGATCCCGAACACCACCACACCCAGGGGATCCATGTCCACCTTCCCGGGCCGTCTGCTGCGGCGGGGGAGCCACATGAACGCCAGGACGATCGCAAGCGCGGCGATCGGCACGTTGAGCAGGAACGTGGAGCGCCACCCGGCGTCCGGACCCAGGACCTGGATGAGCAGACCGCCCAGGGTGGGCCCGATCGCCACGGCCACCCCCACCACGGAACCGAACAGCCCGAACGCCTTGGCGCGCTCCCGACCCTGGAAGTACTCCTGGATCATGCCCACCGTCTGGGGGTTGAGTATCCCGGATCCGAGGCCCTGGATCACCCGGTCGATGTTGAGCACCGTGGTGTTGGGCGCGAGACCGCACACCAGAGAGGCCCCGCGAAGACCGCGATCCCCGCGATGAACAGCTTCCGGCGGCCGAACACGTCCCCCGCGCGGCCGCTGGCCCCGAGCAGCACCCCGAACGCGAGCGCGTACCCGGTGAGCACCCACTGGAGTGCCGAGGAACTCGCCCCCAGCTCCTGCTGGATGGAACTCAGGGCCACGTTCACGATCGAGACGCTGATCAGGGACATGAACAGGGGAGCGAGCAGGACACACAGGATGCGGCGTCGTTCGGCGGGGTCCAGGGCGGGGGAGTCGTCCCCGGGGGAGCGCGGAGAGCCCGCGGAAGATGTGCTCACCCTCTCTTGATACCCCCTCGGGGCCCGGTTGTGCCAAGGGGCTCGGGCGACGCCGGCGGGTCGGGTCCCCGGGGACCCGCCCGATTCGGTGCGCCCCGCGCGGTTTGAGACAATGGGCTCATGCAGCCGATCGGATCAGCACACACCCGCGCCACCGACTCCCCGGACGCTCCCCGCACCGGACGCACCGCCCTGTGGGGGACGGTGATCGGGCTGGCCGTCCTGGCCGTGATCTTCGCGGTGGCCCTGATCCAGGCCGCCAACTCCAACTCCCTGCTCGGCTGGATCCTCGCGGGGATCGCCCTGGGCTGGCTCATGCTCGCGGTGTGGGCGCTGAGCATGGTACGCAAGGCCGCGGCGTACGGCCGTGAGCAGGTGCGCCAGGCGCAGGAGCAGTTCCAGGCCCAGCACGGCCGCGCTCCCGCCGCCTCGGCGTCCGCCGGCGCGGGTCAGTCCCTGCGGGACGAGAAGCTCGCCCACGGCATGCAGGTGATCCTGGTGCAGTCCAAGGTCGTGAAGGAACAGCTCTCCGGCGCCGAGCCCGATCCTGAGCAGATCCAGCGGGCCCTGGAGACCATCGACATGACCGCGGCCAACGGGCTGCGCAGCCTCAAGGACTCCTCGAAGCCCGTGAGCGGTACGGTGGTGGACTGAGAACCACCCCGTAACGAGCGAGGAGACACAGGCACATGGCGGATTCCCAGCAGACGGTGCGCATTGCCACGGTGAACGTGAACGGCATCCGAGCGGCGTACCGGCGCGGGATGGCGGACTGGCTCGCCCCGCGCGGCGTCGACCTGTTGTGCCTGCAGGAGGTGCGCGCGCCGGACAAGATCACGCGCGAGCTGCTCGACGAGGACGTGTGGGACGTGCGGCACACCGAGGCCGCCGCCAAGGGCCGCGCGGGCGTCGCGATTGCTACGCGCCGCGATGCGTTCGACGGCGCCCTGCTCCCCACCGAGTCCCGCGTGGGCATCGGGGACGAGTACTTCGACGACTCCGGGCGCTGGATCGAGAACGACGTCCGCCTGCCGGACGGCACCACACTGACCCTGGTTTCCGCGTACGTCCACTCCGGCGAGGTGGACACACCCCGCCAGGACGACAAGTACCGCTTCCTGGACGCGATGCTCACCCGCATGCCGCAACTGGCCGAGCGCGGCGATCATGCCCTCGTGGTGGGTGACCTCAACGTGGGTCACACCGAGCGGGACATCAAGAACTGGAAGGGCAACGTCAAGAACGCGGGCTTCCTGCCGCAGGAACGGGCGTACTTCGACAAGTTCTTCGGGGACGTGGGCTACGTGGACGTGGCCCGCAGCCTCGCCGGGGACGTCCCCGGGCCTTACACGTGGTGGTCCTACCGCGGCAAGGCGTTCGACACGGACGCCGGGTGGCGCATCGACTACCACATGGCCACCCCCGGGCTCGCCGCGGCCGCCCGGAGTGCCGTCGTGGACCGGGCCGCCGCGTACGACACGCGCTTCTCCGACCACGCTCCGCTCGTGGTGGACTACCGCCTCTCGTGAGGTCCCGTGCGCCGGCGGACGACGACGCCGCTGCCCGCACCGCACCTCCCCGCCTCCCATGACCGAGAACCGAAAGAAGATGTCGACCGTGACCGAACAGAACACCGCCCCGAACCCCACACCCCGCGTGGTGTCGGGCGTGCAGCCCTCCGCGGACTCCCTGCACCTGGGCAACTACGTGGGAGCGCTGCGCAACTGGGTGGACATGCAGGACGACAACGACTGCGTGTTCTTCGTGGCGGACCTGCACTCGATCACCGCGGGCCAGGACCCGGCCACGATGTCCGAGCGCACCCGGGTCACGGCCGCGCAGTACATCGCCGCGGGCATCGACCCCGAGCGCTCCACGCTGCTCATCCAGTCCCAGGTGCCGGAGCACACGCAGTTGTCATGGGTGCTCAACTGCATCACCGGTTACGGGGAGGCCGCGCGGATGACCCAGTTCAAGGACAAGTCCCTCAAGCAGGGGGCGGAGAACACCACGGTGGGGTTGTTCACCTACCCCGTGCTGATGGCCGCGGACATCCTGGTGTACCAGGCGAACCAGGTCCCGGTGGGGGAGGACCAGCGCCAGCACCTCGAGCTGACCCGCAACCTCGCGCAGCGGTTCAACTCCCGGTTCGGTGAGACGTTCGTGGTCCCGGACGCCAAGATTCTCGAGAACTCCGCGAAGGTCTACGACCTCGCGAACCCCACGGCCAAGATGTCCAAGTCCGCGCCGTCGGATGCCGGGCTCATCCGCCTCCTGGATCCCGCGAAATCCAACGCCAAGAAGATCAAGTCCGCTGTGACGGACGACGGCACCGAAGTGCGCTTCGACCGCCAGGCCAAGCCGGGGATCTCGAACCTGCTGACCATCTACTCGTCCCTCACGGGCACCCCGGTGGACACCCTCGTGGCCGAGTACGAGGGCAAGATGTACGGCCACCTCAAGGTGGACCTGGCCGAGGTGGTCACCCAGACCCTGGACCCCATCCAGAAGCGCGCCCAGGAACTGCTCGACGATCCCGCCGAGCTGGACCGGCTGCTGGCCCGGGGCGCGCACAAGGCCCGGGAGATCGCGGCCCGCACGGTCACGGACGTCTACGAGCGGATGGGCTTCCTCCCCGGCGCGTGAGCCGCCGGGCGGGGCCCCGTGCGGCACGCCGTGTGGCGCCAGGCGCCGTGGGATAGTCTGGACGGGGCCGACCTGAGGAGGATCGTGTGAGCGAGGGACATCCTTCCCCCACCGTGCGCCCGGGCCGGGTGTACGCGGGTGTGGTCATCCGGTTGCCCGAACCCATGGGCCAGGAGTTGCAGGACTGGCGTTCGTCCTTCGGGGACGCGCAAGCGGGCACGGTCCCCGCGCACATCACACTCATGATCGCCGAGCGCGTGGAGGACTGGGCGGACCTCGTGTCCCACATCCGGGAGGTTGCCGATCGCTGGCAACCGTTCCACGTGGAGATCCGCGGCACGGGGACGTTCCGACCCGTGACCCCGGTGGTCTATCTGCGCATCGAGGGCGGTCACGACCAATGCGTGCAGTTGCACTGCGATCTGAGCGAGAACCACCTGGAGTCCGCGTCCCCCTTCGACTTCCACCCCCACGTGACGCTGGCCCACGGCACCACGGAGGAGGGGCTGGACCGCGCCCAGGACGTGCTGCGCACGTACCACGCGTCCTTCCTGGTGGACCACATCGACCTCTACGAGGGGGACGAACACGGTGCGTGGCACGTGAGGGACCGCATCCCCTTCGGCGGGGCCGGCACGGACGACCGTGACGCACACTGACCCGCCCCCGGTGGTCCCCGCCCTCACGGACCGCACTGGACTGCTCGCGGAACACCGGCGCCTGCGCGAAGTACGCCGACAGCTCGCCGCCGAGGGGGCACCCCTGGGCAGGCGGGCCGGCGCCCTGGGTGCGTGGTTCTTCGCGCGGTTCATGTCGGTGTTCCCCGTGCGCGTGGTAGCGCACTACATGTTCCACGGCGGGCCGCTCATGTCCGCCGGGCTCGCGTACCAATTGCTCTTCGCGTCCTCGTCCCTGCTGGTGATCTGCTTCGCAGCACTCGCCACGTTCCTGGGAACCGACTCGCCGCTGCAGCAGACGCTCGTGGCGGGCCTGGTGCAGAACATCCCCGGACTCCTGGACGTGGGGGACGGTAACGGGGGAGTCATCCCGCTGAGCCTGCTCGAGAACACGGGGCCCTTCACCGTGGCCTCCACCGTGGCGCTCGCGGTGCTGTTGTTCACCGCGTGGCGCTGGGTGGCCGGGATCCGGCTGGCCACGCGGCGGATGTTCGAACTGCCGCCCGCCCCCGGGGTGCCCGTGGCGGCCGTACCGCGCGATCTCGCGTGGCTCGTGGTGATCGGGATCCTGCTGCTCGCCTCCGCGACCGTGAGCGTCTTCGCGTCCGGCGCCGTGGACGGGATGCTGGGGTGGCTCGGTCAGCTCGGTCTCACGCGCCTGCAGCCGTGGTTGGACGGCGGGGCCAAGTCCGCGGTCACGCTCGGCGTGGGTCTGCTCGTGGACATCCTGATGAGTCTGGCTCTGGTGAGCGGGGTCGCCCAGCTCAAACTGCATCGCAAGGCCCTGCTGGCCACCATCGTCACGGGTGCCCTGGGCTCGCAGGTGCTGCGCTACGGCGGCAGCGAAATCATCGCCCGCAGCGCGGACAACCCCTATCTGCTCTCGTTCGCGGTGCTCGTGGGTGTACTGCTGTGGTTCAACCTCTACGGGCAGGTTCTGTTGCTCGCGGCCGCCGTGGGCGCGCTCGTGCAGGCGGACATCCGAGGGGCCCGCGCCCAGCCGGAGCGCGAGGACCGGGCCGTCACGGTCGTGGCGGCGACCTCCCTGCCCGATGCCGCTCGGGGCCTCGGACACGCAACTCCCGTCCGCTTCGACAGGCCGGCGGCGGGCAGCAGCCCCGCGGCAGGTAGTGGCCCCGCGGCGTCGTCGTCGGAGAGCTGAAAGCCCGGGAAAGACCGCGGCCCCGGGATCCACGAGGGATACCGGGGCCGCGCCGCGGTTGTGCCACGAGGGGTCACAAGGCGGAGGCGAAGACCGCCTTCTTGACCTCGGCGATGGCCTTGGTCACCTGGATGCCGCGGGGGCACGCCTCGGTGCAGTTGAAGGTGGTGCGGCAGCGCCACACGCCTTCCTTATCGTTGAGGATCTCCAGGCGCATGTCACCGGCCTGGTCACGCGAGTCGAAGATGAACCGGTGCGCGTTCACGATCGCGGCCGGGCCGAAGTACTGCCCGTCCGTCCAAAACACCGGGCACGAGGACGTGCACGCGGCGCAGAGGATGCACTTGGTGGTGTCGTCGAAGCGCGCGCGGTCCTCCTGGGACTGGAAGCGTTCTCCGGTGGGGGTGTGGTCCTCGTTCACCAGGAACGGCATGATCTCGCGGTAGGACTGGAAGAACGGTTCCATGTCCACGATCAGGTCCTTCTCGCACGGGAGGCCCTTGATGGGCTCCACGAGGATGGGCTTGGACAGGTCCAGGTCCTTGAGAAGGGTCTTGCACGCGAGCCGGTTGCGGCCGTTGATGCGCATGGCGTCCGAGCCGCACACGCCGTGCGCGCACGAGCGGCGGAAGGACAGGGAACCGTCCAGCTCCCACTTGACCTTGTGCAGGGCGTCCAGCACGCGGTCGGTGCCGTACATGGTTAGGTTCCACTCGTCCCAGTGCGCCTCGGAGCTGAACTCGGGATCATAGCGGCGGACCTTGAGCACCACGTCGTACGTGGGGATCGACTCCTCGCCCTTGTCGCCGGGCTTCTGAGCGTCCTGGGTCTGGTTCTCGGTGGCTGCAGTGGACATCAGTACTTACGCTCCATCGGCTCGTAGCGGGTCATGATCACCGGCTTGGTCTCCTGCCGGATTCCCGCGGTGGGGGACGACGGGTCCTCGTACACCATGGAGTGGACCATGAAGTTCTCATCGTCTCGGTTGGGGAAGTCCTCGCGGAAGTGACCACCGCGGGACTCCTCGCGGTGCAGGGCGGCCACGGACATCACCTTGGCCAGCTGCAGCAGGAAACCCAGCTCCACGGCCTCCAGCAGGTCCAGGTTGAACCGCTTGCCCTGGTCCTGGATGGAGATGCGGGAGTAGCGCTCCTCCAGAGCGGCGATGTCGTCCAGGGCCGTCTGGATGGTCTCGGCCGTGCGGAACACCTGCATGTTGGCGTCCATGGTGTCCTGCAGGTCCTTGCGGATGGCCGCGACCTTCTCGTCACCGTGCGGGCTGCGCGCGTTGTTGAGCAGCGCCTCGGTGCGCTCGGTGGCGTTGTCGGGGATCGGCAGGAACTCGGCGTCCCGCGCGTATTCCGCGGCGTAGATTCCGGAGCGCTTGCCGAACACGTTGATGTCGAGCAGCGAGTTGGTGCCCAGACGGTTGGAGCCGTGCACGGACACGCACGCGACCTCACCGGCGGCGTAGAGACCGGGAACCGTGTTCTTGGAGTCCTGGAAGACCTCGCCCTTGATGTCGGTGGGGATGCCACCCATGCAGTAGTGCGCGGTGGGGAACACGGGCACCGGCTCAGTGTAGGGCTCCACACCCAGGTAGGTGCGGGCGAACTCGGTGATGTCCGGGAGCTTGGCGTCGATGTGCGCCGGCTCCAGGTGGGTCAGGTCCAGCAGGACGTAGTCCTTGTTGGGGCCGCAACCGCGGCCCTCACGGACCTCGTTGGCCATGGAACGGGCCACGATGTCACGGGGGGCCAGGTCCTTGATGGTGGGGGCGTAGCGCTCCATGAAACGCTCACCCTCGGAGTTACGCAGGATGCCACCCTCACCACGGGCGGCCTCCGAGACCAGGATGCCCAGGCCCGCCAGGCCCGTGGGGTGGAACTGCACGAACTCCATGTCCTCGAGGGGCAGGCCGTTGCGGAACGCGATCGCCATGCCGTCGCCCGTGAGGGTGTGGGCATTGGACGTGGTCTTGAAGACCTTGCCCGCGCCACCGGAGGCGAAGATCACGGACTTGCACTGGAACACGTGCAGCTCGCCGGTCGCGAGATCGTAGGAGACCACACCGGCGGGGCGGCGGCCCTCCGGGGTGTCCACCATGATCAGGTCCAGGACGTAGTACTCGTTGTAGAACTCCACGTTGTGCTTGATGCACGTCTGGTAGAGGGTCTGCAGGATCATGTGACCGGTACGGTCCGCGGCATAGCACGCGCGGCGGACGGGGTTCTTACCGTGGTCGCGGGTGTGCCCACCGAAGCGACGCTGGTCGATCTTGCCCTCGGGGGTGCGGTTGAAGGGCAGTCCCATGTGCTCCAGGTCCAGTACCGCGTCGATGGCCTCCTTGGCCATGACCTCCGCGGCGTCCTGGTCCACCAGGTAGTCGCCACCCTTGACGGTGTCGAACGTGTGCCACTCCCAGTTGTCCTCCTCGACGTTGGCGAGGGCGGCGCACATGCCGCCCTGGGCCGCACCGGTGTGGGAACGCGTGGGGTAGAGCTTGGTCAGTACGGCAGTGCAGGCGCGCTGGCCGGATTCAATGGCGGCACGCATGCCGGCGCCGCCGGCGCCGACGATTACCACATCGTACTTGTGAACCTGCATACCAGATGTTCTTTCTATGTGGGTGAGTGGGAGAAGTATCGGGTCCCGGCCGCTCGGGCCGGGACGACGCACGACGGCGGAGCCGGGGGCTCCGCCGTGGCCGCGATCACGCTCCGGGGCAGAAGGACGCCAGCAGCGCGGGGTCCGCACCGGCGGGGCACGGCTCGAAGGTGAAGATCACCATGGTGCCCAGCAGGATCACGAAGCCCGAGGCCACGAAGAGCAGCACCTTGAGCCAGAAGCGGGTGGTGTTGCGATCGGCGTAGTCGTCGATGATGGTGCGGATACCGTTGGTGCCGTGGAGCATGGCCAGCCACAGCATGACCAGGTCCCAGACCTGCCAGAACGGGTTGGCCCACTTGCCGCCCACGAATCCGAAGTCGATCGCGTGCACGCCGTCCCCCACCATGAGGTTGACGTAGAGGTGACCGAACACGAGCACGAGCAGCACCACGCCCGACATGCGCATGAACAGCCATGCGATCATCTCGAAGCTGCTGCGGGACGAACCGGCGCGGTTGTACTTCACGCCGTCCACCTGAAGGTCCCGGCTGCGGGGGACGCTGATCTTGGTCTTGAGAGGAGTGCTCACGGAATTAACCCCCGAAAACGACTGAGAGGTGACGGATGAGGAACGGGATCATCACGATGACCCAGAGGGCGATGACGCCCCAGAGCAGACCCTTCTGGTTCTTGGTCCCGCCCTTCCAGAAGTCGATCAGGATGATGCGCAGGCCGTTGAAGGCGTGGTAGACGATCGCGGCCACGAGGCCGGCCTCGCCGAGACCCATCACGGGGTTCTTGTAGGTCGCCATCACTGCGTTATACGCCTCGGGGGATACACGCACGAGAGCGGTGTCGAGGACGTGGACCAGCAAGAAGAAGAAGATGGCCACGCCGGTAATACGGTGGGCGACCCAAGACCACATGCCGTACTGGCCGCGGTAAAGGGTGCCCCTGGTTGAGTTCGCCACGGAATGTCCTCCCTGTGTCGCTCGTCGTCGTGCGCACCGAAGAATGGTCGAAGAAAAAGGCAGCGTTCTCGCGCGAGTGCACGGCGATGGCGGAGCCCTGGCTGGCTCTGTCATGGATGATGCGGTAGTTCTCGTCAAAGATACCAGCCCCCCGCACATTTCCTGACAACGTGTCTGCAAGTGTGCCCCCCGGAATAGCGCGGAATTAGCGCATTGTTCTGTGTCTGAATCGGCTCCGGCCGTGCGCCGTCCGAACGCCCCGCGAGCGGCCGTCAAGCGGCCCCCAAGCGGCCCGTGATACGCGCCCGAGCGGCCCCACGACCTCCGTGCGTAGGGTCCGCCGGCGACGTCTCACGGGGCCTTCGAGGGACCCTCTCGCCCGGGTGCGGGGTCGGGCCCGCGAAGGCTCACGGGAAGTCCCCGTGGGCCGGCCGGCCGCGTCGTGGGTGGGCACACCCGGCCCGTGTGCGGCCCGTACCCCGGGATGTCACGGGTGACGCATCCAGGGCCGCCGGGGGAGGGGGCCGTACACTGACCGTCGTGACTTCGCCATTGCAACGTTTCCATCCGTTCATCCCCGCGGGCGGGGTGGGTTCACGGCTGTGGCCGCTGTCCCGTGCGGATGCCCCCAAGTTCCTGCTGGACCTCACGGGCTCCGGCTCGTCCCTGCTGCGGGCCACCTTCGACCGGCTCGCGGGCCTGTCCGCCGGCCCGGTCATGGTCGTGACCGGACGCTCTCACGCCGGGGCGGTGCAGGAACAGCTGCCCGAGCTCACGGCGGACGACCTCGTGCTCGAGCCGTCCCCCAAGGACTCTGCGGCGGCGATCGGCCTCGCGTGCACGCTCATCGAGCGCCGCGACCCCACCGCGATCATCGGTTCGTTCGCGGCGGATCACGTGGTGGAGCCCGCCTCGGCGTTCCAGGAGGTCGTCAAGGAAGCGGTGCGGGCGGCGGACACCGGACGCATCGTCACGATCGGGATCACGCCGTCGTCGCCCGCCACGGGCTTCGGCTACATCAAGGCGGGGCAGTCCCTGGGACTCGATCAGGCACCCCACGCGCTCGCCGTGGAACAGTTCGTGGAGAAGCCGGACGAGGAGACCGCGCGCGCTTACGTGGCCAGCGGGAAGTACACGTGGAACGCGGGCATGTTCGTGGCGCCCGTGGGTCTCATGCTCTCCTACCTGCGCCGCAGCGAACCCGAGCTCGCGCGGGGCCTGGACCGAATCGCGGACGCGTGGGAGACCCCCGAGCGGAACGCCGTCGTGGACGAGGTGTGGCCCACCCTGACCAAGACCGCGATCGACTACGCCGTGGCCGAACCCGCCGCCGCGGCCGGGGACGTGGCCATGGTCCCCGGGGACTTCACGTGGGAGGACGTGGGGGACTTCGCGGCGATCAACCGGCTCAACAAGGTGGACCCGCGCACGGACGCGCCAGTGTCCATCCTGGGCCAGAACAACCGTGTGCTCACGGACGAGTCCTCCGGGATCGTCGTGTCCGACACGGGGCGGTTGATCGCGCTGATCGGCGTGGCGGACATCGTGGTCGTGGACACCCCGGATGCCTTGCTGGTCACCACGGCCGAGCACGCGCAACGGGTCAAGAACGCGGTGGACTCCCTCAAGCGCAACGGCGACACGGACGTCCTGTGAGCCCCGCCGCCGCCCGCGCTGAATCACCGCGCGGGGTCACGGCGGTACTGTGACACACATGTTGGATCTGCCTCTGCCGTCCGCCGACGACATCGGACTGCCCCCGGCCATCGGCCCCCTGCTCTCGCACTACCTCCCGGACCTCGTGCGCTTCCGCCGGGACATCCACAAGCACCCGGAACTGTCCTACGAGGAGTACCGCACCACGGACCGGATCGTGCACGCCCTCGAGGCCGCCGGGTTGCACCCCGTGCGCTTCGAACGCACCGGGTGCTACGTGGACGTGGGCCGCGGACCCGTGATGGTGGGCCTGCGCGCGGACATCGACGCCCTGCCCATCCTTGAGGACACGGGCCTGGACTACGCGTCCGTCAACGAGGGCGTGATGCATGCGTGCGGTCACGACATCCACACCACGGTCATGCTCGGGGTGGCCCGCGTGCTCGCCGACGTGCACCGTTCGTCCCCGTTCGCGGGCACCGTGCGCGTGGTCTTCCAGCCGGCCGAGGAGAAACTGCCCGGCGGCGCCCTGACCATCATCAAGGAGGACGTGCTGGCCGGCGTGCCGCGGATGTTCGCCCTGCACTGCGAACCCAAGGTGGACGTGGGCCAGGTAGGCACGCGCATCGGGGCGATCACCTCGGCGTCGGACACCATCCGGATCGAGCTGTCCGGACGCGGCGGGCACACGTCCCGCCCGCACCTGACCGAGGACCTGGTCTACGCGATGAGCCAGATCGCGATCAACGTGCCCGCGGTGCTCTCCCGCCGCGTGGACGTGCGCTCCGGGGTGGCTGTGGTGTGGGGTCAGATCCACGCAGGTGTGGCACCCAACGCGATCCCCATGTCCGGTTTCATGTCCGGGACCATGCGCTGCCTGGACGCGGACGCGTGGTCGCGCGCCGGGGACATGCTGGACGAGGTCGTGGAGCAGGTGGCCGCACCGTACGGCGTGAACGTGGACCTCGAGCACATCCGGGGTGTGCCGCCGGTGGTCAACGGCGAGACCGAGACCACCCTGCTGGAGATCGCCGCGCGAGCGGAGCTGGGGGAGGAGAGCATCCTGCTGGTGGAGCAGTCCATGGGCGGGGAGGACTTCGCATGGTTCCTGCAGCACGTCCCCGGCGCCATGATGCGCCTGGGGACCCGGGCTCCCGGCGGCCGAACCTACGACCTGCACCAGTCCGACTACGCCCCTCAGGAGGAGGCGATCGGCTGCGGCGTGCAGGTCATGGCCTCCACGGCGTTGCGCGCCATCCGCTTGCGCGTGCGCGAGCTCGCGGGCGCCACGACGACGCCGCACGCCCCGCAGCCCTGACACGCCCGCGGTGAGCGTACTGCTGGGTACTTCCGGGGCTACACTGAGCTGACCTATGACCCGTCTCACTGCACGGGTCACCGCCCGGGGGCACGGGCCGGTGACCCGTGCACTGTGTTCCCGGGTCACGACCCACATCTGATCCCAGCCCGACCGGAGGACCTCATGACCACTCGACGCTTGCGCACCCTGGGGACGCTTGGCCTGGCCGGGGTCACCGGCCTGGTCCTGGCGGGTTGCGGTGCCGCCCCGGACAACGCCGGCGACAGCAGCGCCCAGGCCTCCGACTTCAAGGGCTGCATCGTCTCCGACGACGGCGGTTTCCAGGACCGTTCCTTCAACCAGAGCTCCTATGAGGGCCTCAAGGCCGCCGAGGAGCACAAGGGCATCCAGATCAGCCAGGCCGAGTCCCAGTCCGAGACGGAGTTCGAGCCCAACCTGACCTCCATGGCGCAGCAGGGCTGCAACCTCACGGTCTCCGTGGGCTTCCTGCTCGCGGACACCACCAAGAAGGTGGCCGCGGCCAACCCGGAGAAGCACTTCGCGATCGTGGACGACAACTCGATCAAGGCGGACAACGTCAAGCCCATCGTCTACAACACCGCCCAGGCGGCGTTCCTGGCCGGGTACCTCGCGGCGGGCACGTCCGAGACGGGCAAGGTCGCCACGTACGGCGGCATGGACATCCCCACCGTGACCGTGTTCATGGACGGTTTCGCGGACGGGGTGAAGTACTACAACGAGAAGAACAAGGCGGACGTGCAGGTCCTCGGGTGGAACAAGGACTCCCAGAACGGCACGTTCCTGAGCTCGTTCCAGGACTCTTCCAAGGCCAAGACCGTCACGCAGAACCTCATCGGCGAGGGTGCGGACGTGGTCCTGCCCGTCGCCGGCCAGGCGGCCCAGGGCACCGTGGACGCCGTGACCGAGGCCAACCGCAGCGGCAAGAACGTCCGGCTGATCTGGCCGGACACCGACGGCTACGAGACCCTGGACGCCGGCAAGGAGTTCCTGCTCACGTCCGTCCTCAAGGAGATGTCCACCTCGGTCGAGGACGTCGTGACGCAGGCCGCGGACGGCAACTTCGACAACACCCAGTACGTGGGCACGCTCGAGAACGGTGGTGTGGGCCTGGCCCCCTACCACGACCAGCAGGACGAGGTCAGCGAGGACCTCGACAAGCAGGTCCAGCAGCTCAAGCAGGACATCATCGACGGCAAGGTCACGGTGCAGTCCAAGAACGCCCCCACCGCCTGAGCGGGCGGGCCCGGCAGGAGCAGAACAGTGCAGTTGAAACTGACGGACGTCACCAAGAAGTTCGGTGACTTCACCGCCAACAACCGTGTGAACCTCACGGTGGAACCACATCAGATCCACTGTTTGCTCGGTGAGAACGGCGCGGGCAAGTCCACGCTCATGAACGTGCTGTACGGGCTGTACGAGCCCACGTCCGGCACGATCGAGATCGACGGCGCGCCCGTCAGTTTCTCCGGCCCCGGCGATGCCATGGCGGCCGGGATCGGCATGGTGCACCAGCACTTCATGCTGATCCCGGTCTTCACGGTCGCCGAGAACGTGGCCCTGGGTCACGAGAACACGCGCGGGATGTCCCTGGACCTGGAGACCACCCGGGCCCGGATCCGGGAGATCTCCGAACGCTACGGCTTCGCGGTGGACCCGGACGCCGTGGTCGAGGACCTGCCCGTGGGCGTCCAGCAGCGGGTCGAGATCATCAAAGCCCTCGTGCGGGACGCCAAGGTGTTGATCCTGGACGAGCCCACGGCCGTGCTGACCCCCCGGGAGACGGACGAGCTGCTCGAGATCATGCGGCAACTGCGGGACAACGGCACGTCCATCGTGTTCATCTCCCACAAGCTGCGCGAGGTCCGGGCGGTGTCGGACGTGATCACCGTGATCCGCCGCGGGGAAGTGGTCGGACAGGTGGGCCCTGAGACGTCCACGGATGAGCTCGCGGCGCTCATGGTGGGCCGTGACGTCTCCCTGACCGTGGCCAAGGACACCGCCCACACCACCGGTACCTCGCTCGAGGTGCGCGGGCTCACCGTGGTGGGGGACAACGGCGTCGTGCTGCTGGACAATGTTGACTTCGACGTCGCGCCCGGCGAGATCCTGGCCGTGGCCGGTGTGCAGGGCAACGGACAGACCGAGCTCACCCAGGCCCTCGTGGGACTCGAGGAGCAGGTGAGCGGTTCCGCGCGCCTGGACGGACAGGAACTCGTGGGGCTGCGCACCCGGGAGATCCTGGCCAGCGGTGTGGGTTTCGTGCCCGAGGACCGTTCCACGGACGGGCTCGTGGGCACCTTCACCGTGGCCGAGAACCTCGTGCTGGACCGCTACCGGGAACGGGAGTTCGCGGCGGGACCGTCCCTGCGCCTCGGTGCGATCAGTGGGCACGCCGGCTCTGAGGTGAACGAGTACGACATCCGCACCGGATCCGTGGACTCTCCGGTGGCCACGCTGTCCGGCGGCAATCAGCAGAAGGTCGTGATCGCCCGCGAGCTCGGGCGGCCCCTCAAACTGTTCGTGGCGTCCCAGCCCACGCGCGGTGTGGACGTGGGATCCATCGAGTTCATCCACAAGCGCATCGTGGCCGAGCGGGACAAGGGCACCGCGGTGCTCATCGTGTCCACCGAACTGGACGAGATCTACGCACTCGCGGACCGCATCGCGGTGTTCTTCCACGGTCGCCTCATGGGTATCGTGGGCCCGGACACCCCGCGCGAGGCCCTTGGGCGCATGATGGCCGGTGAGCCCGCGGACAGCGTGCTGCCGCCCGCGCCGTGGGATCACTCGCACGACGACGGCGGGTCCGCCGCGGCAGCCACCGACCGGTCCCCGGCGGGTGCCCCCGCGGGCGGCTCGACGGCCGCACCCGCGACCGCTCCCGCTCACGCGGGCGACGCCGCTGCCGTCACCCTGGATGGTGACGGCCTCGATCCCGGCGCCCACCCCACCGACCGAACCACCGACCGACCCGAGGGGAACCGCACGGCATGAGCGCGTCCACCGCACCGGCCACCTCCGATCAGGTCTCGGCCCCGCCACCCACCGAACTCTCCGCCGAGGACCCGCGCCGCACCCTGCTGGGCTCCACCCTGCAGTCGGTGCTCGCGGTCGTCGTGGCGCTGATCCTGGGCGGGCTGCTGATCGCAGTCACGGACGAGCGCGTCCGCCAGGCCGCCGGGTACTTCTTCGCCCGCCCCGGCGACACGTTCTCCGCGATGTGGCGAGCGGCCTCGAGCGCGTACATCGCCATGTTCTACGGCGCGGTGTACAACCCCAACGGCAGCACGCTCGCGGACCGGTTGTACCCGCTGACCGAGACCCTGACCGTGGCGACCCCCCTGATCCTCGCGGGTCTGGGCGTGGCCCTCGCGTTCCGGGCCGGGCTGTTCAACATCGGCGCCCAGGGACAGATCCTGATCGGTGCCACGCTCGCGGCGTGGGTCGGTTTCGCGTGGCAGTTGCCCGTGGGACTGCACCTGCTCGCCGTCGTCGTCGCCGGCGCCGCGGGCGGTGCCGTGTGGGGCGGGATCGTGGGACTGATCAAGGCGCGCACGGGCGCGCACGAGGTCATCCTCACGATCATGCTCAACTACGTGGCCCTGAACCTCGTGGCGTGGTTGCTCACGCTGCCGGGGTTTCAGCGCGAGGGCTCGTCCAACCCCATCAGCCCGCCCGTCGCAGACACCGCGATGTTCCCCAAGCTGCTGGGTGACCACTTCCGGTTGCACTGGGGCTTCGTGGTGGCCGTGCTGGCCACCGTGGCCGTAACGTGGCTGCTCAACCGTTCCACCGTGGGCTTCGAGCTGCGCGCCGTGGGAGCGAACCCCCGCGCCGCGCGTACCGCGGGCATCTCCGTGACCCGCGGGTTCGTCGTCGTCATGCTCCTCGCCGGCCTGTTGGCCGGGCTCGCGGGTACCGCGCAAATCGCCGGTACGGAACACTCGCTGACCTCGGGCGTGGCCGCGTCCTTCGGCTTCGACGCGATCACCGTGGCCCTGCTCGGCCGCTCGCGCCCGTGGGGGACGTTCTTCGCGGGCATCCTCTACGGGGCCTTCCGCGCCGGTGGCGTGACCATGCAGTCCATGACGGGGACCAACATCGACATCGTGCTGGTCGTGCAGTCCCTGATCGTGCTGTTCGTGGCGCTGCCCCCGCTGTTCAAGTTCGCCACCCGTCGCTCGCAGGAGGCCGCCGCGTGAGTACCGCTATCACTTCGCAGCCCTCCGGTCCTACGTCCGGATCCCCGGAGCCCGCGCCCGAAGCCTCTCTGGCCACCTCCGCCGCGAACCGCGCCGTGGGTGTGCGGACCCTGCGGCCCGCAATCGGCCTGGGTGTCCTGGCGCTCGTGTCCCTGATCGTCTTCGCGCTGAACGCCTCCGGGCAGAGCGTGGACTTCCGGTTCTCGAACGACGGCGATGCCATCCGCCTGCCCGACGTCTCCGTGCCCTCCGCCCCCTACGGTTGGGTGGTCACGATCGTGCTCGCCGCCCTCGCGGTGTACGCGGCCGTGCAGGCGCGCAAGCTGCCGCGCTGGGCGGTGATCGTGGCCGGTTTCTTCTTCGTGACCGGGTTCCTGGTGTGGATCGTGGGCACCGCCCAGACGCCCAGCATCTCCATCACGGCGTTGCTCGCCGGGTCCGTAGCACTCGCCACGCCGCTCGTGTTCGGTTCCCTGGGCGGTCTACTGTGTGAGCGCTCGGGCGTGGTGAACATCGCGATCGAGGCCCAGCTGCTCTTCGGTGCGTTCTCCGCCGCGGTCGCCGGGACCGTGGCCGGCAACCCCTGGGTGGGTCTGCTCGCGGCGATGCTGGGAGCGGTGCTGGTCTCCGCCGTGCTCGCGCTGTTCGCGATCCGCTACCGCGTGAACCAGGTGATCGTGGGCGTGGTGCTCAACGTGCTCGTCTCCGGCCTGACCGGGTTCCTCTTCGCAACCGTGCTCGAGCCCAACGCCGCGTCCTTCAACGCACCGGACCGCTTGCCGCACGTGCGCATCCCGGTCCTCGCCGAAATCCCCGTGGTGGGTCCCGTGCTGTTCGACCAGTCGGTGATCGGCTACATCATGTACCTCGCGGTGATCGTGGTGTGGTTTGCGCTGTACCGGACCCGATGGGGTCTGCGTACCCGCGCGGTGGGGGAGCACCCCAAGGCCGCGGACACCCTGGGTGTCTCGGTGAATGCGCTGCGCGTGCGCAACGTGCTGCTGGGCGGTGCGGTGGCCGGTCTGGGCGGGGCGTTCTACACGCTCGTCTCGGTGTCCGCCTTCACACGGGACATGACCGCGGGCGCCGGGTACATCGCCCTGGCCGCGCTGATCTTCGGTCGCTGGAACCCCGTGGGTGCGCTGCTCGCGTCCCTGCTGTTCGGTTTCGCGTCCAACCTGGAATCCATCCTGTCCTTCCTGGGCACCCCGGTGCCCAGCCAGTTCCTGGCCATGCTGCCGTACGTGGTCACGATCCTCGCGGTGGCGGGTCTCGTGGGCCGTTCCCGCGGCCCGGCCGCCTCGGGCGAGCCGTACACCAAGGAATGACGCGCACCGCGGTACGACGACGCCGCCGCGTGCGCCGCTCGCATGGCCACGCGGCGTCGTCGACCGGTGGTGCAAACGCGAGACCGAGCAGTTCCGGAACCGAGCAATCCTGACGTTCGAGCGACGAGGAGAGGCAACGATCATGAGTGGCACCCGCAACCCGGTGGACGAGGCCACGTGGCGCGAGCTGCAGCGTGCCGCCACGGACGCCCTGGCCCACTCCTACTCGCCGTACTCCCGATACCCGGTGGGGGCGGCCGCACTCGTGGACGACGGCCGCGTGGTCACGGGCGCGAACATCGAGAACGCGTCCTACGGGGTGACCCTGTGCGCCGAGTGCTCCATGGTGAGCGCGCTGTTCATGTCCGGCGGGGGCAAGCTCGTGGCGTTCGTGTGCGTGGACGGCCACGGGGAGGTGCTCATGCCGTGCGGGCGCTGCCGGCAGCTGCTCTACGAACACCGGGCCCCGGGGATGGAACTGCTCACGGTCAGTGGGGTGCGCAGCATGGACCAGGTGCTCCCGGACGCCTTCGGGCCGGAGAACCTGTAACCGGGGCGGAGCGACGTCGAGCCCGTCACGGACCGGCGCACGGGCCCGGTTCCCGGTATCCGTGGAGCCCACGCCACCTATACTTTGCAGGAAACCAAGCCCGGCTCTGGAAGGGAAACGAACACGTGGGTCTGAGAGATCTGTTCCGCAGCAAGAAGAACGACACCCCGACACCCCAGCCGGCTCCCGGCGCTCGCCCCGTCGACCCCGCGGCCGCTCCCCAGAGCGCGCAGGGCGCTCCCGAGGCACCGCAGCAGGCGCTGGAGAACGCGCCGCGTCGTCATGATCCGGACGCAGTCGCCCTGCCGGAGTCCGGTGCGCTGCGCAACCTCGTGGAGCTGTTGCTGTCCCGCGGCGCGGACCGTGCGCGGCTGACCCTCGTGCAGTCGGGCAACATCATGACGCACCAGACCCGCCAGGCCGTCGGGGACGCCCAGGACGAGGTCGAGAACGGCACCGTGGACCAGGGCTCGCCGCTGTTCGACGACGTCGCGGATCTCTACACCCAGGCCATGAACACCCCCGTGGGGCCGTGGCGTCAGCTGGACCTGATCGCCGCCACCCCGCACGACGGGCAGCGCGAGATCACCGTGACCTACGACTTCCCCAACGGAGAGTCCCGCACGGAGCAGTACGTGCACGGCGCCCCGGCGGAGGCGTCGCAGCATGCCCCGGTGGCCGGGGCCCCCGTCGTCGACGGCGCGCTCGCCGAGGACTCCCGGCCCGCCGCCGGGACAGTCCCGGCCGACACCACCCAGGGCGACGACGACGCCGTGCGGGTGGTGCCCGAGCACGGGCCGAGCGAACCCGTCGAGGACGGCGAGGTGCTCACGGCCAGTGACGCGGCCCCGGTCGTGCAGGACGAGTCCCTCGAGACGCCCGCGGTGGCCGATCGGGATGCCGCCGAGCTCACGGCGCAGCAGGAAGAGGCCGAGCAGCTCCAGCGGTCGGAGCCGCTCGACGAGCGGGGACAGTTCGAGCAGCGGGAGTCGGCCCTCCACGCCGAGCCCGTCGCGCAGAGCACCGAGGATCGTCCCGAGGTGATCGACGCGACCGAGGAACGGGCCACCGAGAACGAGGAGTCCAGCCCCGAGGACCTCCCGGCCCACGTGGACGAGTCCGAGTTCGGCACGGAACCCGCCGAGAACCTCGTGTCTGCCGCCTCTGTGCAGGATGCTGAGGACGACCCCGCGAGCGCACCGCAGGTCGCGCTCGCCACGGACGTGGCGCCGTCGTACCGCGGGGCCGAGCCGGAGCAGGGACTCGACCCGGACGCGTTGGCCCCGGGCAACCTCGCGCTGACCACGGGTGACGTGGTCTCCCGCTTGGCGGACGCGCAGCGGCACCTGTTCGACTCCGAGGGCACCGCGCGGGACGTCTCCACCGTGTTGATCCGCGTGCGCGCTCTGGGCACGTACTACGACGCGCTGACCCACGTGCGCCTCAACGGGTTCTGGGATCAGCGTCCGACCTTCGAGCTGGTCCCGGAGGAACTGCTCAAGGTCCAGGAGCTCAAGGACGACTCCTACGTGGAAGGCTCCGGCGCACCGCTGGCCATGATGTTCCGCTTCCGCCCGGGCGTCCCGCCCGAGGTCACGTTCGACTACTCGGACGAGGAGGCCTTCGTGCGCTATGAGCAGCGCCTGCCGGGGCAGAACTACCTCGAGGAACTGCGGATGTACCCGCGCACCGGCTCCAACATCCCCGAGCACGTCAACGACGCCCTGCAGGACTGGAACTACTGATCCATGACGTCCCGCACCATTCCCGAGGCCCCCGCCCGCACCACGGACGGGGGCTTCGGGCCACACCGCCGGATCTGTCTGCACGATCACCTGGACGGCGCGCTGCGTCCGGCCACGATCATCGACCTCGCCGCCGGGATCGGTCATGAGCTGCCCGCCACGGACCCCGCCGCACTCGGTCGCTGGTTCCGGGAGAGCGCCAACTCGGGCAGCCTGGAGCGCTACCTGGAGACCTTCGCGCACACCGTGGCCGTGACCCAGACCGCGGACGCGCTGCGCCGGGTGGCCCGCGAGTACGTCGCGGACTGCGCGGCGGACGGGATCGTGCACGCGGAAGTGCGCTGGGCCCCGGAACAGCACGTGGCCGGTGGCCTCACGCTCGACGCCGCCGTGGATGCCGTGCAGGCCGGGCTCGCCGAGGGCGTGGCCGAGGTCAAGGCCGCGGGCGGTCACCTCTCAGTCGTGCAGATCCTGTGCGCCATGCGCCACTTGGACCGCTCTCTCGAGATCGCCGAGCTCGTGGTGCGCCGCGTACGCGCCGCGGCATCCGATCACGCGGCGTCGGACACCACGACGTCGCACGGGGGCGTCCCCGGCGAACCCGCACCCGGGTCCGTGGTCGCGTTCGACCTCGCCGGACCCGAGCGTGGTTTCCCGGCGTCGGATCACCGCGCGGCCCTGGACCTGCTCGCGGAGAACTTCATCCCCGTGACACTGCATGCGGGTGAAGCGGACGGTGCGGAGTCCATGGCGGATGCGCTCACCGCCGGGCGCGCCCTGCGCCTGGGTCACGGCGTGCGGTTGCTCAACGAGGACCCCGATGCGCGGTCGCCGCTGTCCCGGTGGATCCGCGACCGCAGGATCGCGCTGGAGGTCTGCCCGTGCTCCAACCTGCAGACCGGTGCGAGCGCGGTGTGGGGGGACGGCATCGCCCATCACCCGGCCACCCGGTTTCTGCGGCACGGCTTCGCGGTCACGATCTCCCCGGATAACCGGCTCATGAGCGACACCTCCGTGGGCAACGAGCTCGAGCTGTTGCGTGAGCAGGCGGGGTGGGACGAGGCCGATCTGGTCGCGGTGCAGCGCAACGCGGCCCGCGCGGCGTTCGTGCCGCGGGCCTATCAGGAATGGCTCGAACGCCACGTGACGGGTGAGGACGCATGACGGCGCCCGAGGAACCGACACGAGAGGCGCCCGCGGGGTCTGTGACCCCGCACGATGAGTCGGCGCAGAAAGCCAGGACGGGGAACATGACCGCCCATGACCCGGCGGCGCCGGACGGAGGCTCCGCACCGGGCGCGGAGTTCGAGCGGCTGCTCGCCGTCATGGACCGCTTGCGTTCGCCGGGCGGGTGCCCGTGGGATGCCGCCCAGACCCACGAGTCGCTGCTGCGCTACCTCGTGGAGGAGAGTTACGAGGTCGTGGAGGCGGTCGAGGCGCTCGAGCCGTCCGAGCGGCGTCGTACCGAGCTCGTGGAGGAACTCGGGGACGTGCTGCTGCAGGTCGTCTTCCACTCGCGCATCGGCCAGGAACACCCCGACGGGCAGCGCTTCGACATCTCGGACGTGCTGGCCGCGGTCACGGACAAGCTCGTGCGGCGCCACCCCGCGGTGTTCCCACCGGGCGACGACGCCGCGGCGCGCCAGGCCGCGGGGACGACCGCTGCGACTGCGGGCGCCGTGAAGGCGAGCGCTGCGGACAGCACCGTTGTCGAGGGCACCACCCTGGACAGTGCCAGCCCAGGCGGCACTGGCTCGGATGTGACGGGCGCGGGCAGCGTCGTCGTCGGAAACGCGACACCGAGCGATGCGGAACTCGCCGCGCGCTGGGACGCCGTGAAACGCCGCGAGAAACCCCAGCGCACGCGGATCTTCGACGGCATCCCGCCGGCGCTGCCCGCGCTCGCGTACGCCGAGAAGGCCCTGTCCAAGGCGCGCCGGCACGGCGTGGCCGGGCTCCCGGAACCGCGCCCCGAGTCGGACGAGCAGGACCGGCAGGCGGAGGAGGATGCGCTGGGGGAGGAGTTGTTCCGCCGCGTGCAGGACAGCTCCGCGCGCGGCCTCGACGCCGAGCGCGCATTGCGGACGGTGGTGCGACGGTTCGTGCGTGACCACGACGCACCTTTATCGCCCGCACCCAGCGACGCTCGGTAGGCTAAAGACCGGGGGACCGCCCCACGGGTCGACGACCGACAAGGAGATTTTCATGGCAATGATCATTGCGCTGCAAGCCCGCCAGATTCTGGACTCCCGTGGCAACCCCACGGTCGAGGTTGAGGCACTGCTCGAGGACGGCAGCTTCGGGCGCGCGGCCGTGCCCTCCGGCGCGTCCACCGGTGAGTTCGAGGCCGTGGAGCGCCGCGACGGCGACAAGAAGGTCTTCCTGGGCAAGGGCGTGCTGGACGCCGTCCACGCCGTGGACGAGGAGATCGAGCAGGCCGTGGTGGGCCTGGACGCCTCCGACCAGCGCGCCGTGGATCAGGCCATGTTGCAACTGGACGGTACCGACAACAAGGCCAAGCTGGGCGCCAACGCGATCCTGGGCGCCTCCATGGCGATCGCCCGTGCGGCTGCGAGCTCCGCGGACCTGGAACTGTACAAGTACCTGGGCGGGCCCAACGCGCACGTGCTGCCGGTGCCCATGATGAACATCCTCAACGGCGGTTCCCACGCGGACTCCAACGTGGACATCCAGGAGTTCATGATCGCCCCGATCGGTGCTCCCACGTTCTCCGAGGCCCTGCGCTGGGGTGTGGAGGTCTACCACAGCCTCAAGTCCGTGCTCAAGGACCGCGGGCTGTCCACCGGTCTGGGTGACGAGGGCGGCTTCGCCCCGAACCTGGAGTCCAACGCCGCCGCGCTGGACCTGATCCTCGAGGCCATCGAGAAGGCCGGGTACAAGCCCGGTCAGGAGATCGCGCTGGCCCTGGACGTGGCCTCCTCCGAGTTCCACGAGAAGGGTTCCTACACCTTCGAGGGCCAGAAGCGTTCGGCCGAAGACATGTCCCGGTACTACGCCGAGCTGGTCGAGAAGTACCCGCTCGTGTCCATCGAGGACCCCCTGGACGAGAACGACTGGGAGGGCTGGGCCACGCTCACCGAGCACATCGGGGACAAGGTGCAGCTCGTGGGTGACGACCTCTTCGTGACCAACCCGGAGCGCCTGGGCCGCGGCATCGACGAGCACGTGGCCAACGCCCTGCTCGTGAAGGTCAACCAGATCGGCTCCCTCACCGAGACCTTCGACGCGATCGAGCTCGCCCAGCGCAACGGCTACCGCTGCATGATCTCCCACCGTTCCGGCGAGACCGAGGACACCACGATTGCAGACATCTCCGTGGCCGTGAACGCGGGTCAGATCAAGACCGGCGCCCCGGCGCGTTCCGAGCGCGTGGCCAAGTACAACCAGCTGCTGCGCATCGAGGAGGAGCTCGGCGATTCCGCAACGTACGCCGGCGCCTCCGCGTTCCCCCGCTTCACCGGCAAGTGAGCTGTGCGGCGGCCCCGTGCCGCCGTGGGTTCTCTGACGACGACGCCGCTCGCCCCCGTTCCCGGGGCCGGGCGGTGTCGTGCTGCGGGTAGACTGACCGAGCACGAACCACCCACGTCACCCGGGAGGCACCCATGGTCGGACCCCGCCCACGGATCCCCCGTACGGGCCCCGAACCCGCTGACGACACCCCGCGCGAACCGCGCGGCGGGCGCTCGCGGGACGCTCGGCGCAACCCTCCGCGGGACACGCAACGGTCGGCGAAACGGGACTCGCTGAGGGACACCTCCTCCCAGGACGGCGCTGGAGGCTCGTCGACGCTCGCGGCCCCCACACCCGCCCACTCGTTCAACGGGCGCCTCGTGGCCCTGATCGTGGTGGCCACGCTCATCGTGTTCCTGGCCGCGCCCACCACCAAGATCTTCTTTGACCAGCGCGCGCAGATCTCCGCGCTGCAGCAGAGCATCGCCCACGAACAAGAGCGACAACAGCAGCTCAAGCACGAGGAACAACTGTGGGGGGACGACTCCTACGTGGAGCAACAAGCGCGTGAGCGGATGTCCTACGTGATGCCGGGGGAGAACGCCTACCTGGTGCTCGGCGCGCAACCGGGCGTGCGCCAGAGCGTCGAATCCTCCGCCGAGCAGGTCGAGGCCGGCAAGCCGGCGTGGGCGGACGGGCTGTGGCAGTCCGTGGTGGACTCCGCGTACCCGCCCGAACAGATCACCCTTGAACCGCAGACCCGAGGAAGTGGCAATCAGTGACCGCAGCGGCCCATGAACACCGCCCGTCCGTGACCGATCAGGACCGCACCGTGGTGGGACACCAGCTGGGCCGGCCCCCGCGGGACGTCGTGGAGATTGCGGCGCGCTGCGTGTGCGGGAACCCGCTGGTCGTGGCCACGGCCCCCCGGTTGAGCAACGGCTCCCCGTTCCCCACGGTCTTCTACCTCACGCACCCCGTGATCACGTCCGCGGTGTCCCGGCTCGAGGCCGAGGGCACCATGTACGGCATGTCCGACCGGATCACCGAGGACCCGGAACTCGCCGAGCGGTACCGGGCCGCACACGAGCACTACCTGGAGCAGCGGCGCCGGATTGGGGAGGAAGCGGGGATCGGCGAGGTTCCCGAGATCGAGGGGATCTCCGCGGGCGGCATGCCCACGCGTGTGAAGTGCCTGCACGTGCTGGTGGGGCACAGCCTCGCGGCCGGTCCGGGGGTGAACCCCCTGGGGGACGAGACCCTCGAGCTGATCTCCGACACCTGGTCCAGGGACCGCTGCGCATGCGATCCCGCGTGGCGCAGCGCGGACTGACCCTCGTACGGTGTTCGCCCCGGTGGGGTGACGTTCCCGAGGGGCGGTCCGATCATGACTGCCCCGATCACTCATGCGCGATCATGCGTGTGCCGTGACCAGCGCGGGCATGGGCGGCGGCGCGTTCGCTGGTCAGAGTCCCGGGTGGGGTCCACGGCGTGACGGGTGCGGTGCTGCAGTTCCCGCCACTGTTCGGTCGGCCCCAGTGACAGGGACAGGGTGTGCAGTTCCACGTGCGTGGGTGAGTGATCGGGCTCGTGGGCGGGTTCCCCGTCCTCGGTGATCATCCGCTGGATCATGGAGCCCGGCATGAGGATCAGGGCCACCTGTCTCGTGGCTCCCGGCGGGAGTTCCAGGGGTGCGACGACCACCTGGGGATCGGCGTCCACCGTGGGTTTCACGGCGCGCAGCGCCACGTCCACACCGCCGCGCGCGGGGTCCAGCGCTCGCCCACGAGCCACGGCACCACGATGCCCGCCGCGGCCACGAACAACCACGAGACCAATTCGCCGTCGGGCCTGCGGCGCGGATCGCGCTCCGCCGTCCATACCAGCGATGTGAACCGCATGAGCAGCAGGGTGGAACCGGTGGCCACGAGCGGCAGGATCGAGTCCAGGCCCACTCCCAGTACGGAGATGGGTGATACGGCTTCTTTGGACACGTACGTGTCGAACGCGTCCGGGGCCAGCGGGGCGCCAGCGACGGCGGCCAGGTACGTGCCGATGTTGCCCACGAAGGACAAGAGCATGAAGGCGGTGAGCGCACCCTGGTGCCGTTCGGTGTGGCGCAGTTTGAGCTACGTCAGGGCCAGCAGGGACCCGCCGTACAGCAGCGCGGCGATCAACAACAGGGGCCGGGCCACGGCGTCCACCGAGAAGCGGGCGCCGAACAACAACCACGGGACGTCCACGGACTCGCGGTCACCGAACACCGCCAGCAGCCCGGCCGGCACCGCGGCCAGTGCGGCACATAGGGCGGCGCCGCGGCGCACGGGGGCCGCGCGCTGTGCCGGGAGCACTCCCGCGAGCACCACGACGGCGAGCACCGCGATCGGGACCAGGAACGTGAGGGCGAAGAGCATCAGCCGAGCACCCCCTCTGCGACCTGGCGGGCGATCTGCAGCGGAGCGAACTCGGGCGATGCCGCGAGACCCACGAACACGGACGCGGCCGCGGTGATCACGGTGGGCACCAGCAGGCTGGCCGGTTCCCGCATCACGACGGTCGCACCGGGCTGCGCGCCCGTGCTGCCGCCGGACGTCGCGGTGCTGCTGTCCGACGCCACCGGGGTGCCGTCCTCGGACGGTGTCGCCGAACTGTCCTCGGGCCCCGCGCTGCTGGTTTCGGACCCCGCAGCCGAGCCGTCCCCGGCCGTCGCAGGGGAAGCATCCTGGTCCGCCGACCCAGACCGTGCATCTGCGAGAGCTTGGTGATGCCCAGGGCCTCGGCGAACAGTCCCGCGCAGAAGAACAGGGCGATCTTCATGAGTCCCTGGTGCACCACACCGCGCGTGGTCCCCGCGAGCGTGACCAGGGAGATCCCGACCATCACGTAGCTGACGTGCGAGACCGTGGAGTACGCGAGCCGCTTCTTGAGGTCCTCCTGGCGCAGGGCCTGGTAGGAGCCGTACAGGATGGTTAAGCACGCAACGATCAGCAACGGGGTGAGCACGCCCAGTTCCGAGGCCACGTGGATCCCGTACACGTCGTCCACCACGCGCACGATCCCGGCGGTCAGCGCGATCTCCACGGTGAGCATGGCCGCGAAGGACCATTCCGGGGACCACCCCAGCCGCGCGTTACCGAGCGAGACAATCAGCGTCCCGGTCAGGATGAAACCGATCACGCCCACGATCAGCAGGGGCCGTAGCCACCGGCCGGTCAGCCGGTCCAGGGGCACCCCGGCGCTGCGCAGCAGGATGAGCGCGCCCGCCAGCACAGCCCCGGACTGGAACGCACCGCCGGAGTCCGAGCTGCCCAGCCGCAGCCACACGAGGATCATGAGCACCCTCAGACCCAGGAAGGACATGGCCTGCACGCTGCGGCGCGGGGGAGCACGGTGGCCGCGGTGGTCGCGAGTACGGCGACGCCGAGGGCCACGTCGAGGGCGGTGAGTTCGGTCACGGGGCGGGCCGCCTCGGGTCCGCGGTGCCCGGCGCGCTGGGCTCATCTGCCGTGCGGGCAGCGACGGACTCGCTCACCGTGCGAGCGGAACCCCATTTCGCCCACCGCGGGGGAGGCGCCGGGGCCGGTGATCATGCGCCGGCACCGCCTCCAAGCGGCGCGGGGCTCGTCCTCGCGCCCCGAGCGGCACCGGGGGTGCGCGCCGCGGTCAGTCGGACGACGGCCGTGAGCGAGGCCAGCCCGATCAGCACCACGGCCACGTCCGGGAATCGCGACGCCGCCGCGGGGCCCAGCAGCACGGTCAGCAGCGCCACGAGCGCGGCGCCGGTGGTACCGCTCAGCAGCAGCGACAACAGCCAACGGTCGGTGACGGGGCGGCGGGCCGTGACCACGAACGCAACCACGACATCGACCAGGAGCACCACGAAGACCGTGGTGAGCAGGATTTCGGACACATCGGCTCCTCGGATCGCGGGTCACGGGCTGCGCAGGTGATTTACGGGGGAGGGGGCGGAAGTGCCCCGCGACGCGGGTAAATTGGTGCCGGGCCGGTCAACCGGCACGCTCCCACCGAACCGAGGATCCATCACCCATGCGCGTTGCGGCCATCGACTGCGGTACGAACTCCATCCGTCTGCTCATCGCGGACGTGAAGGACAAGGACGGTCACCTCGAGCTCAAGGACAGGGTGCGCGAGATGCGCATCGTGCGCCTGGGCCAGGGTGTGGACGCCACCGGCTGGCTCGCCGAGGCCGCCCTGGAGCGGACCTTCGCCGCCGCCGAGGAGTACGCCCGACTCATCACGAAGCACAAGGTGGACGCCGTCCGGTTCGTGGCCACGTCCGCCACGCGCGACGCCGGCAACCGGCAGGTCTTCGTGGACGGGATCAGGTCCCGCCTGGGGGTGACCCCGGAGGTCGTGAGCGGTGACGAGGAAGCGGCGTTGTCATTCCGCGGCGCGCTCAATGCGGCCGCGGGTCTGACCCCGGAGGACCGCGTGCTCGTGGTGGACCTGGGCGGTGGTTCCACCGAGTGCGTCCTGGGTTCCCCGGATCACGTGATCGCCGCCCGCAGCGTGGACGTGGGGTGCGTGCGCATGACCGAACGCCACCTGGGGTCCAACCCGCCCACCGAAGAACAGCAACGTCTCGTGCTGCGGGACGTGGACGAGGCCATGGACACCGTGGCCCGCACCGTACCGCTCGAACTGACCACCCGGCTCGTTGGTGTCGCCGGGACGGTCACCACGGTCAGTGCCATGGCCATGGGTCTGAGCCGCTACGACGAGGACCGGATCAACGGCAGCGTCCTGGGCAGCGACGTCGTTATCCGGGCGTGCCGGGACCTGACCGGGATGACGCGGGAGGAACGCGCCGAGCTCGGGTTCATGCACGAGGGCCGCGTGGACGTCATCGGGGCGGGTGCGCTCGTGTGGCGCCGGATCATCGAACGTGTCTCGGACGCGACCAACGGGCGCGTCAGCACCGTCACCGCGAGCGAACACGATATTTTGGACGGAATCGCCCTGTCCCTCGCGGCCTGAGATCACGGGCCGGTCGCCGTCGCACCCCGGCACACCACCTGCGGGCGCGCGGGGGAGCGAACGCCCGCGCCGGCACCCGGTGTGGACGGGCCCGGAGCGGAAGCGAGCCGGAGTGGACGGGTCAGCGGGCGACGTCGTCGTGACGCCGGGCGGGGGCCCGGTACGTCGGCCGCCGGGAGCGGTCGAAGACGCGCGTGCAGCGCGGGAAAGCAGAGGGATCATGGGACGGCTGAGAACACGCGGCGCGCTGTCACTCGCCGCGGTGGGCCTGTTGCTCGGCGGGGCCGGTGTCGCCCCGGCGCTCGCGGTGGAACCCATGCCTGCGCCGTCGGTGCCCGTGGAGACCCCCGTGGCACCGCCCTCGAACGGCAAGGTCCCCGTGGAGCCTGCGGACGTGCGCAAGGAGGAGTACTGGCTGGACGACTACGGCGTGCGGGACGCGTGGAAGTCCGCGACCGGCAAGGGCGTGAAGATCGCTGTGATCGACACCGGCGTAGACGGCTCCCACCAGGATCTACGGGGCGCGGTCGGTGAGGGAACGGACGCCTCGGGCGTGGGCCGCGCGAACGGTCAGGAGGGCCTGGGCGCGGAACCCGAACACGGGACCCTGGTGGCCTCGCTCGCCGCGGGACGCGGTCACGGACCCGAGAACCCGGACGGTCCGGGTGGCACGCGGGGCATCATCGGCGTGGCCCCGGAGGCGGAGATCCTGCCCGTGTCCCTGTGGGTGGGCAGCGAACACCCCGGCGCCCGAGACATCGACGAACAGATCCCCGACGCCGTGCGCTGGGCCGTGGACCACGGCGCGAACGTGATCAACATGTCCCTGGGCTCGAACGCCACGGGCTGGCCCCCCGCATGGGACTCGGCGTTCGCGTACGCGGAGGAGAAGGGCGTTCTCGTGGTCGCGGCGGCGGGCAACCGGGGATCGGGGCTCAACCAGGTGGGGGCGCCCGCCACGATTCCGGGGGTGCTGTCCGTGGGCGGCGTGGACCGGTCGCGCACGGCGAGTTGGGACTCGTCCTCCCAGGGCATCTCGATCGCGGTGGCCGGGCCCAGCGAGGAGATGGTGGGTGCGATCCCGGGGGACGGCTATGCCCGGTGGTCCGGGACCTCCGCCACCGTGCCCCTCGTGGCCGGGACCGCGGCGCTGATCAGGCAGAAGCACCCCGACCTCACGGCGGCTGGGATCGCCCAGCGGATCGTGGACACCGCGCACGACGCGGGAGCGCAGGGCAAGGACCCGCTCTACGGGTATGGGATCCTGGATGTGCGCGCGGCCGTAGAGGACGACGTCCGGATCTCCGACATCAATCCCCTGGGCAGCGTGCGGCAATGGATTGCGCAGAACCGCCCGCCCTCGCAGACACCCACCCCGAGCAGCTCCCCGACCCCGCCCGCGCCGGACACGCGGCAGGTGACCGGGGAGGCCACCCCACCCGTGGCGCAGGCACCCCTCAACGAGACCGGCGCGCTACCCGTGGTGATCCTCGTCAGCTTCGGGGTGATCGTCGCGGGCCTCACCGTAGCCGCGGTCCTGCACATCCGCAGGCTCTCGCGCTGATTTCACGATCAGCTCACCGGGCCGCTGACACCGCGTCGGCAAAACCGTGCCACGGTGAGTAAACTTTCGGGTATGGCTTTCAATCAACTTGCTAAGGACCGTCCGCGCCTTCTCATCGTGGGTGGCGGTTACGTCGGTTTCACACTGGCGCAGAAGCTGCAGACCCGCATTAAGGAGTCCGGCGGCGTGGTCACGGTGGTGGACCCCAACCCGTACATGACCTACCTCCCGTTCCTGCCCGAGGTCTCGGCCGGCAACATCGAGGCGCGCTCCGCCGTGATCCCGCACCGTCAGCACCTGGCCGACTGCGAGTTGATCACCGGCCGCGTGGAGAGCATCGACCACGCCAACCGTACGGTCACCGTCCACGGCATCGACGAGGGCCCCAAGTTCGAGCTCACGTACGACGAGATCGTGCTCGCCGGCGGTTCCAACACCCGCACGTTCCCCATCCCGGGGCTCGCGGACAAGGCCATCGGCATGAAGACCATCGAAGAGGCCGTGTCCGTGCGCAACTGGGTGCTCGAGCGCATCGAGGTGGCTTCCCTCACCAACGACGAGAACGAGAAGCGCAAGGCGCTCACCTTCATCGTGGTGGGCGGCGGCTACGCCGGTTCCGAGACCATCGCCGAGCTCGAGGACATGGCGCGTTCGGCCGTGCAGCGCAACGACCTCCTGAAGGTCTCGGACCTGCGCTTCGTGCTGGTCGAGGCAATGGGCCGGATCATGCCCGAGGTCTCCGAGGACCGTGCCGAGAAGGTCGTGGCCGAGATGCGCGCCCGCGGCATCGAGGTGCTGCTGAACACGTCCCTGTCCGAGGTGGACGGTGACCTGGTCAAGCTCATCAACATGCAGGACAAGTCCCCGGCCGGCGAGATGGCCACGGACACCCTGATCTGGACGGCCGGCGTGCAGGCTGCGTCCTTCGCCAAGAACAGCGACCTGCCCATCGACGACCGCGGACGCGTGCGCGTGGGCGCGGACCTGCGCGTGACCGGCGACGACGGGCCCTTCGAGGGTGCCTGGGCCGCCGGTGACATCGCCGCCGTCCCGGATCTCACGGGCGCCGGCCCCGGCGGGTTCTGCGTCCCCAACGCGCAGCACGCCGTGCGTCAGGCCGCGACCATGGCCAAGAACATCATGGCCGCGCACAAGGGCGAGCCGCTCGAGGACTACTACCACGAGAACCTCGGGTCCGTGGCGGGTCTGGGTCTGTACAAGGGTGCCGCCACCATCCGCGGCATCGACCTCGGCGGTCTGCCGGCGTGGGCCATGCACCGCCTCTACCACGGGTACGCGATCCCCACGGTGGAGCGCAAGGTGCGGGTGTTCACGGAGTGGGGCGTGAACCTACTCTTCGGCCGTGACACCACTCCGCTGCGTCACTTGCGGGACCCCCGCCGTGCCTTCCAGAAGGCCGCGGGCGCGGACGTCCCGGCCGAGAAGACGAGCCTGTAACACCCCATCGCACCGAGCCGGTGGGCCCGCGCACCCGCGCGGACTCACCGGCTCGGTCACGCCCCCATAGCCCAATCGGCAGAGGCAGCGGACTTAAAATCCGCTCAGTCTGGGTTCGAGTCCCAGTGGGGGCACCGATTCCGCACCCGCGTGGGCCCTGTTCGCTCAGCACAAACTCCCAGGTCCCTGTGACGCGTCAATGTTAGGCTGAACGAACAGCTCGCCCACGCCTCGAAAGGACGTCCCATGGCCGGCGGAAACCCACTGCTACGCGACTTCAACAAGAAGAACGGCACCGCGACCACCCCGGATATCTCCCGCGACCCCCGTTACTCACCCGAGAACCTGGAGAACCTCTACAACGCGCCCGCCGCGGGTCCGGACCGCACCGGACGCATGAGCTACGATGACGTCGTCATGCGCACCTCGCTCGTGCTCGGCTGCGTGATCGTCACGGCCGTGGTGGGTTGGGTCGCCCCGGTGCTCGCGCTGCCGGGCGCCATCGTGGGTCTCGTGCTGGGTCTGGTCAACGCGTTCAAGCGTGAGCCCAGCCCGCTGTTGATCACGCTCTACGCGCTCGCCGAGGGCCTGTTCCTGGGTGGCATCTCCCGCACGTTCGAGGGCGCCTACCCGGGCATCGTGGTCCAGGCGGTGATCGGCACCCTGGCGGTGTTCGTCTCCGTGCTGGTGCTCTACAAGGTGGGCGTGCTGCGCTCCTCCCCGCGCGTGACCAAGTTCTTCATGGTCGCACTGCTGGCCTACGCCCTGTTCGCCCTGGTGAACCTGGGCACGAGCCTGCTGGGCGGCTACAACATGCGCTACGACGCCACGATCTTCGGCATCCCGCTGGGACTGTTCGTGGGCGCGATCGCCATCCTGCTGGCCGTCTACAGCTTCGTGCTCGACTTCGAGAACATCAGCGACGGCGTCAAGCGCGGTATCCCCAAGAAGGCGGCATGGTCCGCGGCGTTCGGGCTGACCGTGACCCTGATCTGGGCCTACGTGGAGATCCTGCGCGTGCTCTCGATCATCCGCTCCATGAGCGACTGACTCCCAATCCCCGCGCGTCGCCCGGGGCCCTCAGGGCCCGGTGACGTACGCCGGAATGAGAAGCGGCGGCCCAGTGGGTCGCCGCTTCTCGCGTTGGATCGTTCACATGTAGCGGATCTCGAGCTCGCGCGGGGGCAGGTTGATCGTGCGGGCGGGGATGTTGTTGCTCGCGGCTCGTCCCACGAACAGCCAGCCCAGGATCTCCTCGTGCTCGTCCAGACCGTAGAACTCGCGCACCACGTCCCGGTCGTAGGGCTCACGATGGGACCAGGCGGTGGCCCATCCCTGCGCGTAGAACGCGGCTTCGAGGATCCCGCGGGCGGCGTACACGTCCCCGCGCTGGTCCTTCTTGGACTGCGGCAGTTCCGGGTGGTGACGGAAGATGATGGCCAGGGCCACCCCGCCCCGGGACGCCCACTGCAGGCTCCCGCGATACGCGGCCAGGACCCGGATCTTGCGACCCTTCAACCGGGGGACGGGGCCCGAGAGGGTGGGGACGGACGTGAGCCCCGCCATGGCCGCGGCCAGCAGCGACGCGGCCTGCCCGCTCGTCGCGACCACGCGCCAACCCGTGGGGCGCTCGTCGTACTTGGCGCCGGCGGCGGCCCGCAGGACGGCCTCGAGCTCCTCACGCCGCGGGGCCTCCTGTGTCAGGACGCTCGCGGGGCGGCGTTGGGACAGGACGCGCAGCAGTGTGGTGGACATGACGCCCATTTTGTCACCCTCGGCCCCGCACGCCGGTACCAGCACGCTGCGCGATGGTGTCATGATAAGGGCATGTCATCCAGTGTTACGACGTCCCACGCGGGCTCATCCCCGAACCCCGTGGTCAAACGTCCCCAGTCCGACACGTCCTCCGAACTCGTCACCCAGCACGACGGCGCGTCGCCCCCCTCCACGGGGCCCAACGCCCCTGACGCGCAGACCATGGTCACGACCCCGGTCCGGATCGCGGCCGCGTGGTCGTGGCGGATCTTGCTCATCATCGCCGGTGTGGGTGTGGTGGGGTGGCTGCTGAGCCACGTGTCCACCGTGTTCATCCCGGTGCTGTTAGCCGCGCTGCTCGCGGGGTTGCTCTCGCCGGCCGTCCGCTGGCTGCGCTCCAAGCACTTCCCGTCCGCGCTGGCCGCGATCACCGTGGAGCTCGGACTGATCGTGGGGGTCCTGGGCCTGTTGGTGCTCGCGGGTCAGCAGATGATCGTCGGTTTCGCACAACTCTCCGACAGCGCGGTGGCCGGTTTCCAGCAGTTGATCGGAATGCTGGAGGACAGCCCCCTCAACATCTCCACGGACAACATCAACCAGTGGCTCTCGGACATCGGGGCCACGCTGCAGCGCAACTCGGACGCCATCCTCTCCGGCGCGATGACCTTCGGCTCCACGGCGACCAACATCGTCACGGGCACGATCATCATGCTGTTCGTCCTGCTGTTCTTCCTCATGGACGGCGAGAACATCTGGCTGTTCCTGGTCAAACTGTTCCCCCGCCGCGCCCGCCCCGCCGTGAACGGTGCCGGGCGCAAGGGCTGGATCTCGCTCGCGCAGTACGTGCGCATCCAGGTGTTCGTGGCGTTCGTGGACGCCGTGGGTATCGGGCTTGGTGCGTTCCTGCTGGGTGTGCCGCTGGCGCTGCCGATCGGTGTGTTGGTGTTCCTGGCGTCCTTCATCCCCATCGTGGGTGCCGTGCTGACCGGTGCGGTGGCCGTCCTGGTGGCCCTCGTGGCGATCGGGCCCGGTATCGCGCTCGCCATGCTCGGTGTGGTGCTGCTCGTCCAGCAGGTCGAGTCCAACGTCCTGCAGCCGCTCGTGATGGGCAAGGCCGTGGCCCTGCACCCCGTGGCCGTGTTCCTGGCGGTGGCCGCCGGTAGCGTGCTCTTCGGGATCGCCGGTGCGCTGTTCGCCGTGCCCCTGATGGCCATGCTCAACACGATCATCCGCTACCTCGGCAGCCGCGCCTGGGAGCGGGACGAGGAGATCGCGTGGCAGCCCTTCATGTACCCGTGGGAGATCAAGAAGGCAGCCAAGAAGCAGGACCTCACGCGCGAACAGGTCATGGCCCAGCTGCAGCGTTTCCGCGGCAAGCGCCATCGTGAGCGCCAGAACGCGGAGAAGAAGCGCGAGGAGAAGCACAAGAAGGAGACCAAGCACGACGCCACGATCGAGCCCGACGAAGTGGGCTCGGGGGACTCCCGGAACGTCTAGTCCCGCGCGGCGTAATACCATGAAAGGCGGCGTCCTCACTCCGGACGCCGCCTTCCGTGTCTCCGTGCCAACCCCTGCGGTCGTGATCCACCCCGGGTTCGCGCATTTCGAACGAGCCGCAACGGCCGACTACCACGAAAGAAGTTCTCTGTGGGCCTCACTGATTTGCCCGTCTCGGTGGCCGACGTCCGCCACGCCGCGCAGCTGCTGGACGGGGTGATCGAGACGACGCCGCTCGCGCACTCCCGGGCGCTGTCCCGCATGCTCGGCTCCGAGGTCTACCTCAAGTGCGAGAACCTCCAGCGCGCCGGGTCGTTCAAGGTCCGCGGCGCGTACGTGCGCATGGCCCAGCTCTCCGACGAGGAGAAGCGACGAGGCGTCGTGGCGGCGTCGGCCGGCAACCACGCGCAGGGCGTGGCGCTCGCGGCGGCGAAACTCGGGATCGCGGCGCGGATCTACATGCCCCACGGAGCGGCCCTGCCCAAGATCGCGGCCACCCAGGACCACGGCGCCGCGGTCGTGCTGCACGGGTCCAACGTGGACCAGGCACTCGCGGAGGCCCAGCGCTACGCGGAAAAGACCGGCGCGGTCTTCGTCCACCCGTTCGACCACCCGGACATCATCGCCGGCCAGGGCACCCTGGGTCTCGAGATCCTCGACCAGCTGCCCACCGTGGACACCGTCATCGCCGGTGTGGGCGGGGGAGGGCTGCTCGCGGGAGTGTCCGTGGCGCTCAAGGCCAAGGCCGAGGAACAGGGCAAGGACATCCGGGTCATCGGGGTGCAGGCGGAGAACGCCGCGGCCTACCCGCCCTCACTCGCCGGGGACGCGATCGTCACGCTGTCCAAGGTCTCCACCATCGCGGACGGCATCGCCGTGGGCCGGCCCGGACAGTTGCCGTTCAACGTGATCCGTCACCTCGCGGACGACGTCGTCACGGTCTCCGAGGACTCGCTCGCCCAGGCGTTGATCTTCATGCTCGAGCGCAACAAGATGGTCGTGGAACCCGCGGGTGCCGTGGGTGTGGCGGCGATCCTCGAGGGCGCGCTCAAGCGTGAGTACCCGGATCTGGGGACCACTGTCGTGCTGCTCTCGGGCGGCAATATCGATCCCATGCTGATGCTCAAGGTGATCCAGCGGGGTCTCTCCGCGGCGGGGCGCTACATGACCATCAAGATGATGCTCACGGACCGCCCCGGTGAGCTCGCCCAGATCTCGCAGATCATCGCGGACATGGACGCCAATGTGA
The DNA here is from genome assembly GCF_040981035.1 of Kocuria sp. CPCC 205297. Taxonomy (NCBI): domain Bacteria; kingdom Bacillati; phylum Actinomycetota; class Actinomycetes; order Micrococcales; family Micrococcaceae; genus Kocuria; species Kocuria sp. CPCC 205297. The sequence continues at coordinate 227,498 of NZ_JAVKPY010000001.1, read as the reverse complement.
CCGGGGTGAATCACACCCGGATCGGGGGCTCGTTGTCCATGGGGGACGTGTCCATCACGATTGACATGGAGACCAAGGGCCACGGGCACTGCGATCAGGTGATCGATGCCCTGGAGTCCCACGGCTACCGACCCGTGGTGGTGCACTGAGCGGGAGGTGACCCACGCGGTGCGCGTGCGTCAGCGGCGTCGTCCGCGCCGGGCCGTGAAGTACGTGACGAACGCGGCCACGAAGGTGGCGAACCACAGGATGTTGCGCAGGCCGCCGGTCGCGTTCAGTGCGGGGTCGTCCTGACCCAGGAAGTGCACGACGATCGCGGCGATCCCCAGCAGCGCGGTGAGGACGATCAGCGGGACCGTCCACGAGTTGGGGGTCCGGTTCCAGTGTGTGACCACGGGGGAAACTCCTAGCGGGGCTCGACGGGGCGTGCTTCGATCCTACGGGCCGCACCCGGGCGACTCCTGGACCGTGTCGAGCCGCGTACGACTCCTGGGCCGCATCGGGTCGCGCACGACGAAGGCCACCTCGCACGTGCGAGATGGCCTTCGTGATGAACCGGGGTCGATCAGCGGCTGAAGGGCTTGGCCTTCAGGATCTTCACCGTGATGTCCTTGCCGTTCGGGGCCTTGTAGCTCACGGTGTCACCGACCTTGTGGCCGTTGATCGCGGCACCCATGGGAGAGCGCTCGGAGAAGACCTCGAGGTCCGAACCGCCGGTGAGGTCCTCGGCGACCTCGCGGGAACCCATGAGGAAGGTCATCTCGTCGCCCGCGATCTCCGCGGTCACGACCATGCCGGCCTCGATCACGCCGTCGTCCGCGGGGGCCTCGCCCACCTGGGCGTTCTCGAGCAGCTGGGTCAACTGGGCGATCCGGCCCTCGTTCTTGCCCTGCTCCTCGCGTGCAGCGTGGTAGCCGCCGTTCTCCTTGAGGTCCCCCTCGGAACGCGCCTGTTCGATCCGGTCCACGATCTCCTGGCGGTACGGCCCGGAGATGTGGTCAAGCTCCTTCTTGAGCCGGTCGTAGGCTTCCTGGGTGAGCCAGGCTCCCTCATTAGTAGCCACGGTGCCTCCGTTCTCTGGTGTCCGTCGCCCTGACGGACACGTGTAGAAAAACCCCGCCCCGGGGCGAGCCGAGTGGCCCAGCGCGTCCGGGTCGGGGATGTGATCTCAGTCCAGTCTAGTGGAGTCCGCGCCCGCGGCCCAAAGCGCGTGCGGGGGTGCGGTGGGTCGTGCAATCCGACGTCATGGTTCCCGTCACGGATGTGGCCGGTCCGAAGCTGCGCGGATGGTCAGTCAGGAATTACCCGACCACCGCGGGAGGGTCAGCCAGCACTCTCCCAGCACGAGTCGACCCCCGCCGTGGTGGCCAGGTTCGTGGTGCGCAGGGGCACCCGGTGGGTGCTCGTGCGGCCGTTGAGTTGGTCGTCCGGCAATTGGCCGATCGTGACCTCGGTCCAACCCACCACGGCGTACTGCTCGTTGAGTGCCTCCACCGCGCACGTGACGGTCTGGTCGGGGTCCTTGGTGAGGTCGAAGTCCGCGTACACGTGCCCCGAGTCCGTGATCTGGAAGCTCACGTCCTTGAACACGGGCCGCTGGGAGTTGCCCCACACGATCCACACCACGAACAGCGCCGCCACCAGCGTGGCCGCGGCCGCGATCAGCATCCAGCCACGGGTGCTGGGCCCGCGGCGGGGGGAACGGGCGACGGCGCGGTGTCCGGTCCCGTAGCGCTGTGCGAGCGCCCGCTGGGTCGCGGAGGTGCCGGGGGCAGTGGCGCCCGTCTCCGGCCGGGAGGTAGGCCGGGGCGTCGCAGAACTCATGGCGACCACTGTACCCAGCGCGCGTGTGTGGTTTCTGGGAGGCCGGTCGCCGTGCGGTGCGCGGCAGCCGTGATGGGCACGACAGCTCCGGCAGCACGAGCGGCGTAAGATACCGGGGATTGCATTTTTCCCGCGATGACGTCTTGGAGGCATCCGTTCGGTGACGGATTATTCACAGCTTCGATTGTTGGCCATCCACGCCCACCCGGACGACGAGTCCAGCAAGGGTGCCGCGACTATGGCACATTACGCCCAGCTGGGCGCGCGCGTCATGGTGGCCACGTGCACCGGTGGCGAGCGCGGCTCGATCCTCAACGCCGAGATGGAGGGGGACGTCTGGGCCGAGCGTGACCTGCCCGGGCTGCGTCGTCACGAGATGGCCGCGGCCGCGAAGGCCCTGGGCGTGGAGCACCGGTGGATCGGGTTCACGGACTCCGGTCTGCCCGAGGGAGATCCGCTGCCTCCGCTGCCGTGGGGGTGCTTCGCCCTGCAACCGCTCGAACGCGCCGCGGCCCCCGTGGTGCAGCTGGTGCGTGAGTTCCGCCCGCACGTGATTCTGAGCTACGACGAGAACGGCGGTTACCCGCACCCGGACCACATCCAGACCCATAACGTGGCCATGGAGGCATACCAGCGCGCGGGGGACCCGCAGGCGTACCCCGAAACGGGTGAGCCGTGGACCCCGTCCAAGCTGTACTACGACCGCGCGTTCAACGTGGAGCGGTTCATCGCACTGCACGAGGCCCTCGAGGCCCGCGGACTGCAGTCCCCGTACGCCCAGCGCATCGCCGCGATCCAGGAGTCGGACCCGGAGGGCCACCGCCCGCCCATGCCGCGCCACGAGACCACCACCAAGATCGAGTGCGCGCACCAGTTCACCGTCCGGGACGCCGCCCTGAGCAGCCACCGGACCCAGGTGGACCCCAAGGGCCTGTTCTTCGCGGTCTCCGCCGAGACCCAGGCCGAAGTGTGGCCGTGGGAGGACTACACGCTCGCGGAGTCCCGCGTGGAGACCTCCCTGCCCGAGACGGATCTGTTCGCGGGCGTCACCGACGCCGCCTCGACCCCCCGGAAATGAGCCTTCCCGTGTCCACGCTGCTGACCGTCCTGACCGCCGCGACGCCGGCCCCGAGTCCGGAGAACACCCTGCGCCCGGGGTTGGACCCCAGCCAGGTCTCGCCGGGCCTCGTGGGCTTCCTCATGACGTTCCTGCTGGCCGCCGCCGTGGTCCTGCTCGTGATGGACTTCAACCGCCGTAACCGGCGACTGCGCTACCGCGCCCAGTACGCCGAGCAGCGCGCCGCGGAGGATCACGTGGGTGGCTACGCGGACGACGCCGCGGCGTCGCCGTCGCGCACGTCCCGCACCGGTGGGTCGAGCGAGGGCGATGTCGCCCGCCCGCCTCGCGCGGGTGACCGCCGGGACGGTCCGCCCCGCGACTGACTGCCACAGGCGCCCCGTCCTGCGCCTGAACCCGACGGGCGCCCCGCTCCGTGCCAGACTCCGACGGGCGCCCCGCCCCTGGGAGCGACGCACCACCCGGTGGCGGGCAACCGCGACCAGAGCCGCGCCTCATGACCCTCGAGCCGTGAGCCCCCGGGCTGTCATCCCCGCTCCCGTGTGAGACCGTGGGGTATGTCCAATCGTCTGGCCCACTCCACGAGTCCCTACCTGCTGCAGCACGCGGAGAACCCCGTGGACTGGTGGGAGTTCTGCCCCGAGGCCTTCGAGGAGGCCCACGCGCGGGAGGTGCCCGTCCTGCTGTCCGTGGGCTATGCCGCGTGCCACTGGTGCCATGTGATGGCCCACGAGTCCTTCGAGGACCCGGAGGTGGGCCGCTACCTCAACGAACATTTCGTGGCGATCAAGGTGGACCGCGAGCAACGCCCGGACGTGGACTCGATCTACATGGCGGCCACCCAGCTGCTCACTGGTCAGGGCGGCTGGCCCATGACCGCGTTCCTGACCCCGCAGGGCAGGGTGTTCCATGCCGGGACCTACTACCCGCCGCGTCCCGTGCGGGGGCGGCCGTCCTTCATGCAGGTCCTGCGGGCCGTCGCCGAGGCCTGGACCGAGCGCCGTGACGAGGTGTTGCGCGGGGCCGAACAGGTCTACGATGCGCTGTCCCGCCACCCCGAACTCGTGGACCGGATGCTCGCCGACGCGGGTCCGTCGGTCGTGCGCGTGGAGGGTGGCGAGGCCGCCGAGGACGCCGCGGAACAACTCACGGGAGCCTGGCTCGACGGCCTCGAGGTCGCCCGGGACGCCGCCCACGAGGGCTTCGGAACCGGCGCCAAGTTCCCGCCCTCGCCCACCCTGGACGCCCTCACGCGCATTGCGAGCCCCGCGCACCGCGATGCCCTGGCTGGGGATCCCGCGTCGGCGAGCGCGCACGCTGCTTCCGGCCACGACGACGCCGCGGCGCAGCACGCGCGCACCGCACGTGATCTGTTGTGCGCCACGCTCGACGCGATGGTCACGGGGGCGCTGCAGGACCATGTGGGCGGCGGGTTCTTCCGGTACTCGGTGACCCCGGACTGGTCCCTGCCCCACTACGAGAAGATGCTCTACGACAACGCCCAGCTGCTCGGCGTGCTGGCGCGCACCGTGGCGCTGCTGGAACGCACCGGCACGGACGCCACTCGCGCGGCCCGTTACCGCCGGGCCGCAGAGCTGCTGGTCGAGTGGCTCGAACGGGAGATGATCACCCCCGAGGGCGCGTTCGCCGCATCCCTCGACGCGGACAGCGATCCCGCGTCCGACGAGCCGCATGCCGAACGTGAGGGCGCCTACTACACGTTCTCGGGTCACGCCGGAAGCCCCGCAGGGGGTCGCCCCGCGCCGGCCACGGCGGCCTGGGGTGAGGCGGGTGCGGTCACGGGGATCCTGGACGAGTCCGTACGGCAGGAGCTGTGGCAGCGGCGGATCACGCGCACGGCGCCCCACCTGGACGACAAGATCGTCACGGCCTGGAACGGCATGGCGCTCACGGGACTCGCGGACGCGGGTGTGCTGCTGGGGCACCCCGAGTGGGTCGAGCTGGCCGCCACGGCCGCCGGTTTCCTGTGGGAACGGCACCGGGACTCCGCCACCGGACGCATCACGCGCACGTCACGCGGCGGCGTCGTGGACCCCCACGAGGGCCAGCTCGAGGACTACGCGCGCTTCGGCGCCGGGCTGCTCGCGCTGTACCGGGCCACGGGCGAGACCGCGTGGTACGAGCGCAGCCGCGCGCTCGCCGAGGTCGCCGTGAAGCGTTTTGTGCGCGGGAGTACCGTGCTCGAGTCCGCTGAGGTGGACCCCACCCTCGCGGCGGCCGGGGCCACGGGCCGTGCGGAGCCGTTCGACGACGTCGCCGCGTCCAGTTCCGCGGTGCTCTCCCGGTGGCTCACGGAGCTGTCCCAACCGACGATCGGTGAGCGCCAGACCCGGGAGGTGGTCGACGCCGTGACCGCGCCCGCGACCGGGGTGGTCCTCAAGGCCCCCACGACGGCCGGGGGCATGGTGTCGGCCGTGCTGGCCGACGAGCACCCCCCGGCCCTGTTGCAGGTCGTGGACACGAGCGCCGAGCAGTGGCGCGAGACGCTCGACGCGGTCGGTGCGGCACGCGTGATGGATGTCCTGGTCCTGGACGGGAATGCGGCGCCGTACGGGGTTCCTGCGGCATCGGAACCCGGCTACACGGTGTGGTTGTGCCGGGACGGACGCTGCGAACTTCCCGTCCATTCCATGCCGGACGTGAGCGCACTCGTCACCCGGATCCGCGCGGAGCGGGGCTGAGCGCACCGGGGCGCTGCGTCGTCGTCGGCATCGCGTGGACGACGCAGACGTCACCGCGCCGAGCGGTCCCCGCACGCCGAGCGCCGTCGGATCTCTGACCGGGGCGTCGCAAATCGCTCACGCGGCGAACATCGCGAACATGATCGCGATGTAGTGGCAGACGAAGCCGCCGATCGTGCACGCGTGGAAGACTTCGTGGAAGCTGAACGTCGCCGGGAGCAACCGGGGGCGCCTGGTCGCATAACACACCGCGCCGGCGATGTAGAACACGCCGCCGCAGATCAGCAGGACGGTCGCGGGGACGTTCACCGCGAAGAACGCCGGGAGGTAGAGCAGGGCCAGGCACCCCATGATCACGTAGAGCGGGGTGTAGAGCCATCGCGGCGCGCTCATCCAGAACACACGGAAGATCACGAGCAGGGCACCGATCGTCCAGATCACGCCGAGCAGGATCGTGGCGCCCCGCACCGGGAGGAAACTCACGGCCAGGGGCGTGTACGTCCCGGCGATGATCAGGGCGATGTTCGAATGGTCCATCCGCCGCAGCACCGCGTTCATGCGCGCGCCCCAGTAGAAGCGGTGGTATACGGCCGAGGTACCGAACAGCATGATCGCCGTGATGGTGTAGACCAGACATGCGAGACGCAGCTCCACCGTGGGTGCCACGACGATGGCCACCACACCCAGCACCGCGGCCACCGGGCTGAAGCCCGCGTGGATCCACCCGCGCCAGGACGGTTTCTTCTCCACCGTGAGGGGACCGTTACGCGTGTGACGCACGATCGTCACCGGGCCGGGAACGGTGCGCTTCTCGGTGCGTTCGTCTGACATGGTGGACACCACTGCCTCTCATGGGTGCCCCGCGGACACGGAGCTCGGAGGTGCTACTGGATTGGGTCTGCCCTACAGGTAGTTTAGGGGTGTGAATCCGTGTGGACCGGGCCGACTCAGGGGAGGAATGACGCTGTGAAACTTCCCCGTGTCATGTATTCCTTCTACGAACACCGCTTGGCGCGCACCCTCACCGCGGACGAGTTGCCGCATCACGTGGGTGTGCTCGTGGACGGCAACCGCCGGTGGGCGCGCCAGTTCGGGGCCACCACGGAGGAGGGCCACCGGGCGGGCGCACGCAAGATCGTGGAGTTCCTGCGCTGGTGCCACGAGCTGAACATCCAGGTGGTCACCCTTTACATCCTCTCCACCGAGAACCTCAACCGTCCGCGCGAGGAACTCACGGCCCTGCTGGAGATCATTACCAACCTCATGTGCGAGCTGCAGGAGGAAGGGATCTGCCGGATCCAGCCCGTGGGTGCCCTGGGAACCCTCCCGGAGAAGCTCCAGGAGCAACTGCTGAACAGCGCACAGCGCACGGTGGACAATCCCGGCCCCCACCTGAACATCGCCGTGGGGTACGGGGGGCGGCAGGAGATCGTGGACGCGGTACGCGAGGTGCTCACCGACGCCGACGCCCGCGGTGCGTCGCTCGCGCAAATGGCGCAGGAGCTCAGCGTGGAGGACATCTCCGCACACCTCTACACGCGCGGGCAACCCGATCCCGACCTGCTGATCCGCACCTCCGGCGAACAACGCCTCTCGGGCTTCCTGATGTGGCAGTCCGCATACAGCGAGTTCTACTTCTGCGAAGCGCTGTGGCCGGACTTCCGCCGGGTCGACTTCCTGCGGGCCCTGCGCGATTACGCGCGCCGTCAGCGCCGATTCGGGGGCTGAGCCAGCCCTACCGGTCCCGCTCACGGGCCCGTGGCGGATGTTCACGCGCCGTTCACCGGTGGGGCGCGCCACCCTTGATCGACCTCCCTAGCGTGAGAGGTGCCGGACACACCGGCCAAGGACTCCGCAGTGAAAGGGCCCCATGAGCATCGACACCCCCGTAACCCCCGTCCGATCCGGCGCGCTCGAGGAGGACGGCTCCGCGGCCGGTGTGCGCACGTACGTGATCGACACGTCCGTGCTGCTCTCGGACCCGCGCGCCGTGTTCCGCTTCGCCGAGCACCGCGTGGTGCTGCCCGTGGTGGTGATCACCGAGCTCGAGGCCAAGCGCCACGACCCGGAACTGGGGTACTTCGCGCGCAAGGCGCTGCGGTTGCTGGACGACCTCCGCGTGACCCACGGCGGCCTGGACCGGCCCGTGGACCTTGCGGACGGCGGGTGCCTGCAGGTGGAACTCAACCACGTCGCGGACACGGTGCTGCCCCAGAGCTTCCGGCTGCGGGACAACGATTCACGCATCCTGAGCGTGGCCGCGAACCTCTCCGGCGAGGGCCACGACGTGTGTGTGGTGTCCAAGGACCTGCCCATGCGGCTCAAGGCCTCCGCCCTGGGACTCGCCGCGGAGGAGTACCGCGGTGAGTGGATCGGTGGTGACGACGCGTACACGGGCGTGGCCCATCTGGACGTCGCGGAAGACGTCGTCTCCGGCCTCTACGCCGAGGGCCGCACGGAAGTGCCGGGCGCCCGGGAGCTTCCCGTGAACACGGGTCTGGTCCTGCGCTCGTCCGCGGGCAGCGCTCTCGCCCGGACCGAACCGGACGGGCAGGCGCGCCTGGTCGCCGCGGACCGGGATGTGTTCGGGGTGCAGGGACGCTCGGCCGAACAGCGGTTGGCCATCGACCTGCTGACCGACCCCGCCGTGGGCATCGTCTCGCTGGGCGGTCGCGCGGGAACGGGCAAGTCCGCGCTCGCGCTGTGCGCCGGGCTCGACGCCGTTCTGGAACGCCGGGAGCACCGCCGGATCATGGTGTTCCGTCCGCTCTACGCGGTGGGTGGCCAGGACCTGGGCTACCTCCCCGGCACCGAGGAGGAGAAGATGAACCCGTGGGGTCAGGCGGTCTTCGACACGCTGTCCTCCGTGGTCTCACCCGCGGTCGTGGACGACATCGTGGCGCGCGGGATGCTCGAGGTGCTGCCCCTGACCCACATCCGCGGGCGGTCCCTGCACGACGCGTGGGTCATCGTGGACGAGGCGCAGTCGCTCGAACGCAACGTGTTGCTCACCGCCCTGTCCCGGATCGGGCAGAACTCCAAGGTGGTGCTCACCCACGACGTCGCCCAGCGGGACAACCTGCGGGTGGGACGTCACGACGGCATCATGGCCGTGGTCGAGGCGCTCAAGGGTCAGCGGTTGTTCGGGCACGTGAGCCTCACGCGCTCCGAGCGTTCACCCATCGCGGCCCTCGTGACCGACCTGCTCGAGCGCCAGGACGTGTGACCCGGCGACGCCGGGCCGGGAGGGCGGCGTCGTCCCCCGCCCGGCCTGGTCGTCCCGAGCCCGCGGCGTCGTCGTCAGGTCCGAACGGGCTGCGCGCCCTGGACACCCGAGAAGCGCGGCCCCTGGGGAATCCGCCCGGTGCGGATCACGGGCGGCGGCTCAGGCCGGGAGCACAGGCCATGGCACGTGACGGGAGACGTCCGTGAGGTTGAAGTCCTGTTGCGTGAACAGGTCGTCCAGTTGGTATTCGTCCACCGCCTCGATCACGAGTCGGTGGCCCTGACCCGCGTACGGTCCGCGCAGCACGTGGGAGTAGACGCAGACGCCGGTCGCGGTGTCCACCGCGATCCGCGTGGGACCCGGGGCGAGCGGGTGGTTCGCGGTCACGGGCCGGTAGCGCACGCTGGGCTCCACGGTCGCGCACCACACCCGGCGTTTGGCGAAGGCCCCGGCCACCACAGAGGACAACTGCGAGGGGCGCTGCTCCGGGAGGTAGGGCGGGGTGGGCGCGGGGCCCACGCATTCCACGGGGTCCAGGATCGCCTGCCAGCGCCCGCCCCCGAAGATCGGGTCCCCGTAGGCAGCCTCGGGGCGGCGGAGCACGAGGCCGTCGTCGTCGTAGACCGGTGAGACGAGCGCGGGAGGCAGCAACCAGGAGCGGGACGTGTCCGTGACGTAGAAGTCGTCCCGGGAGCGTTCGAGGGACGTACTCGCGTACAGCACGTCGCCCTGCAATGTCTCCACGCGCACATCGGAGGGCCGGCGCAGCCACACGCGCACGGGGTGGGCGGCGGTGTCCGGATCCTCGCTCACCCAGTACAGCGTGAACCGCACCGTGTCCCAACGCCACGGGGAGGACCGGCACAGCGCGGCGAAGGACTCCTCGGACACGGTTGATCGGGCGGGCCTGTTCTGCCAGGGAGCGATCATGGGCCCAGTCTACGAACCCGTGCTCCACATGGGCCGCCGTTCATGACCCGCACCACAGCGGGGTGCCTAGGATGAGTTCATGCTTCAGCCCGACACTGCGGGCATCGGCGGATTCGTGGGGGCGCACCTGCAGGAAGCCACGGTCGGCGCACAGCTGGCCGCGGTGGCCTGCGCCCTGGCCGTCATGGTGCTCGCATGCACAGGAGTGTGGCTCGCCGCCACCGACATCCGATACCACCGCCTGCCGGGGCGGGTGGTGCGCCCGCTGTATCCCGTGACCGTCCTCCTGTTGGGCGCCTCCGCCGTCCTCGCCCACGACACCGTGCGCCTGTGGTGGATGCTGTGGGGTCTGCTCATCATGAAGGGACTCTTCCTGGCCCTGCGGTTGATCAACCCCGCCGGCATGGGAATGGGGGACGTGCGGCTCGCGGGGGTCCTGGGGCTGCTCACAGGATTCTCGTCCGTGACCCATACGGTGCTCGCGCTCGCGGCCACGTTCGTGCTGGCCGGGCTGTTCTGCGCCGTACTGCTGATCCTGCGCCGCGCCCGGGCGAGCAGTCGCATCCCCCTGGGGCCGTTCATGATCGTGGGAAGCTTGGGTGTCGTGGCGTTCCTGTGAACGCCGCCCGCGCAGTCGTACCCACCCAGGAGGAGACACCCGTGCCCGTTCCCGAGTTCATCGCCCACCTGCGCCGCAAGATCGATCACGACCTGTTGTGGTTGCCCGGGTGCACCGCCGTGGTCCTGCACGAGGGCCGGGTGCTGCTGGGGCGGCGCGCGGACAACGGGAACTGGGGTCTGATCACCGGGATCGTGGAACCGGGGGAGGACCCCGGGGTCGCCGCCCGCCGCGAGTGCCTCGAGGAGACCGGCGTGGAGGTCACGGTGGACGACCTCGTGCGGGTCAAGGCCGGGGACGTCGTCGAATTCCCCAACGGGGACCGCTGCCAGTTCCTGGACCACACGTTCCTGTGCAGTTACGTCTCCGGCGAGGCGCGGGTGGCGGACGACGAGTCCCTCGCCGTGGGCTGGTACCCGGTGGATGAGCTGCCTCCCATGCCGGAGCACCAGGCCGACCGGCTACGGGCCGCACTGGAGTTCACGGGGCGCACGGGCTTCGAGTGCTGACGTCACGGCCGCGCCGAAAGAATCGGGCACGTGAGACGCCCCGGCGGTGCACCCGGGGCGAGGGGGGCGCGGAAGCAGATCACCCGCCCCTCCAGGGAGCCGTCGGGCACCGGTGGCTCAGGCCAGTTCGGCCTCCGTGGCCCGTCGTACCAGGCCGTAGCGGCGGCGGAACTCGCGCACACCGGCGTCGTCGGAGGGACGCAGCTCCCGGCTGGCGGAGCGTGACCACCGCGGGAACTCGCCCGCGGCCCACGCCTCCTGGCGGGCGGCGCCGAGCGCCACGTACTCGCCGGTCTCCAGCACCGCCACGGGCATGCCGAGGGTGTCCGGGAAGACGCTGCACAGCGCCTCGGACTTCGCCCCTCCGCCGATCAGCAGGACGTGCTGGACCACGTCCACGCCGCGCAGGATATCCAGGCAGTCCGCCAGGGAGTCCGCCACGGACAGCACCGCGGAGCGCGCTAGGTTCTCGCGGGTCATCGACGCGCGCGTCATCCCGCCCAGCCGCCCGGAGGCGCTGGAGCGGTCAGTGGTGAACTCTCCACACAGCATCAACGTCAGCCAGTCGTGGGGGAGCATGACACGCTCCACGCGGGCGGCGGCCTGCGGTTCGTTCTCCCGCAGCCACGCGAGCTTGGACAGCGTCATGGACGGGACCGGGGCCATGACCAGCTGATTCATCCATCACTGGATCCCGTGCTCTTCGATCATGCGGGTGGCCTGGGGGTCTCTGCGGATGTCGTTCCACAGTAGGGCGTCGTGGACGGGGTTCCCGTCCCCGTCCACCGCGACCATGCCGTGCTGCTGGCCCGCGACGGGGACGCCCACGACGTCGTCGTGCTCGGCCACGCCCGCCTCGCCCCACGCCCCACGCCGCACGCAGCGCGTCGCGCGGCGGGGTCCTCGTTCGTGCCGTCCGGGTGCGGCGCGCTGGCCGAGGTCACGGTCCGGCCGGTGGCCGTGTCCACGACCGGCACCTTGCAGGACTGGGGGAGTCGATGCCGACGACCGTGCTGGTCATGGTGTCCGCTCTGAGGGCGAGGAAACGGCCGGTGAACGATCGTGCCGATCGGGAGCGGACCGACAGCGGGAACGGCGGGTGCCGGTGGGAGCGCCCGGCGGTTCAGTCCTCGCGGGGCGGTGCACTGGCGCGCAGAAGCTGTTCCACCTCGTCACGCAGGGCCGTGTCGCACGCGAGGTGGCTCACCAGCCCCCCCCGCACCGCGGCGAGGACGGCGGGGGCCCGTTCCGCTCCCGAGGCGACCCCGATCCTGTGGTGGGCCGAGCGCACCTGCGCGACGCTTGCCGAGACGACCATCCCAGCGATTGGAGTGTCCAGCTCGTGGCCGGACTCGTCAAGGAGGAGGCTGGAGATCTCCGCCACCGCTCCAGCCCGCGCCGCCGCCCGGGCCAGGTCCTCGCTCACACGCGGCCACACGGTCGAGGTGTCCGGCGACCACCCGCCGATGGCGAGCACGGCGACGTCGAGCGAGTCCGCCCGTCTCAGCGCTACGTCGATCTCGGGAGACTTCTTCAGGGCCGCGGGCTGGTCGACCACGAGGGGCGCCCACAGGGGCCGCGCGGTGCGGCTGCGAAGCTCGGCGAACAGGCGCGGTGACTCTTTCTCCGTGGTGTCGTCCGTGCGCAGGGCACCGGCGAGCTGGACGATATCGTTGTGCGGCAGCTCGGGGAGGTGCTTCACCGCGTGCTGCAGGGCGCCGGACCAGGAGATTCCGAGGGTGTCCCCGTCCCGGGGCACCCGCGTGATCTCCCGGGGAACGGCCCGGCCCAGGGCGTCCCGGTCGGCGGGCCACCTGGAACCGGGAGAGCCCGGACCGCTTGCCCAGGGAGATTTTGGAGGCGCCCTCCACGGAGTAGCCGTGCGCCAGGTTGGCGAGCAGGTGCCGACGCCGCCCGGGGTCGGTGGGCGGCCAGGGGTCCTCGGCGGTCATGGGACACCGCCTCCAATCCTGACGGGAGCGAACAGGGTCACTGCTCCCGTGATCCTATATGGTCCGGGTCACACGCTTCCGGGGCCTCGCGGCACCCGGCAGCACCGGCGCGGTGTGGTCCGGCTACGGCAATGGGGGACCCGGTGGCAGCGTGCCATCGGGTCCCCCTCCGCGTGCGCCGTCGTGAGGACGACGGCCGCCGGTCAGCCGCGCGGGATGTTGCGCAGGTTGGAGCGGGCCATGGAGACGGCCTCACCGACGCCGCGGTTGAGCACGATGCGGGACATCGCTGTGGCGAAGCCGAAGACCTGGTCCTTCTTGATCTCCGGGGGGATGGACAGGGCGTTGGGGTCGGTGATGACCTCCACCACGGACGGGCCCTGGTGGGCGAGTGCGGTGGTGAACGCGGACTCGAGGTCCTTGGGCTTCTCCACCCGGATGCCCTGCATGCCCATGGCGGTTGCGATCTGCGCGTAGTTCGCCTGGGGCACGTCCACGCCGAAGTCCGGTAGCCCGTCCACGAGCATCTCCAGCTTGACCATGCCCAGCGTGGAGTTGTTGAACACCACCACGGTCACGGGCAGGTTGTAGGTCGCCAGCGTCAGCAGCTCGCCCATGAGCATGGAAAGCCCGCCGTCGCCCGACATCGAGATGACCTGGCGTCCCGGATGGGCCAGCTGTGCGCCGATCGCCTGCGGCAGGGCGTTGGCCATGGACCCGTGCAGGTAGGAGCCCAGGATGCGACGAGTGCCGAGCGGGTTGATGTAGCGGGCGCTCCACACGTTGCACATACCGGTGTCCGCGGTGAACACGGCGTCCTCGGCGGCCACCTGGTCCAGGATGGACGCGGCGTACTCGGGGTGGATAGGCGTGATCTTCTCGACCTTGCGGGTGTACGCACCCACGGCCTTGTTCATGAGCTTGTCGTGCTTGGCCAGGGTCTTGTCCAGGAACGAGCGGTCGGACTTGACCGTGAGCTCGGGCAGCAGCTTGAGGATCGTGGATTTCACGTCACCGTGCACGGGGATGTCCACGCCGGTCCGGCGCCCGATCACGGTGGGATCGGTGTCCACCTGGATGGTGGTGACGTCCGGGAGGAACTGGTCGTACGGGAAGTCCGTGCCGAGCATGACCATCACGTCCGCGTCGTGCAGCCCCTCCGCCGCGGCGCCGTAGCCCAGCAGCCCGGTCATGCCCACGTCGAACGGGTTGTCGTACTGGATCTGGTCCTTGCCGCGCAGCGAGTGGCCCACGGGCGCCTTCAAGGTGTCTGCGAGGGCAATCACCTCGTCGTGGGCGCCGGCCACGCCGATGCCCGCGAAGATCGCGACCTTCTTGGCCGAGTTCAGGGCCTGGGCCATGCGCTCGACCGTCTCGTCTGAGGGGACCACGGCGCTCGGTGCCGGCACGGCGAACGGGCGGGCTTCCACAGCGGCGTCCGAGTCCGCGAGATCGCCCGGCAGCGTGACCACGGAGACGCCCGGGCTGGTCACGGCGAACTGGATCGCGGAGCTCACCACGGCGGGGCACTGCTGCGGGGTGCTCACCAGCTCCGAGTACACGGAGCACTCGGTGAAGATCCGGTCCGGGTGGGTCTCCTGGAAGTACTCGGAGCCGATGTACTGCGAGGGGATGTGGGAGGCGATCGCCAGCACGGGCGCACCGGAGCGGTTGGCGTCGTAGAGCCCGTTGATCAGGTGCAGGTTGCCCGGCCCGCAGGAGCCCGCACACACGGCGAGCTTGCCAGTCAGCTGAGCCTCGGCGCTCGCTGCGAACGCACCGGCCTCCTCGTGGCGCACGTGCACCCAGTCGATCCCACCCTTGGCGGAGCCGCCGGTGCGGCGCACGGCGTCCACGATGGGGTTCAGACTGTCGCCCACCACGCCGTAGATCCGTTCCACACCTGCTTCCACTAGCTGCTGGACGATCTGCTCTGCAAGTTTCACACTGTCTCCTCGGGGGAACGGCCCGCCGCGGGAGCACCCGGGCTGGCATCACGAATGTCTCTGCCACCCAGGATAGTCCCGGATCCTTGCGGTCAAAGAGATCTGTGGGCAACGGAACACCGGTGCGTGCGGCGTCCCACGAGGGCCCCGCGGCCGCTCGGTCCCGCGCCGCCGCGCGATCGCCCCGCACATGACATGATGGAGCCCGTGAGCATTCGCACACTTACCCCGTCCGATCGTGAGCCCACCGTGTCCCATGCGGGGACCACGGCGCCGCAGTTCCACGTGCATCTGAGCGGCCGCGGGAACGCGGGAGCGCCTCGGGCTATGTCGCGCATCAGCGGGGCGGTGGGGGAACACCCGGGTGCGGGTGCTCGAACCGTGGCACGGGCGCAGCGTTCCTGCGCCGTGGCCGGCGCCACCGGGGTCTCCCGGTGCGCGGCCTCCTCACCCCGGAAGGCGTGACCTTCCGTAGGACCTCCCCGACCGCTCGGCGGTCAGGAGGTCCCCGCCGCGACGAAGAACTCGGCCACCCGGTGAACGGGTGGCCGAGTTCTGCCGTTGACGGGGTGCCGCGAGCACGCCCCTGTTTCCCGGGGCGCTCACCGGGGGCCGGTGAGCGCCCTACGGGACGAGCGGATCAGTGCTTGCCGGTCATCGTGGTGACGTCCAGGGCCTTGTCCAGCTGCTCCTCGGTGAGCTTCTCGCCGTCCACGTAGCCGAGCTCGATGGTGGCCTCGCGCACGGTGACCTTGTTGGCCACGGCGTGCTTGGCGATCTTCGCGGCGGCTTCGTAGCCGATGGCCTTGTTCAGCGGGGTCACGATCGAAGGGGAGGCCTCGGCCAGAAAGCGGCAGCGATCCTCGTTGGCCTGCAGCCCGTCCACCATCTTCTCCGCGGCCACGCGGGAGGAGTTGGCGAGCAGACGGATGGACTCGAGCAGGTTCGCGGCCATCACGGGGATGCCCACGTTCAGCTCGAACGCGCCGTTGGTGGAGGACAGCGCCACGGTGGTGTCGTTGCCGATCACCTGGGCGGCCACCTGGATGGTTGCTTCGCAGATCACGGGGTTGACCTTGCCCGGCATGATCGAGGATCCCGGCTGCAGGTCGGGGATGTGCAGCTCGCCCAGGCCCGTGTTCGGCCCGGAACCCATCCAGCGGATGTCGTTCATGATCTTCATGTACGAGTACGCGATGTTGCGCAACTGTCCTGAGGCCTCCACCAGCCCGTCGCGGTTGGCCTGCGCCTCGAAGTGGTTGCGGGCCTCCGTGAGGGGCAGACCGGTCTCCTCGGAGAGCAGCTCGATCACACGCGCGGAGAAGCCGTCCGGGGTGTTGATCCCGGTACCCACGGCCGTGCCGCCCAGCGGCACCTCGGCCACGCGCGGCAGGGACGCGTCGATGCGCTCGATGCCGTAGCGCACCTGGGCGGCCCAGCCGCCGAACTCCTGACCCAGGGTCACGGGGGTCGCGTCCATGAGGTGCGTGCGCCCGGACTTCACGACGTCCTTGAACTCCGAGGCCTTCTTCTCCAGGGAGATCGCGAGCACGTCCATGGCCGGCTTGAGGTCGTTGATCAGCGCGTTGGTCACGGCCACGTGCACCGAGGTGGGGAACACGTCGTTGGAGGACTGGGACGCGTTGACGTGGTCGTTGGGGTGGACCTCCACGCCCTCGGACTCGAGGGAGCGCGTGGCCAGGGTCGCGAGCACCTCGTTGGTGTTCATGTTGGAGGAGGTCCCCGAGCCGGTCTGGAAGACGTCGATCGGGAAGTGCTCGTCGTACTGGCCAGAGGCCACGGCGTCCGCGGCGTCGCGGATGGCCTGGGCGCGCTGGGCGTCGAGGACACCCAGTTCCTCGTTGGCCGTGGCGGCGGCCTTCTTCACCTGCGCGAGCGCCTTGATGTGCTCGCGTTCCAGGGTGGTGCCGGAGATCGGGAAGTTCTCCACGGCGCGCTGGGTCTGGGCTCGGTAGAGCGCGTTCTTGGGGACGCGGACCTCACCCATGGTGTCGTGTTCGATGCGGTACTCGGTGTTTTCTGCCATGGCCCACAGTTTAGGCCCACGGCCCCGTCGTCAGCCTTCGCGGTCGCCGTACTACCGCGATGCGGAGGACGACGACGCCGTGTGCCCGGGAGCGCGCGGCGTCGTCGTCATTCAGCAGGGCATGGGAGGTGAGATCCGGGAGGGGGACTCACGCGTCCCGGAACGCCGGGTCGTTGCTGTAGACGAGGTCCGCCTGGCCGTCCGAGAGGTGGTAGAACACGCCGACCACGGCGGCTTCGCCCCGGGAGACCGCGCCGGAGATCGCCGCGGACTGGTCGAGCATGCGCGCCGCGGTCTGCTTGGTGTGCTCCACGACCATGTCCTGTAGGTCCGTGTGGCCCTGCCTCCGGGCCTCGAGCACCGACGGCGTGATGCGCTCCACGAGGTCCCGCTGGAAACCGCGGGGCAGTTCCCCGGATTCCACGGAGGCCTTGGTCGCGGTCACGGCGCCGCACGAGTCGTGGCCGAGCACCATGATCAGCGGCGTGCCGAGGACCTCGATCGCGTACTCGAGCGTGCCCAGGACGGCGTTGTCGATCACCTGGCCCGCGGTGCGGATCACGAAGGCGTCGCCGAGCCCGAGATCGAAGATGATCTCCGCGGCCAGGCGGGAGTCGGAGCACCCGAAGATCACCGCGAACGGCTTCTGGGACTGCGCGAGGTCCTTGCGGCGCTGGGCGTCCTGGTGGGGGTGCAGGGTGTCACCCGAGATGAACCGGGCGTTGCCCTCCCGCAGTTTCCGCCAGGCCCCCAACGGGGTGCGGGGTGTGTTTTCCACGGCAGACGGCTGAGTGCTCACGCTGATCTCCAAATCTCGAAGGCACGACGGCTGGGCCGGGTCGGCTCGCTCGGGTCCTAGACTAGCCCCGGTTCCGGGACCTCGGTTCGACGACGTCGCTGCGCCCGGTCCCGCTGCCCGGCGTCACTGCCCGGACACGGCCCCCGCGACGTGCTCGAACTCGGCGCTTGGGGCCTGGCCGCTGAGCACCACCGTGGAGTCCTTGAGCTCACCGACCCACGCGGTGAACTCGTCCTGCTTGCCCGAGGCGTCACGGTGATGGATCTGCCATGTGATCCCATTGACCGTGCGCTCGTCCGTGGGCGGGATCAGCTGGGTGCGCTGCGCGAGCCACGTGGGATTGGACCGGGCGGTCTGCGCCATGTCCACCAGGTGGTAACCGGGGGAGAGGAAACCCACGTTCCACAGGGGGACGCCGTCCTGGGACTGCGCCTCCCAGCGCGCGTAGTTGGCGCTCCACCCGTCCCCCAACGCCGGGGCCACGGGGGTGAACGGGGCCTGGTCACCCGCAAAGCGCGCCTCCTCGCTCACGTCCACGTGTGCTCGGTAGGGCTGGGCATCGGGCTTGGGCTGCAACCACAAAAACGGCAACAACAGGAGGATGAGCACGAGCATGGAGATGACCATGCCGCGGATGGGTGCGTTGATCCGCGAGGCCTGCTTGCGGGTGAGCTGCGGGACCGGCGCCTGATCCGCGTCCGGGGTGGCGGCGTCGTCGGCCGCGGCGGAGGCGGGCGCGGCGTGCGCGTCGCGGGGATCGGGGGAGGACCCGGCACCGGGACCGGAAGCGGAAGAACTCACGAACCCATTGTGCCGTGCTCCCGGGGACCGGCCCAATCCTGGGAACCCGAGGATATGCTGGACGTACGTGTCATGGTGGTGCCGCCGGGCCCGGCAGGCGGCCACCGGGGCGACCCGAAACTCGAATGTGAGGAACAACGTGGCAGAAGCGACCCAGCAGAGCAGAGCGGGCAATGTGGCGGACCGGAATTTGGCCTTGGAACTGGTGCGGGTCACGGAGGCCGCCGCGATCGCGGGTGGCCACTGGGTGGGCGCCGGTGACAAGAACAGCGCGGACGGCGCGGCCGTGGACGCCATGCGTTCGTTCCTCTCCACCGTGGACTTCAACGGCACCGTGGTGATCGGTGAGGGCGAGAAGGACGAGGCCCCCATGCTGTTCAACGGCGAACAGGTGGGCGACGGCAAGGGCCCGGCTTCGGACGTCGCCGTGGACCCCATCGACGGCACCCGGCTCACCGCTCTCGGCATGAACAACGCGCTAGCCGTGATCGCAGTGGCGGACGGCGGCTCCATGTTCGACCCCTCCGCGGTGTTCTACATGGACAAGCTCGTGGTGGGCCCCGAGGCCGCCGATCTCGTGGACCTGCGCCTGCCTGTCAAGCAGAACGTGCACCTCGTGGCCAAGGCCAAGGGTGTCAAGGCCAACCAGGTCACCGTGTGCGTCCTGGACCGCCCCCGCCACCAGGGCCTCGTGGACGAGATCCGCGCGACCGGTGCCCGCACCCGCATGATCCTCGACGGGGACGTCGCCGGGGCGATCGCCGCGTGCCGTGAGGGCACCGGCGTGGACATCATGATGGGCATCGGCGGCACGCCCGAGGGCATCGTGACCGCGTGCGCCGTCAAGGCCACCGGCGGTGTGATCCAGGGCCGGCTGGCCCCCACGGACGACGCCGAGCGGGAGAAGGCCGCCGCCGCAGGACTCGACGTGGATCGGATCCTCACCACGGACGAGCTCGTGACGTCCGACAACTGCTTCTTCGCCGCCACGGGCATCACCGACGGCGACCTGCTGCGCGGTGTGCGCTACCGCGGGCGCACCATCACCACCCAGTCCATCGTGATGCGTTCGCGTTCGGGCACGGTGCGCATGGTCGAGGCCGAGCACCTGGCCAAGAAGTGGGAGAAGTACGAGCGCAACCAGGGCTGATCCCCGACACTCTCTACACACCGCGCGCGTGTTCACCCCGGTCGGGGAGGGCACGCGCGCGGTGTGTGCCCGGCTATGCTGGAACGCGTTGTGGGCCTGAGGAGAGGAAACCCCGTGGCGCTGAGCGTGACCCCCTGCGGAAATCGGAAGACCTGGGACGCCCGGGTCCGTGTCACGGGCGGACACCCCGAATTGCTGTGGGGCATCGGTGACGCCGAGGCCCTGACCGCGCAGGACGCCAGGGTCGAACGCGTGGCCGTGGATCGGGGTCAGCAGACCGTGGGCTACAGCCAGTTGGTGATCCTGCGGGAGGACCTGCACACGGTCGTGGACGCCCGGTCCCTGCACGTCAATAATCCGCGCCACCTCACGGAGGTCCTGGCCGCGTTGCAGGACCACGCCCGCACGGCACACGAGGCCGCCGTGTTACGGGTGAGCCCGGACACCGACGCCACCCCCGAACTCACCGAGCTGCTCACCGGCGCGGGCTACCGCCGCGCGGACAAGCCCCGCAAGGGGGAGGCCGGACCGCGTCACCTCGTGGTGCGACTGGGCGAGACCGAGGGTGAGCTGTCCAAGCGGTTGTCGGACGACACGCTGCAGCGCTGCCGCGCCGGGCTGCGTGATTCCGGCGTGCGGGTGCGCCGGGTGCGCGCCTCGGACCGCGATCTGTCCAACGTGGGTCTGCGCAGTGAGTACATCCGTGAACTGTTACGCGCCGTGGGGGAGAACTCCGTGTTCCTCGTGGCCACCGAGCACCTCGAGGACGGGACGGAGACCGCCCTGGGGTACCTGTGGTTCGTGCACACCGGGGAATCCGCCATGATCTACCGGCTGGGTTTCACCGATCGTGCCCGCCAGCTGGGCGTGGACGACGCCCTCCTGCTCACGGGCCTGGTCCAACTGCAGCAGCGCCAGGTGCACAAGGTGCTCGCGGGGGACCCCGACCGGCCCTCGCAACCCATGGTGTTGCGCGAGCTCGCGACCGAGGAGCACGAGGCCCCCGGCACGTGGGAGTACCCGCTGCTCGGCGAGTTCCAGGTGGCCGGCCGTGTGGAGAAGACCCGGCGCCGGTTCCTGGGCAGACGCTCGAAGAACGCGGCCCCCGACGACCTGTTGCCGGAGCAGCCCGCGGTCCGCGACGACGCCGCACCCGAGCCGACGACGTCGGCCGCGGCCCCCCACAACGTGCCCCAGCCGGCACGCGCCGGGAACGCGACTGCCGGGTCCGCGGCTTTCGAGGACTCGCCCGTCGAGCCATCCGACAGTCTTACCGCAGCGCGTTCCCGTGAGGACGACGCCGCGCCGTCCTCCCGGACGAGCCCCGGGGTGGACGCCGATCCGGATCTGGTGCGCTCCGCGGATCAGCTCCCGGGCGGTACATCGAAGGACTCCGGGGCGACCCGTTCACCACGCTCGGCGCGGGGCGGCATGATCACGGGCATGCTTCCGGGCCCGCTGGCCCGCCGCAAGCGGACCGCGCAGTCCACCGGCACACCGGTCACCGGAACCCCGAGCACGGACGGGGACACGCAGAGCGCTTCGCGGCGTCAGAGCGCGGCCGCCGGACTGCTGCGTCGCGCCGTCGAGGAGGGCCGGGCGGCGGTCCGCGACGCCGCCCGCTGGTGAACGGGTCCTGACCTGCGGCGCACGCCGTGGACGGTGTGAACGACTCGCGCGAGCCGAGGCGCGCGGCGCGAAGAGGGCCGTGCCTGGCCGCACGGCGTGGCCGGGACGAGACTTGCCCGCCCGGGCGACGAGCCCCGCCCGCCCGGGACGAACTCTGCCGGCGCGGGGTGGGACTACTTGCGGCCCGAGACCACGTTCGCGGCGCGCGCGACCAGCGACCGCGGGAGCACGCCCGTGAGGGCATCCAGGACGTAGTACGCGCGCGGGAACACGAGCCGGGACCGCTTCTTGTCGAGTGCCGTGAGCGTCGCGGCCACGAGGTCGTCCGGATTCGCGGAACGGCCCAGCTCAATGGCCTGCGCATTGGCGACCGTGAAGAACTGGGTGTCCACGGGACCGGGGTTGACGCTCAACACGTGTACGCCGTGCTTGCGGGCCTCCACACCCACGGCGAGGCTGAAGCGGTCCACGAACGCCTTGGACGCGCTATACGTGGCCATGGACGGCAGGGGCTGGAAGCCCGCCACGGACGCGATGTTCACGATCGCGCCGTGCCCCGCGGCGGTCATGGCACCCAGGGCGGTGTGGGTCAGCGTCATGAGGGCCCGGACATTGACCGTGAGCTCCTCGATCTCGTGGTCCAGGTGCAGGTGGGCGAACTCGCCGTGACTGCCGAAGCCCGCGTTGTTGATCAGCAGGTCCACGGGGTTGCGTTCCAGCACGTCCACGATGGTGTCGATCCCCTCGGTGGTCCCGAGGTCCGCCACGACGATCTGCGCGGTGCCGCCCGTGACGGTCTGGGACAGTTCCGTGAGCTTCTCGGTGCTGCGGCCCGTGAGGATCAGACCGTAGCCGCGCTCGTGCAGGGCATGGGTGAAGGAACGTCCGATGCCACCGGTGGCACCCGTGATCAGGGCTGTGCGAGTCATGCGCCCACCCTACGCTCGCGCAGGGTGCGCAGTTTGCCCCGGGCCGCCCCGAGGGTCTCACGGCCCGCACGCACCGCACCGTAGGCGGTGTAGCCCGCGCGGGAGACCGGCAGGTCCCACGTCCCCGGGTAGGACACGGGCTCGCCGCCGAAGGACTTCTTGAAGGACGTGAAGCCGTACCACTCGTGTTCGGGCCCCGCGCCCTCGGGAGCGGTGCCGAAGAGGTCGAACCACGTGAGCCCCTTCTCCTTGGCGTCCATGATCATGGTCACCACGAGCGGGATCCCCGCCGAGAGCTTCCGGTGGGTCTGGTCCGTGGCCGCGTGCGCGTAGGTGCGGGTGTCCTCGGAGTCGTACACGAGCGAGGCCGCGATCGGCTCACCGTCCAGCTTGGCGAGGTAGAGGCTCGCGGCACCCGCGGGCATGAGCGATTCCGCGACGGCCTGCAGGTAGTCGTCATGCTGCCGATTGAAGTTGCGCCGCTTGGCGGTCGCGTCCAGGAAGGTCAGCAGGTACCGCACGTCCGCGGGATCCTCGGAGCGCTCGATGCTCACGCCCTTCTTGTGGATGTTGCGGTAGAGATTGCGGTTGGTGGACTTCATGTCCTTGAGCAGGTCCTTGGCGTCCTTGCGCAGGTCGATCAGCTGGGTGTGTCCCGGTTGCACCTGGCGCGGCGCGAGCTTCATGCCTCGCCGCTTGAGCGATGCCTCCGGGGTCTCCAGACCGTCCACCGGGTGACCGTTGATCGGCTCCACGCGCACGAACCAGCACCGGTGCGCCTCGGCCTGAGCGGTGAGGTCCGCCAGAGCGGCGTCGAACGTGTGCGGGGAGTCCGCTTCGGGGCCGTACGGGCAGTACAGGTACCGTCCGGTGCGCCCGCCCTCGACGGTCGCGAGGTACCGCCAGCCCGGCCCATTCGCCTGGATCACGCGGTGTCCGATGCTTTGCTGAAACCGTGCCCATTCGGGGGACTGCAGGATGTTCGCCACGCCCTCAACTGTACCGAGTGCGCGGGTCCGGGGTGCCGGGTCAGGGGACCGAGCACGTCCCGTTCGGCGACAACTGCTCCTGCGCCGGTACCTTGAGCGCGGCGGGCACGACCACGGCCGTCCCGACGCCCGCACCGCCGCCCAGCGCGGACACCCCGCCCGTTCGCGCCGCACCCTGGGAACCCACGGTGCCGGGCGTGTCGGCGGACGACACCGCTGCGTCGCCGCGCGCGCCCCTGGCGGCCTGGGCGTCGTCGCCGTTCGCGTTCGCCAGGACCCGGGAGACGTCGGACTGGAATTGCGCGTAGTCCGGATAGGTGGGGAAGGACTGGTCGTAGTAGGGAGGACCCGCCGCATACGCTTGCAGCTCGTGGTCCTTGGCCTTCGTGGCCACGGTGACCATGGAGCCGATCGAGGACTGCGGGATGTCCGTCTCGAGGATCTGCTGGCCAGAGCTCGCGAGCTCGTCGAACTTGGTGGCCACCGCGACCGGGTTCAGCTGCGCGAGCATCGCGGCCTGGACGCAGCGCTGCCGGGCCTGGCGGTCGTAGTCCGTGGCGCCCTCGCGGGAGCGGGCGTACCACAGGGCGTGGTAGCCGTCCATGTGCTGGGTCCCGGGCTCGATCCACCCCAGGATGGGGTTCTTCAGCCCCGTGTCCAGGTTGGTCCCGCCGCCGATCGGTACGCGGCCACCCACGTTGATGTCGATCCCGCCGAGCGCGTCCACGAGGGACGCGAAGCCGTCCATGTCGATCAGCGCGTACGCCTGGATCTTCAGGCCCGTGACGCCCTCGGCGGCCTCCTTGGTGGCCTGCGCCCCGGGATCGGCGACGTCCGGGTAGAGGTCCTTGTGGTTCTGCATCACGTCCGTGTAGACGGCGTTCATGATGCACTCGTCCCCGCAATCGAACCCCTCGGGGTAGACCGAGTTCATGGGGGAGTCCGCCGAGAACGGGACGTTCTGCAGGTTGCGGGGCAGGGAGATCGTGACCGTCTGCCCCGAGGAGGCGTCGATGCTGAGCACCGTCATGGAGTCCGGGCGGCGGCCCTCGCGGTCGTCACCGGCGTCACCGCCCATGAGCAGGATGTTATAGCGCCCGTCCTCCGGGGCGAACGGCATGCCCCCGCCGAAGATGTCCGAGACCGCGTTGCGGGCCACGGAGACCAGGTGCGCCGCGTAGCCGAGTCCCCCTCCGGTCACGAGCATCGCGAGCACGGTCACGAGCACCACGGCCCGGCGCGTCCCGTCCCCGAGCAACCCGGGTCTGATCAGGCGCAGCGTGTCGAACCACAACAGCACCCACCCGATCGCGAGCGCCACGAGGCCGTACATGAGCACCGCGGAGGTCACACTGTTGGTCAGCAACCAGATCAGCGCGCTGCGCCACACGACCCACAACAACAGGGCGGCGAGCACGAGCGCCCACACCACGGCGGTCACGCGCACGGCGATCCGCCCCAGGCCGCGTCGGCCCGCCACGAGTTGCGCGGAACCGGGCACGAGCAACGTGGTACCCAGCAGCCACCAGGCGCGCTTGGTGCGGGTGGCGGGTGCAGCGAACCGGGGACTCCTGAGGGGATCCCCCACGCGGGAACGCGATCGTCGCGGTCCGTCGCCCGGGTGGCGCTCGGCGGTGGCGCCCGCGGGCGGCTCGTCCGATGCGGTATGGGAGCCCGACGCCACGCTCTCGTAGGCCTTGGTGGCCGTGGGATGGGGGGCGGCGTTGTCGGGCCGGTCGCTGGATCCGTTCACGTGCAACTCCGTGCTGAAGGGGAAGTCGGTGTTGCGACGGGCCATGGGTGCGGGCCCGCCGGGCCGGGATCCATCAGAGGAGAACGGATCCCGACCCGATCATTGTGCCTTGTCCGCCTGGGTCCGGGCCGACAATGCACCCCGAAGGGGGTGGCGCTCAGTCCTGGGAGGCGGTTCCGCGGCTCACGGCGTCACGCAGCGCGGAGCCCTTCCGGTGCGCCGCCTCCGAGAGCTCCTGTGCGAAGTCCCGCAGTCGTTCCCGCAGGTCCTGCCCGGACGCGTCCGACGCCGATCCCAGCACCCGGGCGGCGAGCAGACCGGCGTTGCGGGCGCCGTTGATCGACACCGCGGCCACGGGAACCCCCGCGGGCATCTGCACGATGGACAGCAGGGAATCCATGCCGTCCAGGGTCTTCAACGCCACGGGCACCCCGATCACGGGCAGCGGCGTGACGGACGCGAGCATGCCCGGCAGGTGGGCGGCACCGCCGGCCCCGGCGATGATGACCCGCAGGCCACGCTCGTGGGCGGTACGGCCGTACTCGAGCATCTCGGTGGGCATCCGGTGCGCGGAGACCACGTCCGCCTCGTACGGGACCCCGAGTTCCTCGAGGGCCTTGGCCGCGGCCCGCATGGTGGCCCAGTCCGAGTCCGAGCCCATCACGAGACCCACGCGCGGGGCCTCGTCCTGACCGGACGGGACCGCACCCCACGGTTGCCGCTCGGGAGCATCGCTCACGTCGGTGGGTCGCACCCCGCGGTCCTCGCCGTCGCGCAGGATGCTCGCCGCGTGGGTCGCGATCTCCCGCAGCCGCTGCACCTCGTGGGCGCCGCCCACCACGTTGACGTGGCCGATCTTGCGCCCCGGGCGCACGGACTTGCCGTAGTTGTGGATCTTGGCGCGGGGTTCCGCGCTCAGTGCCTGCGGATACGCGGCGAAGAGGTCCTGGTTGTCCCCGCCCAGGTAGTTCTTCATCACGGCCGCCCCGGCCACGACGTCCGTGGCGCCCAGGGGCCAGTCCAGCACGGCGCGCAGGTGCTGCTCGAACTGTCCCGTGACGGATCCGTCCATGCTCCAGTGACCCGAGTTGTGGGGGCGCATGGCGAGCTCGTTGACCGCGAAACCCGCGTCCGTCCCGGGGGTCTCAAACAGCTCCACGGCCATCACCCCGGTCACGCCCAGTTCCTCGGCCAGCCGGACCGCGGCGTCCTGTGCCGCGCGGGCCACCTGGGGATCCAGGCCGGGGGCGGGGGCAATGACCTCGTCGCACACCCCGGCCACCTGGATGGACTCCACCACGGGCCACGTCACGGTCTGCCCCGAGGGCCGGCGCGCGACCATCGCGGACAGTTCCCGCGAGAACGCGACCGCTTCCTCGGCGAGCAACCCGGCGCCGTCGTCCTGGCCGGTGGCGCGTTCGAACCACTCGGCGGCGGTGCCGGTGCCGGCGTCCTGCGGGCCGTCGACCTTGAGGACGCCCTTGCCGTCGTACCCGCCGCGCGGGGTTTTGAGGATCACGGGCCAACCCACGCGCTCGCCGAACGCCACGAGTTCCTGCGGGGAGTGGACTTCCTGCCACTGCGGATTGGGCAAGCCCAGCTCGGCGACGGCGCGGCGCATCACGAGCTTGTCCTGCGCATGCACCAGGGCGGACGGCCCCGGACGCACCGCCGCACCCTGCGCCTCGAGCGCGCGCAGATGCTCGGTGGGAACGTGTTCGTGGTCGAACGTGAGCACATCCACGTCCGCGGCGAAACGCTGCAGGGTCTCGAGATCCGTGTAGTCACCTGTGGGTGCCGTGCGCACCGCGGCCACGGCACTGACCTCCGGGCCCTCGGCCAACACGCGCAGTTCCACGCCGAGAGCGACGGCGGCGGGGGCCATCATGCGGGCCAACTGCCCGCCGCCCACCACACCAATGACAGGACCGGTAATGGGAGAATTCACGGTTTCAGGCTAGCGCCACAGCGGACGTTCAGCCATTTCGGAGTACGATGCACTCAATCTTCCTGCGGAGGCCACATCATCCGTGTCGTGGCGGGTCACGGGTGGGCGGCGGGCCACGCCGGTGCGGCCACCCATCCCTCTTCCCCGAGCGTCAGATTGGGATCGAATCTTGAACAAAATGTTTGATCGCGCACACGCGCTGTGGAATCTGTTCGTCAAAGAACTCGCGAAGTTCGGGGTCGTGGGTGCGGCTGCGTTCGCCATCAACGCGGGCCTGGTCTGGGTACTCATGCACACGCAGTACTTCGCGGAAAGCCACATCAAGGCCAAAGTGGTCGCCACGGTCGTGGCCATCATCTTCTCGTGGGTCGCCAACCGGTTGTGGACCTTCCGGGACAAGCGCCAAGAGGACAAACGCAAGGAACTCGTGCAGTTCCTGGTGGCCAACGGCATCGGCATGGGGATCGAACTCGGCTGCCTCGGGGTCAGCTACTACGTCCTGGGCCTGACCTCCGCGACCGCGTCCTTCATCTCCGGCACGATCATCGGCACCATCTTGGGCACGATCTTCCGCTACTTCGCCTACCGCTTCTGGGTGTTCAGCACCAAGCTGGACCAGGACCCGGACTTCGCGAGCAGCCCGGACCAGGAACTCGCGTTCATCACCGGGCAGATCCCCGTGATCCCGCAGCGCGAGGACACGACGCCCCGACACGACGACCCGGCATCCCACCACGGGAACCCGGCGCCGCGGCCCGAGGACACGGTGGCGAACACCCTTCCCGAGCAGGACGTGCGCCGCGCGTCCTGATCCGCGAGGACCGTCGAACAGGGCGCCTGCACCAGACAAACGCCGGCCGGACCACCGCCGGTCGCGCGGCCCGGTGCAGGCGCCACCGTGTTTCGGTGTCAACCGCGGGTTGCGCGCTCCTGGTCCAGGACAGCGGCCGTGGCGTCCTCGGGACGCGCGGTCAGCAACACCGCCCCACCGGCCGTGATGATCCCCAGGGTCCGCAGGGCCGCGTTCTCGCCCCAACCCTCGGTGAGCGGCAGGTACACGGTGCCCTCGTCGGTTCCGGCGAGCTCCAACGCTCGCGGCAGTACCTCCGCGTGGGTCACCCCGGACGGCAGGGCCACGCTGTCGGGTTCCGGGTTCTCGAGACCCCCGTACATGTCCGGTTGGGCCCGGACCTCGTCGCAGAAGTCCACCGCGCCCTTGGGCAGGGGCCCCGAGCACTCGAAGGCCAGCGCGGGTTCGGCGACCACCAGCAGGGTCTGGGCCGCGGCGTCGTCGTCAGGGTGAGACTCCGGGTACGCATGGACCACCGAATCCGGTTCGGGATGACGCGTGAAGTCCACGCGCGCACCCGCGCGTAACGCCGCGAACGTGAGCACCACGAGTCGCCAGTGCGGCGCGGGGGAAATCGTGAGGACGTCGGAGGCGCCGACGTCGAGCTCGTCCACGAGCAGCCCGGCGGCCTTCTCGACCCAGTTCACGAGGACCCGCCCGGACAGCTCGACCCGTTCGGCGCCGTCGCGCCAGATCAGAGCGGGGGTGGGGCGCTCGGCCACGGTCTGCAGGGCCTGGGTCAGGTCTGTCGGTGTGCGTCCCACGAGGAAACTCCTTAGGGTATGTGACGGAACCACGGGTTCCCGGACGGCGCGCCGGTGGACCCGGGAAGCCCAGGATACTCGGCTTGACTCAGTAGGACTTACACGCGTGTAATTAGGGGATCCACCGGGATATCGACGGTGTACGCCCCTACGTGGCGGACTCGTTTTCGGTCGGGGCAACCGGGCTGGTTGAGGACATTTGAACAGCGAACGCGTGGGACGGAAGGAGTGACATGGGAGAGGCCGCACGCCGCCAGATCGATGCTCGGGAGGACTACGAACCCGGGTCGACCGGGGGTGCAGCTCCCGTGGACTGGTTCGTGGATCCCGTGGATCAAGCCCGGGGGGACTCGGGTGTGACCACACTGGACGATCTCGCCACGGCCTTCCTAGCCGCACACCCCGAGGTCGCCGGGGACGTGCTCCTGCGTTCCGACCGCAAGAAGCCGCGTGAACCGCAACCCCCCGTGAGCACCCCCCAAGACCTGAGCACCACCGAGGTCCACGACGTCCAGAGCGTGGACGCCTCCGTGTGGCAGGCCGTGGCCGGGCTGTACTCCGTGAGCGAGGGTGACGCCGAGGGCGAGCTCGCGTGGCAGACCGACGCCCTGTGCGCCCAGACCGATCCCGAGGCCTTCTTCCCCGAGAAGGGCGGGTCCACCCGGGACGCCAAGCGCGTGTGCGAGGCGTGCCCCGTGAGCGGCAAGTGCCTGGACTACGCCATGGCCAACGACGAGAAGTTCGGGATCTGGGGCGGCCTGTCCGAGCGCGAGCGGCGCAGGCTGCGTCGCCGGGGACGCTGAACCCCGTGGCTGCTCCCGAGACTCCGCGGCGCACGTGCTCCAAGCAGATGTGCAACCGTGACGCGGTGTGCACCCTGACCTATGTCTATTCCGATTCCACCGCGGTGATCGGTGCCCTGTCCGCGCGGCGGGAACCGCACGCGTACGACCTGTGCCCCGTGCACGCGGACTCATTGACGGCACCCAAGGGCTGGCGCGTGGTGCGCCTGGAGTCACCGGACGGCTGGAACCACGACGACCTCGACGCCGTGGTGGAAGCCGTCCGACCGGACGAGGACCCCGCACCCCACCGCACGGCGCGCGGTACGTTCCTGGGTGCCGTGCGACCGCCCGGGGCTGCGCGACCCTCGGGCCCGTCCCGGTCACGGGGTCCCGTGTTGCGCGACGTCTCCTACCAGGGCCGCGATGACGAATCCCGGGCCGACGCCGATTCCTCCGGCCCCGCGGGCGATTCCGGTTCCGCCGAAATGCCCCGTTCCGAGGGCTCCGCGGGCGCCAATGGCGCGCGCCCGGCGCGTCATGTTCCCATGGGCCGTTCCGGGGTGAATACCGGCTATTCTGTAGCGACGCGTACGATTGCGAACGCAAATACGCAGGTGGGGCGGCGCATGGGCTCCGTCCCCCTCCCCGCAGCCCTGCGCACCCCGCACTGGCGGCGGCCGTAACCCGGTTGCCCCGTCCGGGTGGGCTGCGAGACCGTGATTCCCACGGCCGCCGTTCTCCCCCCCCCGATGTGAGGTGCCAATGAGACTCCCTTCCCACCACCACGATCCGCTGCCCGGGACACCGCGCGAGCCCGCGCGTCCCGCCGGGGCGAGCGCGCGGCGTCGTCGTCCGGGCATCGCGTGCCTCGCTCTCGCGGGGCTCCTGGGCCTGAGCGCGTGCGCCGGGGGGAACGACGCCGCCCCGGCGGCGCCGTCGTCCGCCGCCGCCGCTCCATCGAGCACCGCGCCCACGAAGAGTTTCGGGACCGTGCGGGTCGAGGTGAGCCCGGCCGCCGACACGAGCATGGTCAACCCCGTGGACCCCGTGGTCGTCACAGCGGACGGCGGGGAACTCACGGACGTGACCGTGAGCGCCGCGGGCTCGGGGGAGCGGGTCGAGGGCGAACTCGCGCAGGACGGCCACGAGTGGCGCTCGAAGGCGCCCCTTGCGTTCGACGAGACCTACACGGTGGACTACACCGCGCGCTCCGGGGACCGGGACAGCACGGGGCAGTCCGTGTTCAGCACGGTGGACGCCGCCCACGAGGCGGACGTGGCCCTCAACGTCAAGGACGGGCAGACCTACGGCGTGTGGCAGGTCGTGGAGTTCAACTTCTCCGAGCCCGTCATGAACAAGGACGAGGTCGAGAAGGCCGTGACCGTGGACGGGGCGCACCGCGACGGCGCGTTCCGGTGGTACTCGGACCGCAAACTGCGCTTCCGCCCGGAGCAACCGTGGGACCCGAACTCCAAGGTCACGGTCACCGTTAACATCCTGGGCAAGGATCTGGGCAACGGGATGATCGGCAACGGCAACGAGACGGTGTCGTTCAGCACCGGTGCCGAGCAGCGGGTGTTCGTGGACAACAACACCAAGACCCTCGTGGCCTACGTGAACGGCAAGGAGACCGGTCGCTGGCCCGTGACCCTGGGCAACCCGGACTGGCCGTCCACCACGGGCAAGAAGGTCATCATCGAGCAAGCGGCCTCCTACGAGTTCAAGGCGTCGTCGCTGAACCTCAAGCCCGGCGACCCCCACTACTACCCGCCGTTCGACGCGTCCAACGTGTCCCGGCTGACGTGGAGCGGCGAGTTCATCCACCAGGCGCTGCCGTCCGCGATGCCCGTGCTGGGCGTGGCCAACGTGTCCCACGGGTGCGTGGGGATGCCGCCGGAGGGTGCGGCCTACATTTTTGAGACCTTCCGCCCGGGTGACATGGTGGAGGTGGTCAACACTGACTACCCCCAGGCCGATCCCGACGATGGCTACGGGGACTGGAACATCCCGTTCGAGCACTACTCGGACGAGGACTGGCACGGAAACTGGTGATACAGCCCGGTGAGCTCCTCCATCCCACGCGGCCCCTGGCCCCGCCCCACCGCGGTGCAGCGCATCCTCCAGGGATTCCTGGCACTCACTCTGCCCGTCCTGCTCGTGGCGCTGGGGGTACGACTCGTGGCCACCCCGGTCTTCCTGTGGCTCGAGTACCACCGCCCCGGCTTCCCCGCTGACCACTGGGGGATGAGCACGCAGGAACGGATGACGTTCGGTTCCTACGGGATGGACTACATCATGAACCTGGCCCCGCCCGAGTACTTGGGCGGCCTGGTGAGCAGCGAGGGTGGCATGGCGTTCACCCCGTCGGAGGTCTCTCACATGCGGGACGTCCAGCACGTGATGTACTGGGGGCTGCTGATCGCGTTCGTCCTGCTCGTGCTGAGCGTCCTGGCGGCCTGGTACCTGCACCGGGCGACCCCGGGGACCGCCTCTTCCGCGTGGTTCGCGGGCTCGTGGCTCACCGTCATCCTGTTGCTGCTCACGGCCGTGTTCGCGGTGGCGGGGTGGCAGAGCTTCTTCGCGGCGTTCCACTCCTTGTTCTTCAGCTCCGGGACGTGGACCTTCAGCATCTCGGACACCCTGATCCGGCTCTATCCCACCCAGTTCTGGATCGACGCCGCGATCGCCGTGGCGCTCGTGGCGCTCATCGGGGCGTTCGTGGTCATGCTCGCCACGACCCGCCGGATGCGGGCGGCACGCTCCGTCAGATCCACGAGGTGAACCACATCCGCCAGCGCCAGTGCTCGTAGGGAATGGTCTGGGCGGTCCACACGGGCCAGAAGAACACCGCGAGCACCACCACGAGCAGCAGGAACACCAGGCTCACCCTGCGCCAGCGTCGCGCCCACACCGGTGAGATCACCTGCTCGTGCACCGCGGCCGACGGCGTGCCCGCGGTGGCACCCAGGCGGGGGACCGCGAGCTTGCCTGTGAGCACCCCGATCATCCCCGTGATCAGCAGGACCATGGCGGGGAAGTAGGACAGCGCGTAGAAGAAGAACATCGTGCGTTCCGGGTAGAGGAACCACGGGAGGTAACCGGCCGCGTACACGCCCACGAGGGCACCGAAGCGCCAGTCACGGAGCACCGCCCACAACCACAGTCCCAGCAGCACCGCCAGGATCCCCACCCACCACACGGCGGGGTTGCCCAGGTTGAGGATGGCCTGGCTGCACGAGTCCACCGTGCAGCCGTCCACGCCTCGTCCGGGGGATTCGTAGAAGTAGGACGTGGGGCGGGCCATGACCGGCCACGTGGCCGGGCCTGCCATGTACGTGTGGTGCGAGGACAGCCCCGCGTGGAACGAATAGGCCGCCACGTGGTACTCCCACAGGGAACGTAGGGCGGGCGGGAGCCACTGCGGGCCGTCGCCCCGGTTCAGCTCGGCCCAGTTGCGGTTGTAGCCCGTGCTCGTGGTGAGCCACCCGGCCCACGTGATCACGTACACCACCGCGCCCACGCCGATCATGCTCAGGAATCCCCACGGGCCGTCCTTGAGCACCGCACCGGCGAACCAGTTCTTGACCCCGACGATCCGCCGCGCGTTCATGTCCCACAGCACCGCCAGGATCCCGAGCGCGGCGATGCTGAACAGCGCGTTCCACTTCACGGCCGCGGCTGCACCGCACGCCACGCCCGCGGCGATCCGCCACCACCGCACGCCCAACCACGGGCCCAGGACGCCGCCGGGGCCGCGGGCGAGCAGGCGGCGTCGACCGTCGTCGCGGTCCAACAGGACGAAGACGAAAGCGAGCAACAGGAAGAACATGAGGAAGACGTCCAGCAGGGCCAGGCGGGACTCCACGAGGTGCAGCCCGTCCAGGGAGGTCAGCACACCGGCGATCGTGGCCAGGGTGACCGAGCGGAACAACAACCATCCCGCGCACCAGATCACGGCGATGCACGCCGTGCCGAACAGGGCCGCGGAGAAGCGCCACCCGAATGGGTCGTCCGCGCCGAACAACCACAGCCCGATCGCGATGAGCCATTTGCCCAGGGGCGGGTGCACCACGAAAGAGGGGTGACCCTGTGTGCCCGGGATGTTCCCGGAGACGAAACCCTCGTCCGCGCCCTCGGGCCATTGCTGCTCCGTACCGTGGAGCAGCAGCGAATAGGCGTCCTTGAGGTAGTACGTCTCGTCGAAGACCACGGCGTGCGGCCACGACAGGTGCACGAAGCGCAGCACCCCGCCCAGCAGGGTCACGAGCGCCAGGGGGACCCACCAGTACCGGGGCAACCGGGTGACCGCGGGGAGCAGGCGGTCGCGCACGGAGGGGGCCACGGGCGCGGTCGAGGCGGGAGAGAAGACAGTCGAGGGCACGGATCCCATCGTAGGGTGCACCCCTGGAGATTCAGCCCGGCCACGGTGGCGTCACCGCGTTCGACCGGCGGACCTTCGTAGAGTGGACGGGTGAGTTCACAGACATCGACGACCACCCCCGGCACCGAGGACCACCGCCCCGGTGCCGTGGTGGTCGTGGGCACCCCCATTGGCAACCTCTCGGACGCGTCCCAGCGGCTCAAGGACGTCCTGCACACCGCGGACGTGCTGGCCGTGGAGGACACCCGCACCCTGCACCGCCTGGCCTCCGGGCTCGGCGTGACCGTGACCGGGCGGGTGGTCACCCACCACGAACACAATGAGAACGCGCGCACCGGCGAACTGCTGGACGAGGTGCGCCGCGGTCGGACCGTGGCCGTGCTCTCCGACGCGGGCATGCCCACGGTCTCCGACCCCGGGTTCCCGCTCGTGCGCGCCGCGGCCGAGGCGGACCTGCCCGTGAGTGTGCTCCCCGGGCCCTCGGCGGTCCTGGCGGCGCTCGCGGTCTCCGGGCTGCCCACCGACCGGTTCACGTTCGAGGGCTTCCTGCCGCGTAAGACGGGCGAGCGCGCGGCCCACCTCGCGACCCTGCGGGACGAACCCCGCACCATGGTCTTCTACGAGTCCCCGCACCGTCTCGCGGAGATGCTCACCGCGCTGCGGGACGCCCTGGGCGCGGACCGGCGCGCGGCCGTGTGCCGAGAGCTGACCAAGCTGCATGAAGAGGTGCTGCGCGATGACCTCGCGGGTCTGGCCGAGTGGGCCGCGAACAACCAGGTGCGCGGGGAGATCGTGGTGGTCGTGCATGGTGCCCCACCGGCCGTGGCTCCCGAGCCCGAGGACCTCGTTCAGGAGGTCGAGCACCTCGTGGCCACGAGCGACGTCAAGCTCAAGGCCGCCGCGCGCGAGGTGGCCACCGAGCACGGGGTGAGCACACGCAAGCTCTACGACGCCGTGATCACCGCGCGCGGTCAGAACTGACCCGACCCGCGGTAACGGCGCGCAGATATGTAGGACGACCGTCTCGCCGACGAGTGCCCCTCGGGTCGGACTTGCCGGTCTCCGTGCAGTGATGACGGCGCGGCCCCGGCCTCCGCGCGGGCGGGATGGACCCGCCCGCGCGGCGTCGTGGTCACCCGCGCGGGCCGTTCCACAGCGACGCCGGCCACCAGTCGGCGCGCAGCCGCCCGCCGCGCGAGGCCCGCTTCCGGAACTCGTCCCGGACCAGCGTGAGGTCCTCCGGCGTGGTCCGCGGGGTCCAGCGGGAGTCCGGGACGCCGTAGCTCGCGGATTCCAGGTCCGCGACGAGGTGATCCACGGCGGTCTGCGCACCCGGTAGCCCCGCCGCGAGCCGGCGTGCCCGCACGCGAGGCGTGTCGGACGCGGGGGAGGTGACGCCGTGGTCCTCGGCGAGCGCGCGGAACTCGTCCCACGCGGCGTTGGCCCGGCGCTGCGGGGTCAGGGACGCGTCCTGCAGTGCCGCGAGTCGCGCCCGACGACGCCGCCCGCGCACCACCCGCGGCGCCGCCGCGAGGGCCAGCAGCGCGAGCAGACCGAGCACCCCGGTCACGAGCCACCACGGCACCGCAGCGGTGGTCGGCGCCGCCTCGTCCTGGGGTGATGGCTCCTGCGAGGGGTCGTCCCCCGGTTGCTCGCTGGGTTGTTCACTCGGCTGATCGGACGGCTGGTCGGAGGGTTCCTCGCTGGGCTGTTGCTCGGGCTCGTCGCTCGGCGCCGCGGTCTCCTCCGGGGTCTGCGAACCCTCCCCACCCTGGTCCTGGGCCGAATCCGGCGCGTAATCGGGGGTGCTGGGCACCCCGGGGGTGGGCTCGAAACGGACCCAGCCCACGCCCTCGAAGTACAGCTCGGGCCACGCGTGGGAATCGCCCGTGCTCACGGGGAAGGAACGGCCGCCGTCCGGGTCCTCGACTGGGGCGGTGGGCAGGTAACCCACAGCGACCCGCGCGGGGATACCCACTTCCCGGGCCATGAGGGCCATGGCCGGGGCGAAATGCCCCGAGTACCCCGTGCGGGTGCGCATGAACTCGTCGAGCGATCCCATCCCGCCGGCGTCGTAGCCCTGGGCGAGCGGCGCGGTCACGTCGTAGCGGAAGTCGTCGCGCAGGTGGTTCTGGATCGCGAGGGCGCGGTCGTAGTCCGTGTCCGCACCCTCGGTCAACGTGCGCGCGGCGTCCGCGACCGATTGCGGGCGGTTCGCGGGCAGCCGCAGGTAGTCGCCGAGCTGCGGGTCCGACGCTGCCGACGGTGCCGTCCGCAGTGCCTCCGGGGTGGCTCGTGACAGCACGGACGTGACCGTGTACTCGGCCCCGGACATTCCCGTGGACTCGCTGAAGATGGACAGGTCGTGGGGATTCCACGCCCACCCCTCGTCACCGAGTCCACTCACGGCCACCGGGGCGTAGGGTGCGGGCAGCCAGTGCTCGGAGAAGTCGTCGAACATGACCTTGGCCGAGACCTCGGTGCCGCGGGGGACCGGGTTGCGCGCGGCGTCGGCCAGACCCGACAGATCGCCGTCCAGGTTCTCGACGTCAGGGAACCACTCGTCCTGGTCGAAATCGGAAAGGGTGAGCAACCGCATGTATTGGGGCTGGTCGTCCGAGGTCGTGTAGGAGAACCGCCGGGTGTGCTCGTCCGAGCGCAGGTCCTGACCCACCGCGCGCAGCGGGCCCACCCCGGAGGCGCGCTCCGCGGTGAACGAGCTGCCCTGTGGGAAGGCCCCGTTGAAGAATCCGGGCATGACCGCGGGGATGAACAGCACCACCGCGAGTACACCGGCGATGACGAGCAGGGCGCGGGGGAGTCCTCCCGGGGTCGGGGCGATGCGCTGGGCGCGCGTGGCACCCCAGAACCGTGAACCGGCCAGCAGCGCCAGGGCGGCGAGCGCGGCCGCGGCCAGACCGAGGGCAGTGACGCTGCCCGGCAGGGTCAGCGCGGGGAGCACGAGCAGTGCCAGGACCCCCAGGCATGCGAGCCCGGCCATGCGTAGGCCCACGAGCACGGTTTCCATGAACACGGTCACCAGCCCCACCAGGGTGCACAGCACGAAGGCCAGCCCGGGGTTCGGGCCGTAGGGGGCGGCGTCGCGGGAGATGAAGTCGCCGGAGGAACGCCACAGCTCACCGGCCGCGGTGAAGGTCTCCCCGGTGGGGATGAAGCCCAGCAGGGCGTGGGAAGGCAGGTGCACCACGGTCAACGCGAGCAACAGGGCGGCCAGGCCCAGGACCGTGACGAGCGGTGAGGGCACGCGCAACCAGCGGGCCGCGCCCGTGACCACGAGCACCGTGAGCACGGTGGCCGCCACGGAGGACAGCCACCACAGGCCATTCAGCGCCCCGGCCATGCCCACGCAGCCCAGGGCGATCGCGGTGAGCAGAAGCAGACTGAGTTCGATCACGCGGGGCCGGGGCGGACGCGCTCCCTGGATGTGCTGATCGTGCGGAGTGCGGGAGTGGCCGGCGGAGCTCCGGCCGTCCGGAGCGGCCCGGAGGCCGGTGGCGGCGGGGGTCACCGAGCGGCCCTGAGCCGTGGGCGCCGCGCTGGCGGTCGCAGCCGCGGCGGGGGTCCCCGCGGAGGTGGCGTCGTGGTCCGCGTGGGGCGTGGGATCGGGGGCGCTCATGCGGTGGCCCTCCCTCGGGCGTGGCCCATCATCTCGTCCATGCGCAGCTGTCGGGTACCGGGGTCGGGCGGCGGCGGAGTCAGCAGGGTGGCCCCGCGGGTGGTCGCGAGCCATGCGGCGTCCACGTCCGTCCAGCGCGTCACCAACACCACGGACCACCCCGCGGACTCGAACACCGCGGCGCTGTCGGGGCGGTGCGCGGGGGCTTCGATCACCATGATGACCGAACACACCGTGCTCGCCGCCGCTGCCGTGACGTAGCGCCGCGCGGCCGCGGGGGAGAGTCGGCCCGTGAGCAGCAACAACGGGTGGGAGAGCCCTTCCCGTTCGAGGCGCTCGGTCAGGGGATCGGTCGACGCCTCGGATTCGGGCCGGCTCACGAGGGCCGCTCGGGAGAGGCCGTGAACGACTTCCGTGGCGGTGTCGTCGGTGACGTCCGTATCCCGCAGGTCGGCCACCGGTGCCTCGCCGCGGGGCATTGCGCGGCCCTGGTCGTCGAGCGCGTGCACCACGGTCTCGCGGCGCGTGAGGTGCTCGATCACGGACGCCGCCGCGCGCACCGCCCACTCGAACTCCTCGGTGGATTCGAGCACACCGGCCCACACACGAGCGCCCGGCCAGTGTTCGGCCGCGGAGTCCAGGACCACGACGGCGCTGCGCGTGCTGCGCGGGTCCTCCTGGCGCACCATGAGCTGGCCGTGCTTGGCGGACGCCGCCCAGTGCACCCGGCGCATGGGGTCACCGTGGCGGTACTCGCGGGTCATCACGTTGTCGGGCCCCGGTTGCGGTTGGGCGCGCCGGGACGGGTCGTTGCCGGATTCACGCGCCATGGTGACCCCGTGCTCGGTGAGGTCCTCGGGTTCCGGGGCCACGTACAGCGACGTCCGCTCGGCCACGTCCAGCAGTTCGGTCACCACGCCGAACAGGTCGCCCACGCGCACCGTGGCCGGACCCAGTTCGTGGATCCCCCGACGCCGCGGGCGCACCGTGTACGTGACCGGCGCCCCGGACACCGGTACCGAGACGTCCTGGTCCCGGCCCAGCAGGGGGTCCACGGTCTCGTGCACGTCCACGGCGGCGACGGTGCTCGTGCGGCCCGAGCGGAGGGTATCCCTGCGGTCCGCGTCGGTGGTGTCCGGGCCTGCCCCGCGGCCGGGGTTCGCGGCATCCGCCGGGCCATCGCCCATGCCACCCGTCAGGCCGCCTCCCGCCGTGCCCATGTCGTGGACCGCGGGGTCCACCGGGTCGTGGGTGGAGCCTGCTCGACCGGCACCCGAGGTACGGTTGCGCGCGGAGAAGGCGGAGCGACGTCGTACGCGCAGGGCCACCTGGGCGGCGTCGCCGAGCGTGACGAGCGGCGGGTCCACCGAACGTTTGAGCAGGACGCGAGGTTTGACGAGCCACATGGCCAGGGAGGACAGCAGCGGCACCATGCCCAGGAACAGGGACAGCGCCAGGACGTCCTTGCGGCCGAGCCACGTGGCGGCGGCCAGGCACAGCACGGCTGCCGCCAGGAAACACCACCCGCGCACCGTGAACTTGGCGCGTGAGTCCACCCGCGCCTCGGGAGCGGCGGCCTTCATCGGGTCTGGGGGGCGTCTTCGGTGGGGACGCGGACGTCGGAGAGGATCGTGCGCACGATGTCCTGGGCGCTGTCCGCGCCCGAGCGACGCTCGAGGAGCAGGCGGTGGGAGAGTACGGCCACCGCGACGTCCTTGACGTCGTCCGGCAGCACGTGGTCGCGTCCGGCCAGGGCGGCCTGCGCGCGGGCGGCCGCCTGCAACTGCAGGGCCGCGCGGGGGCTCGCGCCCAGGCGCAGGTGCGGGTGCGTGCGGGTGGCCTGGCACAGTGCCACCACGTAGCGGCGCACCGGGGTGGACACGTGCAGCGAGGCCACGTGGCGTACGAGGTCGCGGGCCTCCTCGATGTCCACGACCGGCCCGAGACCCGTCAACGGGGAGCCTGCGCCGTGATCGCGCAGCATGGCGACCTCGGCGTCCGCGTCCGGGTAGCCCATGGAGATCCGCGCCATGAACCGGTCCCGCTGGGCCTCCGGGAGGGGGAACGTGCCGTCCATCTCCACCGGGTTCTGGGTGGCCACGACCATGAACGGTTCGGCCAGCCGGTACGTGGTGCCGTCCGCCGTGACCTGGCCCTCCGCCATGGCCTCCAGCAGCGCGGACTGGGTCTTGGCCGAAGCGCGGTTGATCTCGTCCCCGATCACCACGTTCGCGAACACCGGGCCGGGTTTGAACTCGAACTGGTTGCGGGTCTGGTCGTACACCGACACACCCGTGATGTCCGTGGGGAGCAGGTCCGGGGTGAACTGGATCCGGTTGATCGTCCCACCCACCGCGCCGGCCAGGGTACGGGCCAGCATGGTCTTGCCCACGCCCGGGACGTCCTCGACCAACAGGTGGCCGCCGGCCAGCAGGGTCAGCAGGGCCGTGCGGGTCTCGGCGGGTTTGCCGTCGATGACCGAGTTCATGCGGTCAAGGATGGTCTTGGTGCGGGTGGCGAACTGCTCCATTATTTCCTCGTCTCACGGGCAGGGGGATCCGGGGGTTTTTGTCCCCATGTTCGCAGGTATTTGCCAGGTGCGGGTGCATTGCGAAGGGGGTCGGGGCCCCTTCCTCACCGAGCGGCGCACGGATGCGGTTGCCCGGGGCCGGGCGGGAGCGCGTCATCTATCGTGGAGGGGTGATCGAGACACCCGTATCCGAATCCGTGTGGGACCACGCAGCCCGACCCGAGCCCGTGGCGGGACAGACGCCCGAGGCGTACACCGTGGAGCGGTACGCGGTCGCCGATTCCGGTGACGACGTGCCCAACGGTGAGGGCACGGAGCGTCGTGCGCACACGGATGCGCAAGGACGACGTCGCAATCTCACGTTCCCTGCGCTGCCGGAGCCGTTGCCGCACCCCGTGGTGGACAACCACACCCACCTGGACATGCAGGACGGGTTGGTACGGGTGTCCGTGGTGGATGCGATGGCCACGGCCAGGGACGCCTCCGTGTGCGGGGTGGTCCAGGCAGGGTGCGACGTGGAGTCGTCGCGATTCGCGGTGGCAGCGGCGCAGACGGTTCCGAGGGTGCTGGCAGCGGTGGCGCTGCACCCGAACGAGGCCCCCACCTTGGCCGGGTCGGGTGTCACCGGAGACCTGGATGCACCGGCTCCGGCGGGTGACGGCTCGGCGAAGGGGTCCGGAGCGGGGCGCTTCGAGTCCGATGGACCAGGGGAAGTTTCCGCGGCTGGGCGTTTCACGAGGGCACGCGACGCGGGTTCAACGGGCGGGCGCTCGCTGGACGAAGCGCTCGCGGTGATCGATGAATTGGCGGGGCAGCGTAGGGTGCGCTGCGTCGGGGAGACGGGAATGGATCGTGTACACACCCCGGAGTCGGGGTTGGCGGTGCAGGAGGAGTCGTTCCGGGCGCACATCGAGATCGCCAAGCGGCACGGGGTGGCCATGCAGATCCACGACCGTGAGGCCCACGAGGACGTGGTGCGCATCCTCCGTGATGCCGGGGCTCCCGAACGTACGGTGTTCCACTGCTTCTCGGGGGACGCGGAGCTCGCGCGGTTGTGCAACGAGAACGGGTGGTACATGTCGTTCGCGGGAACCGTGACGTTCAAGAACGCGGCACCGCTCAAGGCAGCGCTGCGGGAAGCGGATCCGGGGCTCGTGCTGTGCGAGACGGATGCGCCGTTCCTCACGCCGCACCCGTTCAGGGGCCGGCCCAATGCGCCGTACATGGTCAACTACACGGTGCGGGGGATGGCGGAGATCCTGGACACGGACCTCGAGGAGCTGTGCCGGCGGATCTGGGAGAACTCGGAGCGGGTGTACGGGCAGTTCTGAATTCGGAACGGGTGTGCGGGCAGTTCTGAGGGGCTCCCACCCCGCCCCGCGCCCCATCCACCATGCCCACCCACACCCTGCGCCCACTTGGCTTCTCATGCGTGCTCCCACAACCAGCCCACCCACCTCCCCACCGCGGCAACCGGGCTGCACCACACCTGTGCCCCGAAAAAGCAAGGAGCGAGGCGGATCCAGTGTCGTTTCGGGGCACAGATGTTTGCGAGATCGGGGGCGTGAGGTCATCCGCACTCCCCATCCAGTCCAGGCCCTCCGATTTTTAGGTCGTCCGTTCCTAGATTCCTGGCATGGACTCACGAATCACTGCCACTTACCGAGGCCCACGACCTCTCGTGGCCACTACCGGTGAACTGGGTCGGCGGAAACACCAGCTGACCCGTGATCCTTCGATGCATCAACTGGCCCACGGGCTGTGGTGCCGCGCCGCTTCGCCCCCGGATCACGTGCAACGGGCCATGTTGCTGCAACGTCATCTCAACAGCCCTGGATCGTCCGTCCGCATCACGGGGATCACCGCGCTACAAGTCCTTGGGATTCCGATCGGGTCCCACTATCGATGGGCGGATCGGGCGCTGTGTCATCCCGCGCCGCCGCGGGGTAACGACCTGGACGAACATCTTCACCGCGTTCTCCACCTCTCATGGCATGGTGAGCGGTGTAAAACTCGTGATCCCAGTGTTCTTATGACCAAGTCCTACGGCTTGGGGTCCTATGCCGGACCGTGGGGATCCACGCTGGTTCATCCGGTGGAGGCACTCGTCGTGGCCGCGCCCATGATCTCCCGCTGGGCACTCACCGCCGCACTGGATGCGTTGCTGGTGCATCGTGATCTGAGGCCGGTGGACTCGACACCCGCGTGGACGTCTCAATCCTGTGGGGAGCCGCTCTCGCTGGCGGACATCTACTCGGCATTGGAGACGCTGCCTCCCACATCCCGTGCGGTCATGGCGGTGCGCACGGCATTGAAGAGCACGCAATTTCCCACGCTTTCTCCCATGGAGACCTTGACGCGGTTGATGCTGTTGGCGTGTGGCCTGCCGTGTCCCGAAGAGGCATCCATATCCCGTGATCGGTGTCGTTCTGGGGCACACGTGTTGTGCAGTGGGATTGCCGCGGGTCCCAATGAGGGTGGGAGGGAAGGTTCGGGTATGGGGGAGTGAGCGGGGCGGGGGCGCGGGCACAGGTGCGGGTGCGGATCGCGCAGGCACGCCACGTAGGATTGACCGGTGACCGAGCCCAGTACCGACGGCCCTCTCCTAGGCCCCGCCGAGATTCGAGAACTCGCCGAGCAAGCGGGGATCCGCCCCACCAAGACGCTCGGTCAGAACTTCGTGATCGATCCCAACACCATCCGCCGGATCGTGGCCGCCGCCCACCTGGGGCAGGACGAACACGTCCTGGAGGTGGGGCCCGGCCTGGGGTCGTTGACGCTGGGGCTGTTGGCGGCGTCGTCGTCGGTCACGGCCGTGGAGATCGACCCGCCCCTCGCGCGGCAGCTGCCCCAGACCGTGGAACGGTTCTTCCCGAGCGCTGCGGACCGGTTGTCCGTGGTGGAGGCCGACGCCGCCCGCGTGCGTGAGCTGCCCGGCGAGCCGACCGCGCTCGTCGCGAACCTGCCCTACAACGTGGCCGTGCCGGTGCTGCTGCGCATCCTGGAGACCTTCCCGACCGTGCGCCACGGGCTCGTGATGGTCCAGGACGAGGTCGCTGACC
This sequence comes from Kocuria sp. CPCC 205297, assembly GCF_040981035.1. Classification (NCBI taxonomy): domain Bacteria; kingdom Bacillati; phylum Actinomycetota; class Actinomycetes; order Micrococcales; family Micrococcaceae; genus Kocuria; species Kocuria sp. CPCC 205297. Next base: position 184,658 of record NZ_JAVKPY010000001.1, on the reverse strand, counting down.
GATTGGCGGCCGGGCCCGGGTCGCGCGTGTACGGCGTGCCGTCCGTGAAGGCCAACTGGCACGCGCACGTGAGCAAGGCCGGGGTGATCGGCAAGAACGTGTTCTGGCCCGCCCCGAAGATCGCGTCCGGGCTCGTGCGCTTCGAGCGCCGCGAGCCCCCGGTCGCCGAGTCGCTGCGCCGGGACACGTTCGCGGTGGTAGACGCCGCATTCGCCCAGCGTCGTAAGACCTTACGGGCGGCGCTGAGCGGCTGGGCGGGGTCCGGTGCCCGCGCCGAGGAGATCCTGCGCGCCGCCGGTGTGGACCCCGCCGCGCGCGGTGAGCGGCTCGACGTCGCCGACTTCGCCCGGATCGCGGCAGCCGCCGGGACCGTAAGTTCAGAGGGGACGGAGGAAGTGGCCGGAGCCGATAGCCGACCCGGAGAAGTTCCGGGGAACCTCACGACTACACGAACCGCGTCTGCCACTGGGACGGCGCCGGACGAGCACCCCGCGGAAGCCGTTGGGACCGCACCCCGAGACGGGTCCGGAGTGAACGACGTACCTGCCACCGACCCGGGGGATCACCCATGAGCCCCACACCGACCCGGGTCAGCGCGAGCGCCCCGGCCAAGACGAACCTCGTGCTGCACGTGGGCAGCCCCACCCCGGACGGTTACCACCCCCTGGAGACCCTCTTCGTGGCCGTGGACCTGCGGGAAACCGTGACGGCCTCCGTGAATCCCGCGATCGCCCGTCGTGGGGTGGGGATCCGCATCACCGTGGAGGCCGAGCGCGGTAGCGAGTACGCCCGCATGGTGAGCGAGGGAACCGCCCGCCTCTCCGATGTCCCCCTGGACGGGACGAACCTGGCCGTGAAGGCCGCGCTCGCGGTGTGTGAGGCGCTGGACGTCCCCGTGCCCGGACTCGAGCTGCATGTCCGCAAGGCCGTGCCGGTCGCCGGCGGCATGGGCGGGGGATCCGCGGACGCCGCCGCCGCGCTCGTGGCGGTCAACGACCTTGTGGCCCGCCACGCGGGCGTCGCCCCAATGGATACGGACGAACTCCTCCGACTGGGCGCCGGCCTGGGCGCCGACGTGCCGTTCATGCTCCTGGGAGGCGCCGCGATCGGCCGCGGCACGGGAACCGAGGTGGAGTCGGTGGCCGCGGAGGAGCAATTGCATTTCGTGTTCGTCCCCCAGGACCAGGGCCTGTCCACACCGGCCGTGTACCGCCAGTGGGATGCCAATCACACGGTGACGAACGCGTCGACGAGGAGTGCCCCGCGCACCGGCATCGCCCCCGACCCCGTCCCCACCGCGGTGCTCACGGCCTTGGCCGACGCGGACCCCGATGCCCTCGCCGCCCGGATCCGCAACGACCTCCAGGGCCCCGCGATCCAGTTGCTACCCGAACTCGAGGGGCTGCTCAACCACGGCGTGGAACTGGGTGCGCTCGCCGGATGGGTCTCCGGGTCGGGCCCCACGGTGTGTTTCCTGGTGCGCTCGCGGGATGCCGCGCGCCGCCTCGTGCTCGACTTCGTGCGGGAACACCGCCACGCCCTCGCCGTGGCCGGCCCCGTGCCCGGCGCTCGGGTCGAATCGCGCGAATGAACCCGCCCGCCGGGGTGTCCCGGGGCAGAATTGGGTCAAGGTAGGCGCGTCACCACGGTTTCGAGGTCTGGGCCGGCCCGGGCGGTGCACTCCCCGAGCCCCCGGGTGAGGAGTCAGTCTTGGCCATCCGTCCGCAGCAGGTCCATCCCGTTCCCGAGCCACTCGTGCGCGCACTCGAGGCCCTGCGTCACGAGCTCAACATCCCCGACGACTTCCCACCGGCCGTGCACGACGCCGCCGTGGCCGCTGCCGCCGCACCGCGCCTACCGTCTCTGGACCGCACGGACCTCGAGCTCGTCACGATCGACCCGGAGGGCTCCCGGGACCTGGACCAAGCGGTGCTCATCGACACCGCGGATACGGGTTTCACCGTGTGGTACGCGATCGCCGACGTCGCCGCGTTCGTGCACCCGGGCGATCCGATCGATGTCGAGGCCCACCGCCGCGGCCAGACCCTCTACGCCCCGCACCAGCGCACGCCGTTGCACCCTCCCGAACTGTCGGAGGACGCCGCGAGTCTGCTGCCGCACACCGTGCGCCCCGCCGTGCTGTGGGAACTGGGGCTGGACGAACAGGGCGCACTCCGCAGCACATCGGTGCGGCGGGCCCTCGTGCGTAGCCGCGCCCAGCTGACCTATCGAGAAGTACAGGATCGGCTGGACGCGGGGACCGCGGGCCCGTCCCTCACACTGTTGCGCACCGTGGGGCAATTACGGGAACGGATCGAACGGGAACGCGGCGGGGTGAGCCTGCGCATCCCCGAGCAGGAAGTGGTGATCGATCACGAGCAGTGGCGCGTGGTCCACCGCAGTGCGCTGCCCGTGGAGGGGTGGAACGCCCAGATCTCGCTGCTCACGGGCATCGCCGCCGCGCAGTTGATGCTCGACGCCGGCACGGGCCTGTTGCGCATCTTGCCCTGCGCGGCCGACTCCGCGATCCGCAAACTGCGGGCCACGGCGGCTGCCCTGCGCATCCCGTGGCCCGAGGACGTCAGCTACCCGGAATTCGTGCGCGCACTCGATCCGCAGCTCGGGACCCACGCGGCCATGCTGCACGCGTGCACCCTGTTGTTTCGGGGGGCCGGTTACGAGGCGTTCCACGGCGCGGCCCCGGAGCATCGCGAACACTCGGCCCTCGCGACGTCGTACGCGCACGTGACCGCGCCGCTGCGCCGACTCGTGGACCGCTACGGGAGCGAGGTGTGCCTCGCGATCAGCGCCGGGAACCCCGTTCCCGACTGGGTGCTCGAGGCGCTGCCGCAGCTGCCGGCCGAGATGGAGGCGTCCGCGCGCAAGGCCTCGGCGTACGAGCGCGGGATCGTGAACATGGTCGAGACGCTGGCGCTGTCCGCGCACGTGGGCGAGGAATTCACGGCCACCGTGGTGGAGGTCAAGGACGACGGCGCTCGCGGCACCATCGTCATCCGCGAACCTGCCGTTGAGGTCATCCTCAAGGCCCCCGATTTGCCGCTCGGCCAGGAGGTCCGGGTGCGTCTCGTGCGGGCCGACGTCGCGGAGGGCCGCGCCGAGTTCGAACTCGTGTCCGACGTCGCCGGGTGACGCCGCCTGGTCCGGTACCTCGTCGCAGTGACCGGTCAGGCGGTGTCGTTAGCCTGGGAGAGAAGTGATGACGAACGACAGGAGGCAGTCATGTCCGTGGTGAAGATCAATGCCATCGAGGTCCCCGAGGGTGCCGGCGCCGAGCTCGAGGCCCGGTTCGCGGCGCGCAAGCACGCGGTGGACGGTGAGCCCGGTTTCGAAGGGTTCCAGCTGTTGCGCCCGGTCGCGGGGGAGAATCGCTACTTCGTGGTGACCACGTGGGCCACCCAGGAGGACTTCGAGGCGTGGCGGGACGGTAATGCCAAGGCCGCCCACGCCGGGGGTCAGCGCAAACCGGTGGCCACGGGTGCGTCGCTGCTCGAGTTCGAGGTCGTGGACCTGTAAGGCTCCCGGACTGGATCGGTCGGGAAGCGGCCGCGGTAGTAGCTGGGCGTGACGCCGAAGTGCCGCACGAACGCGCGGCGCAGGGTTTCGTCCGTGCCGAAGCCGGACAGTCGCGCGGTGTCCATGACGCCGTGCCCGCGGTCCAGCAGAGACTTGGCGGTTTCGACCCTGACCTGTTCCACGAATTTCCCCGGCGATACGCCCAGCTCCGCGGTGAACAGCCGGCTCAGATGGCGCACGCTCATGTGCGCGCGCCGGGCCAGCTCCGCCACCGGGGGTGCGGCCGCGGGGTCGCTCACGATATCGGCGCACAGCTCGCGCAGGGGAGCGGACGACGGCGCGGGCCAGTCCAGCGCAGCCGAGAACTGGGACTGCCCTCCCGCGCGCTGCATGTAGACCACGAGTTCCCGGGCCACGCCGTGGGCCAAGTTCCGCCCGTGGTCCACGGCCACGAGTGACAGGGCGAGGTCGATCCCGGACGAGATGCCCGCGCTCGTGAACACGGCTCCGTCCCGCACGTACAGCTCGTCGGGGTGTACGGTCACTACCGGGTAGCGGCGGGCCAGCTCGGCGGCGTGACGCCAGTGGGTCGTGGCCCGGCGTCCGTCGAGCAGGCCCGCCTCGGCCAGCGCGAACGCCCCGGTGCACACGCTCGCCACGCGGTCGCTATGGTCGGCGACGGCGCGCACTGCCGTGACGACGCCGTCCGGCACCGGGCGCGTGGCGAGGGATTCTCCACCGGCCACCAGCAGCGTGCCGATCCGGGGTGCGCCCTCCAGATCCGCGAGTGATTCGGTCGCGATCCGCGCGCCCACCGACGTCTCGACGTCTCCGCCGGACGGCGAGACGAAGCGCACCGCGTAGTCGGCACCCGCGGAGTTGGCCGCGGCGAAAACCTCAGCGGGTCCGGAGACGTCCAGCAGGGTGACCCCGGGGAACAGCAGAACGACGACGTGATGGCGGGCTGTCATGTGTTCAGTATGTCCGAATCCGAGGGGTTCCTGTCACTGTGGACCTGGCGGACGGGTGTGCAGCGAGCCCACAATGGAGAGGTGGGCCAGCGCGGCTCCTCAGCTGCAGCGGCCCCTGCCCGCCCATGCACGGCCCGCCCATAACAGGACTCAGCTCATGACCGACACCATTTCCGGCATCTCCGTCCCTGACAGCAAACTCGCCCGGGAGATCACCGAGTACATCCGGGACAACGAGGACGACCTGCTCTACCACCACTCCCGCCGCGTGTTCTTCTTCGGTGCGCTCGTGGGGCAGGCCCACGACCTGAGCGTGGACCACGAGCTGCTGTATGCGGCGGCCATGTTCCACGATCGCGGCCTCACGGATACTTACTCCGACTCCATGCTGCGTTTCGAGGTGGACGGCGCGAACGAGGTCCGCGAGTTCCTCCTGGAACGCGGTGCGTCGCAGGAGCGGGCGCACAACGCGTGGCTCGGAATCGCGCTGCACACGACCCCCGGGGTGCCCGAGTTCATGGCCCCGGAGATCGCGCTCGTGAGTGCGGGTGTGGAGACGGACGTGCTGGGCATGCACTTCAACGAGCTCACGGACGCCCAACGGCAGGCCGTGGTAGAGGTCCATCCCCGCCCGGACTTCAAGAACCAGATCCTCAAGGCGTTCAACGACGCCAACGTGCACCGCCCGCACTCCACGTTCGGGAACATGAACGCGGACGTGCTGGAGCACTTCGACCCGGAATTCAAGCGCGACAACTTCGTGGAGATCATCAAGGCGAATCCCTGGAGCGAGTGAGCTCCGGCCCGCTCGTCTACTCCAGCGCCTCGCCCAGCTCGAGCCATCGCAGCTCGAGTTCGTCCAGCTGCTCCTGCAGTTCGGACTTCTGCGCCGCCAACTTGCCGAGCCCTTCGAAGTCCGAGGGGTCCGCGGCGGCCATGGTCCTGTCCAATGCCTCGATCTGATCGCCGAGTTTCTGCATCTTGCGTTCGACGGCGCCCAGTTCCTTCTGCGCGGCCCGCGCCTGCGCGCCGGACAGCCGCTGCTCGGAGGGGGCGGCGCCGTCGGAGGCAGGGGCAGTGCCAGAGGAGGAAGAGGACGCCGCAAGCGGGTTGGACGCCCCGGAGGAACCGGCTGCGGTGCCGGACGCCGCGGTCGCCGAGAGGTTGAGGTACTCCTCGACCCCGCCGGGCAGGTGCCGGAACCGGCCGTTGATTACCGCGTACTGCTGATCGGTCACCCGCTCCAGGAGATAGCGGTCGTGGGAGACCACCAGCAGGGTCCCGGGCCACGTGTCCAGGAGATCCTCCATGGCGGCGAGCATGTCCGTGTCCAGGTCGTTGGAGGGCTCGTCCAGGATCAACACGTTGGGCTCGTCCAGCAGGATGAGCAGCAACTGCAGGCGCCGCTTCTGTCCACCCGAGAGGTCCTTGACCGGGGTCTTCAGCTGCGCGGAGGAGAACCCCAGCCGCTCCAGGAGCTGGGTGGGGGTCATCTCCTTGCCCTCGGTCACGTAGGAGGTCTTCTTCCGGGCGACGACGTCCGAGACCCGGTCGTTCGCGACGTCCTCGAGCTCGGCGAGCTGCTGGGTCAAGGTCGCGATCTTGACGGTCTTCCCGCGCTTGACCCGCCCCGTGGTGGGCTCCACGGCACCCGTGACGAGCCCCAGGAGCGTGGACTTGCCCGCGCCGTTGACGCCCAGGATGCCCGTGCGCTCCCCGGGGGCGATCAACCACGTGACGTCCTGCAGCACGCGTGTCCGCCCGGAGGCGCCAGGCGAAGAGGCGCCTGACGAAGCGGCAGTCGCGGCGCCGTCGTCGTCCGCGGAAGGACCGGACGGGCCGGACGAACCCGCGGAACCGGAAACGGCGGGGGAGGGGAACTCCACCGACACGTCCTCGATGTCCACCACGTCCTTGCCCAACCGGGACACCGCCATGCGGGACAGCGACACGGAATCGCGCGGCGGCGGGACGTCGGAGATCAACTGGTTGGCGGCGTCGATGCGGAACTTGGGTTTGGACGTGCGCGCGGGTGCCCCGCGGCGCAGCCATGCGAGCTCCTTGCGCATGAGGTTCTGCCGCTTCTGCTCCACCACGGCGGCCTGTCGGTCGCGCTCCACGCGCTGCAGCACGTACGCCGCGTACCCGCCCTCGAAGGGTTCCACGATCCGGTCGTGGACCTCCCACGTGTCGGTGCACACGGCGTCCAGGAACCAGCGGTCGTGGGTCACGACCACGAGCGCGCCGGCGTTCCTGGACCAGCGGTTGTTGAGGTGTTTCGCGAGCCACGTGATGCCGTCCACGTCCAGGTGGTTGGTGGGCTCGTCCAGGAAGATCACGTCCCAGTCGCCGGTCAGCAGGCTCGCGAGCGCGACCCGGCGGCGCTGCCCGCCCGAGAGCTGCCCCACGGGGGTGTCCCAGTCCACGTCCGAGACGAGCCCGGAGATCACGTCCCGCACTTTGGGATCCGCGGCCCACACGTAGTCGGGCACGTCCCCCACCACGGCGTGGCCCACGGTCTGGTCCGGGTCCAGCGTGTCGGCCTGGTCGAGCATGCCCACGGTCGTCCCGCTGCGCACGGTCACCCGCCCGGAGTCCGGTGCGATGCGCCCCGCGAGCAGTCGCATGAGAGTGGACTTGCCGTCCCCGTTGCGACCCACGATCCCGATCCGGTCGCCCTCGTCGATCCCCACGGTGACCGAGTCGAACACGGTCTTGGTGGGGTACTCGAGATGTAAGTTTTCTCCGCCGATCAGATGAGCCACCCGGCAAGGATACAAGCGCGCACCGACGGGCCGCGGCGTCGTCCCCCCGTCCCACGGGCGTGCGAGACTGTGTGCCATGCACGACGCAACAGGACGCGGGGAGACGCCCGCGGGAACTGTCCTGGACGATCCCCAGGGCCTCGCCGCGGCGGTGGCCCGAATCCGTGAGTTCCCGGGGCCGGTGGAGATCACGATCGGCGGGGGCCACCCCGTGGGGCCGCACATGGGTTCGCTCGTACGCCGCCAGACCGCTCTACGCCTGCGCGAGGCCGGCGCGGAACCCCTGTTGTTGCGCGCGCCCGTGGCCGTGGACGACGACATCCCCGACGAGGGCGTGCTCGCGGCCGTGGACGACGCCCTGGAGCTGTGCCGCGGTGTGGGCGCCGGGTGGCTCGTGCTCGCCCTGGGCGGGGTGGCGCACCGGGGGCGGCAACGGCGGCGGCTGTACTCGATGCTCGCCGCGCTCGCGGAAGCAGCGTCCCACCGCCAGGTCAAGCTCATGGTGCAGAACAGCACGGTCGTGGAGGAAGTGGGCATGCTCATGGCCCTGCTGGACCGCGAGTACGACAACGGCACGCTGGACGTCACCGCCCCGGACGTCACCTCCATGGCGTGGGACGTCTCGCGTTCCCGGGCCGCCGGACAGGCCGACAACGCCGCGTGGGAGTACGTGCGCCGCGCCGCCGCACGCGCCCCCGTGCTCGTGCGCGGGATCACCGTGGAGGATGCCGAGACCCTGTCCCGGGGGCTCCCCGGATTCGAGGAGAACCGTGCAGCGGGGCGGGTTCTGCTCGTGCTGACGCGATGAACGCAGATGATAAAGTGACGTCTCGTGCGTCCTCCGGGCGCACGCACATGTTGGCGCCCGCGGGTGACAACGCTCCGCCATGGTGTAATTGGCAGCACACCGGCCTTTGGAGCCGTGAGTCTAGGTTCGAGTCCTAGTGGCGGAACGCACGACACATCGAGGCGTAGATGGCCCCCACCGCCTCACGAGCAACCAGAGGAGTCTGCTCCGTGAGCACCATTGACACCGCGAGCACCGGGCAGAACCCCGCCGCCGTCATCGTCCTGGCCGCGGGTAAGGGCACCCGCATGAAGTCCAAGACCCCCAAGATCCTGCATGAGATCGGGGGTCGTTCCATGCTCGGCCACGCCTTGAAGGTGGCCCGCGAGCTCGCGCCGCAGCGCATCGTGGCCGTGATCCGTCACCAGCGCGATCTCGTGGCCGAGCACATCGCGGCCGTGGATCCCGAGGTCCTGACCGCGGACCAGTCGGACGTCCCCGGTACCGGTTCCGCCGTGGACGCGGGCCTCGAGGTCCTCGACGCCGAGACTCCCGTGAGTGGCACTGTGCTGGTGACCTACGGGGACGTCCCCCTGCTCATGGTGGACACGCTGCGCGAGTTCGTGGCGCACCACGACTCCCACGGCAACGCCGTGACGGTGCTGACCGCCGATCACCCCGAGCCCGACAAGTACGGCCGGATCCTGCGGGACGAGCGCGGCGAGTTCGCCGAGATCAAGGAGTTCAAGGACGCCACGGACGCCGAGCGTGCCGTGAGCGAGGTCAACTCCGGGATTTTTGCGTTCGACGCCGCGGTGCTGCGGGATGCGCTCTCCCGCGTGGACACCGACAACGCCCAGGCGGAGAAGTACCTCACGGACGTCCCGCGTCTCGCGCGCGAGGCCGGCCACCGCGTGGACGCACTCAAGATGACGGATTACATGGAGCTCGAGGGCGCCAACGACCGCGTCCAGCTCGCGGCACTGGGGCGCTACCTCAACCAGCGCACCCTGGAAATGCACATGCGCAACGGGGTGTCCATCGTGGACCCCGCGACCACGTGGATCGACGACACCGTGGAGCTCGAGGCGGACAGCACCGTGCTACCCGGGACCCAACTGCACGGGCGTACGCGGGTCGCGGAGGACGCCGTCGTGGGCCCCGACACCACCCTGACCAACGTGATCGTGGGCCGCGGAGCGCACGTCACGCGCACCCACGGCAGCGATTCCGAGCTGCGCGCGGGCGCCACGGTGGGCCCCTTCGCGTACCTGCGCCCCGGCACGGTCCTGGGCGAGGACGGCAAGATCGGCACGTTCGTGGAGACCAAGAAGGCCACGATCGGACGCGGCTCCAAGGTCCCGCACCTGTCCTACGTGGGGGACGCCACGATCGGGGAGAACTCCAACATCGGCGCGGCGTCGGTCTTCGTGAACTACGACGGCGTGGCCAAGCACCACACCACGATCGGCAACGACGTCCGCATGGGTTCGGACAACATGTACGTGGCCCCCGTGACCGTGGGCGACGGCGCCTACTCGGGTGCCGGGACCACCGTGCGCAAGGACGTCCCCGCCGGGGCCCTGGTACTCACGGAGGGCAAGCAGGTCATCGTGGAAGGATGGGTGCAGGAGCACCGTCCCGGAACCGCGGCGGCACGCGCGGCCCAGGCCGCTCAAGACTCTGACCGCGACGACCACGCCTGAGTCCGGGCGCACGGCACGCGAGCAGTGATCCACAGGAATTCAAGGAAAGCGAGTTCACATGACCGGCATCACCAACACGGGTTCGAACCGCATGGTTCTGCTCTCGGGTCGGGCCCATCCCGAGCTCGCCAACAACATCGCCCGTGAGCTGGGCACCGAACTGGTCCCCACGGACGCGTACGACTTCGCGAACGGTGAGACCTACGTGCGCTTCGGTGAGTCTGTGCGCGGCGCGGACGCGTTCCTGATTCAGTCCCACCCCGCTCCCATCAACCAGTGGTTGATGGAGCAGCTCATCATGCTGGACTCCCTCAAACGGGCGTCCGCCAAGTCCATCACCGTGGTCAGCCCGTTCTACCCGTACGCGCGCCAGGACAAGAAGCACCGCGGCCGCGAGCCCATCTCCGCTCGCTTGATCGCGGACCTCTACAAGACCGCGGGTGCGGACCGGCTGATGTCCGTGGACCTGCACACCGCGCAGATCCAGGGTTTCTTCGACGGACCCGTGGACCACCTCATGGCCATCCCGTTGCTGAGCGACTACGTGCGCTCCGTGGTGGATGTGGACAACGTGACCGTGGTGTCCCCGGACACCGGCCGTGTGCGCGTGGCCGAGCAGTGGGCCGAGCGCCTGGGCGGTGCCCCGCTCGCGTTCGTGCACAAGACCCGGGACATCACCGTGCCCAACCAGGCGGTGTCCAAGGAGGTCGTGGGCAACATCAAGGGCCGCACGTGCGTGCTGATCGATGACATGATCGACACCGGCGGAACGATCACCGGCGCCGTGAAGGTGCTCAAGGACCAGGGCGCGAAGAACGTGATCATCGCGGCCACGCACGCCGTGTTCTCCGGTCCCGCCGTGGAGCGGTTGTCCTCGTGCGGCGCGGACAAGGTGGCCGTGACCGACACCCTGCCTGTGCCCCCGGAGCACCAGTTCGAGAACCTCGAGGTGCTCTCGATCGCCCCGCTGATCGCCCGTGCCATCCAGGAGGTCTTCGAGGACGGATCGGTCACCAGCCTGTTCAACGGCCGCTCCTGAAAACCGCCGGTGACCGCTACGACGCGGTTTCCGGTACGACGAAGGCCGGGGCGGCACACGCCACCCCGGCCTTCGTCGTACTCGGGAGTCGTGGTGTCCGGGGCGCATCACCCCGGACACCACGGCATCACAACCGGCTGATCCGGGTCCCGCCGTAGACGGTGTTGTACCCGATCACGTATCCGTTGGAGAACTGCTGACGGATCTCGTAGCCCGCGCGGTACTCGTCGGTCGTGGGATAGCCCAGGCCGCGCTCCATACCGGACTTCGCCCAGCGCTGACCGATCGCGCCGTACTCCTTGATCGCGCGCGAACCCGTGCGCGGGGACCACATGAGCTTGGTGGACTTACCGGACGGGGTACGGAAGACCTGGTAGGCCCCGCCCGCCAGCGAGCGCTCCTCGGTGATCGGGAAGCCGTAACCGCGTTCCCGTCCGGCGCCGATGAACTTCCCGCCGATGCTGCTCGTGTTGCGCACCATGTGCCCGCCCGTGGTGCGGTGCCAGTACGCGGTGGACTTCACGCCGTTGCGCACGAACTCTTGGTACCGGCCGCCGTTCGCGGCGTTGGCCTCAGGGCCCACCGGGGTGCCCCACTTCGCGGCGCCGCCCGTGGCGCGGTAGATCGCGCCGATGCCGCCGGCCACGGAGTAGCCGGTCGCGCGCCCGCCCAGCGGCTTGTAGTTCGACGACGACGCCAGGGCCTGCAGCTGCGCCCACGAACCGCCGTACACGTTCGAGTCACCCGAGAAGGGCCCGCTGTCCGTGTACTGCCAGATGTCGTAGCGCGACCAGCCGTTGGGATACCACTGGGGTGTCATGACGCCGTAGGACGCGAGGTGCAGGGGGTGGTTGTTGAACTGCGCCGTGTTGCCCGTGCAGGTCTGCCACCAGTCCGCGGTCGTGTAGATCGCGGGCAGTCGACCAGTGCGCTGCTTGTAGCGGTCCGAGAAGGACTTGATCCATGCGGTCATCTGCGGCTGGGACATGTTGTAGCACGTGCCACCCAGGGAGGCGTACGGGTTGTACTCGATGTCCAGCAGGCCGGGCAGGGTCTTGCCGTCCGAGGACCAGCCGCCGCCGTTGTTGATGAAGAAGTCCGCCTGGGCGGCACCCGAGGACTGTGAGGGCAGCGCGAAGTGGTACGCGCCGCGGAACATGCCCACCTCGTACGAGCCCGTGTACTGGTCGTCGAAGGCCTCGGAGTGATAACCGGTCCCCTCGGTGGCCTTGACGTAGGCGAAGCGTGCGCCAGCGGCGTATTCCGCGCTCCAGTTCACGGCAGGCTGCCACCCGGAGACGTCCATGCCCTGGATCCCGGCCGGGATCCAGTTGTTCTCCCGGATCACGAGGGACATGGAACCGGCCGGTCCGATGCCCGTGGTGCCCGCGGCCTGCGCGGCGGCACTCGCGGTGGCCTTCGGGTTCGCGCTCGCGGACGGCGTGGCGGGGGTCTTGGGCGACGGCGCCGCGGTCGACGGCGCGGCGGAGGGTTTCGCCGCCTCGGGGCCCAGGACGTTCTCGGCCACCTTGTCGAGTTCCTTCTCGGACGCCTCCGAGAGGTTGGTCGTGGTCGCCATGGACTTCATCTTCTGGCCCATGGTCGCGCCGGGATTCTTGTCACCGGTCTTGGGCGGGGCCGTGGGCAGCTGGGGGTCCTTGACAACCGTCTCGAGTTCGTGGGTTTCCACGGAGACCACTTTCCCCTTCTCGGGATTGAGGTTCTCCGCGGGATCGTTGGCCGCCGTGGCGGGGACGAAGGTGGTCAGTGCCAGGACCGCGGCGGTCACGGCAGCGGGCAGCACCGATTTTCGGGGGGAGATCATACGCGTAGCCTTTACTGCGTGTGGGGGGGGGGGAGCCACTCGTTGGGGGGGGGGGGGGAAGGCGAGCGGCCCGGGGGGACGCACTAGAAAGGGTAAGTGGTCACCCAGGAATTTGATGTATCTCACACGCAACGGACATCACGATTGCATTTCGAGAAGAAATACTTCTGATTTCGACTTCAGTAGGCGCCTTCGGATGCGAAGACCGCACGCACGGTCCGCAGCATGATGATCAAGTCCTGCACCGGCGACCAGTTCTCCACGTAGTACAGGTCCAGGCGCACGGTCTGGTTCCAGTCGAGGTCCGAGCGACCGGAGACCTGCCACAGGCCAGTGATCCCGGGGCGCACACGCAAGCGGCGGTAGACGTGCTGCTCGTACTTGTCCACCTCGCTGGCCAGCGGCGGGCGGGGCCCCACGAGGGACATGCTGCCGTTGAGCACGTTGATGAACTGCGGCAGCTCGTCCAGGCTGAACCGGCGCATCCACTTGCCGGGTGCGGTCACGCGGGGATCATCCTTCATCTTGAAGAGCACGTCCCCCTGAGACTCATTGGCGGCCATCAGGGCGGCCTTGCGTTCCTCGGCGTCCGTGTACATGGAACGGAACTTGAGCATCCGGAACCGGGTGCCGTCAATCCCCACGCGCTCCTGCGCGAAGAACGCGGGACCGCCGTCGTGCGCCTTGATCAGGATGCCCAGCACGAGCATCACGGGGAAGAGGATGATCAGCGCGGCCATAGAGCCTGTGACGTCGATGATGCGCTTGACGATCTTCTTGGACCGGGTGAAACGCGGGGTGGCCACGTGGATCAGCGGCAGACCCACGAGCTGCTGGGTGTGGATCCGGGGGCCGGCCACGTCCGTGAGCCCGGTGTTCATGACCAGTCGGATCCGCTCGTCCGCGAGCGCCCAGCCCAGGTGGCGGATCTCAGTGGTGTTCAGGGGTACGGCGGCGGCCATCACGAGCGTCTCGATGTCGTGCTCGCGGCACGCCTGCATGATCCCCTGGACGCTCGGGCGTTCCTCCGGCGCGAGTGCGTTGACGGGTACCCGCACGGAGTGCAGGGACTGCGGCAGTTGGTGGTGCGAGGTGGGCATATAGACCGCCACGGGGTTGAACCCGGCGTCCGGGCGACTCTGCAGCTCTCCAACAAGTTCCACCGCCCCCGGGAAGCGACCCACCACCATGGTGCGGGACATGTTGAGCCCGTTCTTGCGCCGCTGCATGAGTTGATGCCGCGCCCACATGCGTCCTGCGAAAAGGGCCAGTGTGCCGAGAGGCAGCGCGATCAGGATGTACCCGCGCGCCGTGGGCACGTTGAAGGCGTAGGAGGCGATGGCGATCGCGGCGAACAACGTGAGCGAGGCCGTGACGAGCTGCTTTGCCTCCTCCGCGCCGTTACCGATCAGCCGCACACCGCGGGTGCCGCGCAGCTCGAGCCACAGCCACCACCCCACGGCCAGCAGCAGCCCCACGAGCCAGTAGGGCACGGGCAGCACGTCCACCTGCAGCAACCCCTGCAACCAGCCGAACCGCAGGGCCTGGGCCGCGGCGAGCGCGAGCACCAGGGACAAAGCGTCGTAGATCCTCAGTTCCGTCTGGTAGCTCTCGCGCCACGACAGGTGCTTGTGCTTCTGGCTTGCATGTTGGAACACGGTCGACGAACCTTCCCCCAAAACCGTTCGACGGCGAGACGCCCCACGCGCTCGCTCCGATGCGTGGACCGTTCCCAACGAGTCCCCGCACCGCGGTGTTCATCTCCCCCGAGATTTACGCCCGCTAATCAGTCAACATACTCTCTCACCTGCTCGAATATCCCCTGAGTTCATGAATCGGTACAGAATTGTGGACATGTGACGTCCTTGACGGGGCCGCGTCGTCGCCCGCTTGGGGGTCAAAGCCGGAGGCGGCGCCGGGGGTGGGGCACGTGCTATCGTGGGCCCGTTGCCAAGGCGAGGGGGCGGTCGTCCCGCCCCGTTATCGACGACGGCTTGTGGATCCTTACGATCCACCGCGACCGGTGAGTGCATCCCGAGCGGTGGGCGAGTGGGGTACCGCACCACGTCGGTCGTAACAACGTTCGGGACGCACGGTGCGAGCACCTCCACCGTGACTCGGACGGTCTGACGGTAACCAACCAGACCCACGATCGAAGGAGAACCGCCATGGTGGACGTCATCACCATTCCCGCGACCCTGCGCACCGAGTTCGGAAAGGGCTACTCCCGCCGCGTGCGCGCCAACGACCAGATCCCCGCCGTGATCTACGGCCACGGTGCCGAGCCGCTGCACGTGATCCTGCCGGGCCACGAAATGATGCTTGCGTCCCGTAACTCCAACGCCGTGCTCGAGATCGACGTGGACGGCGAGGGCCACCTCGCGATGATCAAGGACGTCCAGCGTCACCCCGTGCGCCCCGAGATCCTGCACATCGACCTGCTGACCGTGCGCCGCGGTGAGCGTGTCGAGGTCGAGATCCCCGTGACCGTCGAGGGCGAGGTCGCCGCGACCGCCGTGCACAACGTGGAGGAGAACGTCCTGCTCGTCGAGGCCGACGCGCTGAAGGTTCCTGAGAACGTCGTCGTGGACATCGAGGGCCGCGAGGCCGGCGAGCACGTCTACGCCGCGGACGTGACCCTGCCCTCCGGTGTCACGCTCGTGTCCGACCCCGAGCTGCTGGTCATCAACGTGTCCGAGCCCGTGGAGCAGGACCTGGGTGAGGAGCCGGAGACCGAGGACGCCGAGGGCGAGACCGCGCAGGAGTCGGCCGAGGAGTCCTCGGACGACGAGTGATCCGAGTGATCGCCGGTCCGTAACGGGTTGAGGCGATGTGATGAGCGGCGGCAAGCACCACGTGTGCCTGCCGCCGCCGTCGTCCCCGGGTCCGGACACGGGGGCGGCAACGAACAATCCGACACTCGATACGGTGCGGGACGAACGAGCGGGGCCCCCGCCCGGAAGAAGGGACACGAGATGACGCAGCGGACGCTGGTCGTGGGACTGGGCAACCCGGGGGGCCGCTACGCGGGGACCCGGCACAACATCGGTGCCATGGTCGTGGCCGAACTCGCGCAGCGCGCCAGCGTGAAACTCTCCGCCCACAAGGCGCGCGCCGCCGTGGCGGAGACCCGGATACGTCCGGGGGCGCCGCGACTCGTGGTGGCCCAGCCCTTGAGCTACATGAACGTCTCCGGGGGGCCTGTGAGCGCGCTGGCCAAGTACTACTCCCTGGGAGCGGACGAGCTCGTGGTGGTCCACGACGACGTTGACCTGCCCTTCGGTGCCGTCAAGCTCAAGCGCGGTGGTGGGGAGGGCGGTCACAACGGGCTGCGGGACATCACCAAGGCTCTGGGGACCAGGGATTACATCCGGGTTCGCGTGGGCGTGGGTCGACCCCCGGGACGCATGGATACCGCCGATTATGTGCTCAAGCGATTTTCCGGCGCGCAGGCCAAAGAACTGCCGCTGCTCGTCTCCGACGCCGCCGACGCCGTGGAAATGCTCAGCGAGCGGGGACTCACCGACACGCAACAGTACTTCCACGCCAGATTGTCCTGACACCGGGCCGGGTTCTCGCGTCCGGCCCGCGCCGGCCGGTGACACCGCGGACCCAGCCCATAGTGACGGTGGGCTCAACACTGCGTAATCACCATTCGTCACCGTGCTCGCACCGGACTACGGTCGAAATGCCCGCAGCGTTCGTCAAGGAGCGGAAGCTCGTAAGAAGGAGTCATGCCCACAACCCCCTTGGACAACGAGCAGGTCTTGAGGCTGAAGCAGGATTTCCCGCTGCTCACCGAATCGCAGGTGGCGGGTCATCCGCTGGTGTACCTAGACACCGGTGCCACCTCCCAGGTGCCCCTGGCGGTCGCTGACGCGGAACGCGACTTCACTCTGCATCATCGTGCAGCAGTCCACCGCGGCGCCCACACGCTGGCCGTCGAGGCCACGGATCTCTTCGAGGACGCACGGGCCACGATCGCGCACTTCGTGGGTGCGGACCCTTATTCACTGGTCTGGACCTCCAACGCCACCGAGGGGCTGAACCTGCTCAGTTACGCGATGTCCAACGCGACCGCAGGTTCCAATGGTTCCGAGAACGCGGAGCGGTTTCGAGTGGGGCCCGATGATGAGATCGTCACGACCCAGGCGGAGCACCACGCGAATTTGATCCCGTGGCAGGAACTGGCAGCCCGCACGGGTGCGAGCCTGCGCGTGGTTCCCGTGGACGCGCGCGGTCTGATCACGCCCCAGGCGGTTGCCGACACAGTCTCGGAGCGCACCAAGCTCGTCGCGTTCACTCACGTGTCCAACGTGACCGGTGCGATCACGGATGTGCAGGCCATCGTGGGGGAGGCCCAAAAGATCGGCGCGCTCACGGTTCTCGATGCGTGCCAATCCGTGCCGCACATGCCCATAGATTTTCCCGCGCTCGGCGTGGACTTCGCCGTGTTCTCCGCGCACAAAATGCTGGGTCCCACGGGCATCGGCGCGCTCTACGGTCGCCACGAGTTGCTCAATGCGCTGCCCACGTTCCTCACCGGCGGCTCCATGATCACCGAGGTCACCACCGAGCATGCTCGCTATCTGGACTCGCCCGTCCGCTTCGATGCCGGTACCCAGCGCATCAGCCAGGCCGTCGCCTGGGCTGAGGCCGTGCGATACCTGCAGGCGATCGGCATGGACCGGATTGAGGCGTGGGAGGCCGAACTCGGCCGCCAGTTGGCACGAGGTGTCACCGAGATCGACGGCGTTCGTCTCCTCGGTCCCGAACCCGGGATGGAGCGCGTGGGCCTGGTCAGCATTGACGTGGCCGGGGTGCACGCGCACGATGTGGGTCAGCTCTTGGATGCCGCGGGAATTGCCGTGCGCGTTGGTCACCACTGCGCCCAGCCGCTCCACCGCGAATTGGGCCTCACGGCCAGCACACGCGCAAGCACGTATTTGTACAACACCACCGACGACGTCGATCGCTTCCTCGACGAGCTTTCGCGTGTTCGCGGCTACTTCCGGGCGGAGGGCGCATGAGCGCTGAATTGGACCAGCTGTACCAGACCATCATTTTGGAGCACTCGCACAAGCGCAGTGGGGAGGCGGGCCAGGACGTTTCATCCGCTGGTGAGCGCAGCGGAGTGTCGCATCAGTACAACCCCACGTGCGGTGATGAAATCACCGTGCGGGTGACGGTGACAGGCGGGGAGACCCCCACGGTGGAGGCCGTGGAGTGGAACGGCGAGGGCTGCTCGATTTCCATGGCGGCGGCGTCGGTGTTAGCGGAAACGGCACCGGGAATGAGCCTGCCCGAGCTGGACACGTTGATGGAGCACTTCCGTGACATGCTGCGGTCGCGTGGCCAGGTGACTCCGGATGAAGAGATCCTGGGCGACGCCGCTGCTTTCGCGGGGGTGTCCAAGTTCGTGGCGCGCGTGAAGTGCGCGATGCTCAGCTGGGTGGCCGTCGAGGACGCCGTGAAGCACGCGGCGTCCAAGACCGTCTAAACGGTATCTAGTGACCCGTCTGTCGCGGAGGGGTTGCGGGCCGGGGCCTCCCTCACAGAGATTCCTGGGTTACCGGACATGCCCGGCCTGTCCAACAGTTGTGGGAGGCCCCGGTGTTTACAGAGCGTACGAGCGTAGGGCTGGATGTGCACGCCCGATCGGTAGGGGCAGCAGCCATCGACGGGGTGACCGATGAACTACTCCAGGCCCGGCTGACTTCAGATCACGATCACATTCGGTCCTGGATACGCCAGCTGCCCGGGCCGGTGGCGGTGACCTACGAGGCCGCCCCATCGGTTTCGGGTCATCTCGGGTGTTGAACGCAGACGGGATCCGGTGTGTGGTGGCGGCCCCTCGAAGCTGCAACGGACTTTTGGGGACCGGGCGAAAACTGATGCGAAGGACGCGGTGCACCTGGCCTGGTTGCTGCGTTTGGAGGAGGTCACTGGCGTGGTGGTGCCGTCGGTGGAACAAGAAGTCGCCCAGGATCTGGTACGGGCCCGGGAGGGCTGCCGTTCAGATCTGATGCGCGCCCGCCACCGGGTCTCGAAGCTGCTGCTACATCATGGGATCGTCCATGAAGGTGGGGCAGGCTTGGACCGGGGCCCATCACGCGTGGCTGGCCCGCCAGTACTTGGGATCCCCGGCCACGCGGATGGCTTTTGATGCCGAGCACGAGACGGTTCTGGCCACTGCGGGCCGCCGTGACCGACTGGATCAAGTGATTACCCAGATGGCCGCCGAGTCCCAATTCGCCGAGGTCGTCCACCGGCTGGGGTGCTTGCGCGGGATCTCCACACTGGCCGGCTTCGGACTGGCCGTGGAGATCGGGGACTGGCACCGCTTCACCGGTAACACCATCGGGGCCTTCGTCGGGCTGGTGCCCTGCGAGCACTCCTCCGGAGCCAGCAGAGCACGAGGACCGATCACCAAGACCGGTAACACCCATGCCTGGCGGCTGCTGGTCGACGCAGCCTGGCACCACCGCCGGGCATACTGCATCGGCAAGATCATGCGGGACCGCTGGGACCTGGCCCCGGCTGCGGCTCGGGCCCGCGGCGATGCCAGCAACCGCAGATTGCGCAACCGCTGGGTTCGGATGCTTGAACGGAAGAGGCGCTCCACGATCGCTAACGCGGCTATCGCACGGGAGCTGGCCGGGTGGTGCTGGTCCTTGGCCGTGATGGATGAGCAGATGGGCGGGGCCGCCACCGGATAGGTCTCCCGCCCCTACAAGCCGTCCCGCCGGTGGTCCCGGGAGGTAGCGCGTGGAGCGACCCGCGATACAACTATGAGCAGCAGCACGACGTTCCTGTTGCGGTGCCACGTCAGTTGTCGTAGACGCCCGGATCCACGCCGTGGGTCCGGATTTTCTTGTACGTGGCGTTGCGGGTCAGCAGCATGATGCCACCCATGACGGCGGCCAACATGGAGCCGAACAGAATTCCCGCCTTGGCGTGGTCTTTGTGGGGGCTGCCGGTGCCGAAGCTCAGCTCGGCCACGAGCAGGGACACCGTGAAGCCGATACCGGCCACGACCGACATGCCGAACATGTCGGTCCAGGTGTAGTCGTTGTCCTTGACCGCTGGGCTGAACCGGTCCATGAGCCATGGATGCGCCGAAGATCCCCACGGGTTTACCGATCAGCAGACCGGCCACGATACCCAGCGCCACGGGATCAGTGGCTGCGGACTTGATGCCCTCGATGCCGTCCACGGCGACGCCGGCGGATAAGAACGCGAAAATGGGGATGACCAGGCCGTTGGATAGCGGGCGGAAACGATGCTCGAGGGCCGGGGCCAGGCCCATCTCGGGGTCCTCGTGACGGATGACTCGGGGAGTGGTCTTCATGACGGGCACCATGAACCCCAGCAAAACACCGGCAATGGTGGGTAGGCAGGGCCGAGCCCACGACCACCAGGACGGCCACAGTGCCGAGTGATGAGCGGCGGCAAGCACCACGTGTGCCTGCCGCCGTCGTCGTCCCCGGGTCCGGACACGGGGGCGGCAACGAACAATCCGACACTCGATACGGTGCGGGACGAACGAGCGGGGCCCCCGCCCGGAAGAAGGGACACGAGATGACGCAGCGGACGCTGGTCGTGGGACTGGGCAACCCGGGGGGCCGCTACGCGGGGACCCGGCACAACATCGGTGCCATGGTCGTGGCCGAACTCGCGCAGCGCGCCAGCGTGAAACTCTCCGCCCACAAGGCGCGCGCCGCCGTGGCGGAGACCCGGATACGTCCGGGGGCGCCGCGACTCGTGGTGGCCCAGCCCTTGAGCTACATGAACGTCTCCGGGGGGCCTGTGAGCGCGCTGGCCAAGTACTACTCCCTGGGAGCGGACGAGCTCGTGGTGGTCCACGACGACGTTGACCTGCCCTTCGGTGCCGTCAAGCTCAAGCGCGGTGGTGGGGAGGGCGGTCACAACGGGCTGCGGGACATCACCAAGGCTCTGGGGACCAGGGATTACATCCGGGTTCGCGTGGGCGTGGGTCGACCCCCGGGACGCATGGATACCGCCGATTATGTGCTCAAGCGATTTTCCGGCGCGCAGGCCAAAGAACTGCCGCTGCTCATCAGTGACGCCGCCGACGCCGTGGAAATGCTCAGCGAGCGAGGACTCACCGACACGCAACAGTACTTCCACCCGAGCAACCCGGCCTGACCGTCCGTCACGAGTAACGCGCCCGCTCCCCGGATCGGGGGAGCGGGCGCGTCTCCTGTGCAGCGGTGTGTGGGCGTCAGTCCAGGGTGTCCGGGTCGTGGCCGGCCGCGCGCATCGCCTTGTACTTCTTGTTGCGCGTGGCCACGAGAGTGCCACCGATCAGCGCGGCGAGCAGGGAACCGCACAGGATGCCCACCTTGGCGTGGTCGCCGTGGGGGCTGCCCTCTCCGAAGCTCAGTTCGCCCACGAGCAGGGACACCGTGAACCCGATGCCCGCGACGATCGTCATGCCGAACATGTCGAACCACGTGTAGTCCCGGTCCTTCTCCGCGGATGTGAAACGGTCCATGAGCCACGCGGCACCGAAGATGCCGATGGGCTTGCCGAGCAGTAGACCGGCCACGATGCCCAGGGCCACCGGGTCCGTGGCGGCGGAGGTCACACCGTCCCAGCCGCCCACGGCCACACCCGCCGAGAAGAACGCGAACACGGGGATCACGAAGCCGTTGGACAGCGGACGGAAGCGGTGTTCGAGCGCGGGCGCCAACCCCATCCGCGGGTCCTCCTGACGGATGATGCGCGGCTTCTGCTTGAGCACGGGGACCATGAAGCCCAGCAGCACGCCCGCGATCGTGGCGTGGATCCCGGACTCGTAGACCAGCCACCACGTCACCACACCGATGGGCAGCAGGATGACCCACGCGGCCCAGTGCCGGGCCATGAACCACCCCATGAACTTGTGGGTGAGGAACCAGTACAGTGCCAGCAGCACCGCGGCCCCGCCCAGGAACGGGAAGTTCACGCTCTCGGTGTAGACGAACGCAATGATCGCGATCGCGATGAGGTCGTCCACGACCGCCAGGGTCAACAGGAACGTGCGCATGGCCACGGGAAGGGACGAACCCACGACCGCGAGCACCGACACCGCAAAGGCGATATCCGTGGCGGTGGGGATCGCCCAGCCGTGCAGCGCGGTGCGCTCCGAACCGGCGGCCAGGTTGACCCCCAGGAAGATCAACGCGGGAACGAGCACGCCGCCGCACGCGGCCACGACCGGCAGGATCGCCTTACGGATGTTGTGCAGTTCCCCGTCCACGAACTCGGCCTTCAACTCCAACCCCGTGAGGAAGAAGAAGATCGCGAGCAGCCCGTCCGAGGCCCAGTGCCCCACGGTGTGCTGCAGCCCGGCCACACTCGGGCCCACCTCGGTGTCACGCAGCCCGAAGTAGACCTCCCCCCACGGGGAATTGGCGATCACGAGGGCCAACACCATGGCGATCAGAAGGAAGAGACCGCCGGTGGTGTCCCGGCGCAGGAAATTCGTGAAGGATCCACCGGAACCGGAGGACGTCTGCGTGTCTGTGCTCAAGACAAGGAACTCCCGTCACGTGGTTCACGGGTGAACCGCGGTTGTCGAATAGGACGAAGGATGGCCGGGCGGGCATCAATGGTGCCCGCCCGGCCATCCTAGACCCGCGAGGCGCTCAGTTCTTGATGATCCACGCCTCGGCCTGGCGGGCCTGCAGGGTCAGGGCCTTGCCGATGTAGGGCTCGGCGGCCGCGGCGATCTTCTTGCCCACGAGCGGGATGTTGGCCTGCACCTCACCGGTGACGTCCACCGAGGTCTCGTTCTCACCCAGGGGCTTGATGGTCTGGTGCGCGGTGGCTCCCACGGGCAGACCGGCCACTTTGATCTCGGTGCGCACGGTACGGGTACCGTCCGCGGCGGGGGCGCCGTACGTGTCCACCTGGGTGAGCTTCACCCCGCCCTTGACGAACTTCTGCGCCACGTCCGGCAGCTTGTCCGAGCCCATGCTGCGCACGGTGGTCGCCGTGAACGCCGTGGAGGTGTCCCCGTTGACCTCGAAGGACTCGAACTGCGTTCCGGCCAAGGCGCTCACGTGACGGACGAAGGCCTCGTCCACGAACGTGGCCAGGACGGTGTCCACGGGGGCCTTGATGGTGGTGGAAGCGTTGACGGACATGGTGCTCCTCAGGGTCGTCGCCGAATCGTCGGTTTCCGCGCGCCATGGGACACGGTGCGCGGGCTGCCCTCATCCTAGTCATCGGTCCCGC
Source organism: Kocuria sp. CPCC 205297 (assembly GCF_040981035.1). Taxonomy (NCBI): domain Bacteria; kingdom Bacillati; phylum Actinomycetota; class Actinomycetes; order Micrococcales; family Micrococcaceae; genus Kocuria; species Kocuria sp. CPCC 205297. Next base: position 161,786 of record NZ_JAVKPY010000001.1, on the reverse strand, counting down.
GACCGCGGCCTCCCGGATGCGCCGCGCAAGCCGGGAAACCGGCACAATGGACTGTGTGAACCCGCATCCCGCCTCCGCTCCCGTCCTGCTCGCGTGCGCCCACGGGACCCGCGACGAGCGGGGACAACGCGCCGTCGCCGCCCTGGTCGAGCAGGTGCGTGCGGCCCTTCCCGAGGTGGACGTGGTGGACACGTGGGTGGACGTCCAGGAACCCGACCTGGTGGCGCGCACCCGGGAACACGCCGAGCACCCCGCGGTGGTCGTGCCGCTGTTGCTCTCCGCCGGGTACCACGTGTTCGTGGACATGGCCCGGGCCGTCCAGTCCTCACCACAGCACGTCGTGGCCGCGGCACTGGGCCCCGACCGGCGCCTGGCGGGCGTGATGGCCCGGCGGCTCACCGAGGCGCTCGACGCCGCGGGCGCACCCGGTCTCGCACCGGCCGATCGCGTGCTCATGGTCGCGGCGGGATCCTCCGATCCCCGTTCGCGGGACGATTGCGAGCTCATGGCCCGATACCTCGGCGATGCACTGGGCACGCCCGTGACGGCCGCCTACCTCTCAGCGGCGCGGCCCTCGGTTCCCGATGCCGTGGCCGCCGCGCGCGCGGAGCTCGGTCAACACTCCGAACGGCCCGGCTCCCACGGTCGAGCATCGCGCCCGTACGCAGCGCAGAGCTCGGAAACCACGCCAGCCGATGCCGGGCGCGTGCTGCTCGTCCCGTACCTCCTGGCGCCGGGCTTCTTCCACGGTCGCGTCCTCACGGCCGGCGGCGACGTCGTGGCCGAGCCGCTACTCGTCCACCCCGGATCGGTGCCCCCGGAACTCATGGAGCTCACTGTGGAGCACTACCGCGAGGCGGCCTCCCGCGCGTGATCGCACACGGCCTTGACCATGGCCCCCAGGCGGAACCGCTCGGGCACCACGGCGTTCGTGATGCCCGCTTCCTCGAGCGGTTGTACACACACCGGCCCGATCGCCACCGCGGTGCACCGGCCCTCGCGTAATGCGCCCACCAACTCGTCGTACGCGCCCACCGAGCGAGCGGCGTCGAACAGCGCGTCCACGGCGGGCGCGGCGGTGAACGTGACGTAGTCGATCTCCCCGGCCACGACGTCGCGCACGAGCCCGGCCAGTCGGGAACCCTCGTCCGCGGACTCCCACTGATAGGGCGCCACCACGCGCACCGCGATCCCACCCGCGCGCAACCGCTCGAGCTGCTCCTCGTCCGTGGTGCCGTGCACCTGCACGGTCACGGTCGCGGGGCGCTGCGCCGCGGGATCCCCCGCGAGCACGCGGCCCACGAGTTCCGCGGTGCGCCCGGACGCACCCGTGTACGCGCACGTCACGCCCTTGGCCTGCAACTGCCCCCGGGCCTTCGCTCCGCGTGCCATGACGACGACGCCGCGCAGCGTCTTCAGCAGCTCGTCACCCAGCCCTTCCTGCTCGGCCACGCGCAGCCACCGGTCGAAGCCGTAGCCCGTCGTGACGAGCACGGCGTCCGGGGGAGTCGCGATCGTCTCGCGCACGGTGGCCAACACGGCGTCGTCCTCGTCCACCGGGGCGAGCTTGAGCGCGGGCGCGTGGAGCACACGTGCCCCGTGGCGTTCGAACGCCCCGCCCTGCTCGGCGGCGCGGCGATGCGCGGTCACGGCCACGGTCAGTCCGGTCAGGGCGGGGTGCTCAGCTGTTGTCATGTCTCCAGGGTACGAGCGGGCCGCCCGGTGCGAGTCCGGCCGTGGGAACGGGTGTCGGGTCCGCGCGCTCGCGTACGGGGCTGACCTCGCGTGAGTCCGGCCGACCCGGTGCACTTCTTGCGAGGGCATGTTCCGGACGGGGCGCCCGCGGGGGATCGTGTCCGACGTCCCGAGTAGGCTGTAGCGCGTTCCGTCGCGCCCGTCATGGGCGCGGGGCCACAGGTCCCGATCACCGCACCCACCAGGAGTCAGCCACCCATGTCCCTGACCGGTCTGCTCACCGCGCTCTCCGAGGACCGCAGCTTCGCGAACATCCGCGCGCAGGCCGCCCGGCCGCTCACGGAACGCTCCGCCGAGACGATCATCAGCGCGACCGACGGCTTGCGCGCGCCGGTGCTCGCGCAGATCGCGCGGGGGCTCGCGGACGGGGCCGGGGCAGCGTCGTCGTCCGACGGGGCCAAGGGCGGTTCCTCGGGGTCCACCCCGATCCTGCTTGCCGTGACCGCCACGGGACGTGAGGCCGAGGAACTGCAGTCGGGGCTCGAGTCCTACGTGCCCGCCGAGCAGATCGCGAATTTCCCGTCCTGGGAGACCCTGCCGCACGAACGACTCTCGCCGCGCTCGGACACCGTGGGTCAGCGATTGAGCGTGCTGCGGCGCCTGGACCACGTGCAGGACGGGGAACAGCCGCTGCGCGTGGTCGTGGCGCCGGTGCGTTCGGTGCTGCAGCCCGTGGTCGCCGGGCTGGGTGCCATGAAACCGGTGACGCTGCGCACGGGCCAGGAGTACGACTTCCAGCAGCTCGTGGCACGTCTTGCCGGGGCAGCGTATTCGCGCGTGGACATGGTGACCCGCCGTGGTGAGTTCGCGGTGCGCGGTGGGATCATCGACGTCTTCCCGCCCACCGAGGACCACCCGGTGCGCGCGGAGTTCTTCGGGGACGAGCTCGACGAGATGCGGTGGTTCGCGGTCGCGGACCAGCGCACGCTGACCGATGCCGAACACCCGTCCGTGATCGTGGCGCCGCCGTGCCGCGAACTGCTCATCACCCCGTCGGTGCAGTCGCGCGCCGCCAAGCTCAAGGAACAGCTGCCGGGTGGGCGCGAGATCCTGGAGCGTATTGCTGGCGGGCAGTACGTGGAGGGCATGGAATCGCTCGCGCCACTGCTCGCGGACGAGATGGTCCAGCTCATGTCCCTGCTGCCCGAAGGCTCCATGACCGTGGTGCTCGAACCCGAGAAGGTCCGGGCCCGCGCGCACGACCTCGTGGCCACCAACCAGGAGTTCCTCACGGCCGCGTGGGAGTCCGCCTCGGGCGGCAACGACGCCCCGCTGGACCTGCACGCCGCGCTCGACGCCGACGACGGCGCGTCCCGCACGCTCGCCGCCGGGTCCTTCCACACCGTGGGGGAGGTCCGGGAACTCGCGCTCGACCGGTGGGTGGGGTGGTGGTCCGTCACGGGGCTCAACGTCAACGCCGTGACGACCTCCCAGATCGACGCCGACACCGCGGACGAGGAGGTCCGGCTCGCGGACACCGACGCCGACACCCTGACCGTCACGGCGCGCGAACCCACCCGGTTCTCGGGGGACGTGGAGGCCATGCTGCGCTTCCTGGGGGAGCGCATGCACGACGACTGGCGGGTCGTGCTCGTCACGGACGGCCCCGGACCGCTGCAGCGGCTGAGCGAGCTGCTGCACGGGGCGGAGATCCCCGCCGCCCGGTGCGACAGCCTCACGGAGGTGCCCCGGGCCGGTCTCGTGGAACTGACCACGGCCCGCGCCGGACGCGGGTTCGTCATCGAGTCCACGCGCACCGCCCTGCTGACCGAGGCGGACGTGCTCGGGCGTTCCACCGCCTACGACAACCGGGCGCAGCGCAAACTGCCGCAGCGGCGCAAGCGCAACCAGGTGGACCCCCTGGCCCTGCAGAAGGGCGACTACGTGGTGCACGAGCAGCACGGGATCGGGCAGTTCATCGAACTCGTGCAGCGACCGATCGCCGGGGCCATGACCGCCCCGGGTCAACCCAAGCCCGTGCGCGAGTACCTCGTGCTCGAGTACGCGCCGTCCAAGCGCAACGGTCCCCGGGACCGGTTGTTCGTGCCCACGGAGCAGCTCGACCAGGTGAGCACGTACGTGGGCGGGGAAGCGCCGTCGTTGTCCAAGATGGGTGGCGCGGACTGGAACAAGACCAAGCGCAGCGCCAAGAAGGCCGTCAAGGAGATCGCCAACGAACTGATCCGGCTGTACTCGGCGCGCATGGCGTCCAAGGGCTACGCGTTCGGCCCGGACACCCCGTGGCAGCGCGAACTCGAACAGGCCTTCCCGTACGTGGAGACCCCGGATCAGCTCACCACGATCGACGAGGTCAAGGCGGACATGGAACGGCCCATCCCCATGGACCGGTTGATCTCCGGGGACGTGGGCTACGGCAAGACCGAGGTCGCGGTGCGCGCGGCGTTCAAGGCCGTGCAGGACGGCAAACAGGTGGCCGTGCTCGTGCCCACCACGTTGCTCGCCCAGCAGCACACCGAGACCTTCGCCGAACGCTTCTCGGGCTTCCCGGTGCGCCTGGCCACGCTGTCCCGGTTCCAGAGCGCCAAGGAGTCCAAGGCCACGCTCGAGGGACTGCGCTCCGGCGCGATCGACGTCGTCGTCGGGACCCACCGACTGCTCTCCAAGGAGACCCAGTTCAAGAACCTGGGCCTGGTGATCATCGACGAGGAACAGCGTTTCGGCGTGGAGCACAAGGAGAAGCTCAAGGCCATGCGCACGGACGTGGACGTCCTGGCCATGTCCGCGACCCCCATCCCGCGCACGCTGGAGATGTCCATGACGGGCATCCGTGAGACCTCCACGCTCGCGACCCCGCCCGAGGAACGCCACCCCGTGCTCACGTACGCGGGGCCCTACACGGACAAGCAGGTCTCCGCGGCCATCCGGCGTGAGCTCATGCGCGAGGGCCAGGTGTTTTTCATCCACAACCGTGTGTCCTCGATCGAGGCGCAGGCCAAAGCGCTCGCCGAACTCGTCCCCGAGGCGCGGATCGCGGTGGCCCACGGGCAGATGAGCGAGTCGCGCCTGGAGCAGATCATCGTGGACTTCTGGGAGAAGAAGTTCGACGTCCTGGTGTGCACCACCATCGTGGAAACGGGCCTGGACATCGCCAACGCCAACACGCTGATCGTGGACCACGCGGACCGCTACGGGCTGTCGCAGCTGCACCAGTTGCGCGGTCGCGTGGGCCGTGGGCGTGAACGTGCCTACGCCTATTTCCTGTACCCCACGGAGAAACCGCTCAGCGAGACGGCACTGGAACGGCTCAAGGCCGTGGCCGCCCACAACGAGCTCGGCTCGGGCTTGCAATTGGCCATGAAGGACCTCGAGATCCGCGGCGCGGGCAACCTGCTGGGCGGGGAACAGTCCGGACACATCGCGGGCGTGGGCTTCGACATGTACCTGCGGCTCGTGGGGGAGGCGGTGGCCGAGTACCGCGGCGACCAGGACACGGGTCCCGCCGAGATGAAGATCGAGCTGCCCGTCAACGCCCACCTCCCGCACGACTACGTGCCCGGTGAGCGCTTGCGGCTCGAGGCGTACCGCACGATCGCGAACGCCGCCACGGAAGAAGCCGTCGCGGAGGCCGGCGAGGAACTCAAGGACCGTTACGGCCCGCTACCCACCCCGGTGGAGAACCTGCTCGACGTCGCCCGGCTGCGGATCCGGGCGCGCGCCGCGGGTCTCACGGACGTGGCCACCCAGGGCACCATGATCCGGTTCTCGCCGGCCGAGCTCACCGAGTCCCGCGAGATGCGCCTGACTCGGATGTACCCGGGCGCGCAGGTGAAGTCGGTCCCGGGGGCGGACACCCGCATGGCGCTGATCCCCAAACCCAAGACCGCGCGGATCGGGGGCAAGGACCTCGTGGACGGGGAGATCCTCGCATGGGCACGGGACGTGCTGGACGCGATCTTCCCTCCGGTACAGGCACCTACGGAGGAGGTCTCGCAGTAGGGATAGCGCGGCCCCGTCCGGGCGCCGCCTCGCTCGGGTACTGACTCACCCCGGGTACCTTGGCGCGGCGTCGTCGCAGGTCCCCACATGGAAACAGCCCCGCTCATCCGGGTGGACGAGTGGGGCTGTCGTGGATGTGATGCGTCAGTGGCTCACGTTGTCCTGGCGCTGACTCGCTCCAATGGGCTGGCGGGCCATCTCGGAGGCGTCGCGCGGGAGGTCCAGGGTAACTGCCTTGCCACCCGTGGAGTGCTTGGCGGTGCTGCCGTTGAGGATCGTGGTGGGGACCATGAGGGCCAGGCCGTAGGCCAGGATCCCGAGCAGGAACAGCAACCAGCTGTCCGGGTAGGACGCGAAGAGGTAAAGGCTCACCAGGATGGTGATGAAACCGCCGCCGAAGAGGATGGCGTTCTTCACGACGCCATCCTGGCCAGAGTACTGCGGCTTGCGGCGGGACGCGGAATCGTGGTCGGAGCGGGCGGCCCGGTGGTCCTCGGTCACCGCGTGGCTGCCATCCTCCACCGTGCGCCCAGCGGAGTACTGATCGCTCGTGTGTGTTTCGGCTCTTCTGACCATGAGTTCACCCTTTCAGACCGCCGCGGCGGGCCCATTACGTTCCTGAGCCCAGTCTAGTGCCTGGGACCGGAACTTGCCGACATTCCGTCGATATCGAGCACCCGAACCGGCGCGCGTTCTCACAACTTCGCGACGACGTCCGCGAGCAGCCGGGAGATCCGGGGACCGGCGGCCTGGCCGGCCTCGAGCACTTCCTCGTGGGACAGGGGCTCGTCGCTGATCCCCGCCGCGAGATTGGTCACGAGAGACATCCCCAGCACCTCGAGGCCGGCGTGGCGCGCGGCAATCGCCTCGAGCGCCGTGGACATGCCCACGAGGTCCGCCCCGAGCACCTTGGCCATCCGAACCTCCGCCGGTGTCTCGTAGTGCGGTCCGGTGAACTGGGCGTAAACGCCCTCGTCGAGTCCGGGGTCCACCTGGTGGGCGATGTCCCGCATCCGCCGAGAATAAAGGTCGGTGAGGTCCACGAAGGTGGCGCCCTCGAGCGGGGAATGGGCGGTGAGGTTGATGTGATCGCGGATCAACACGGGGGTCCCGGGCGCCCATGCGGGGTTCAGTCCGCCGCATCCGTTCGTCAGGATCATGATCTCGGCTCCGGCCGCGGCGGCCGTGCGCACGCCGTGGGCCACGGCCCGCACACCCTTGCCCTCGTAGAAGTGGGTGCGCGCCCCGATCACCAGGGCGTGGTCCCCGTTCGTGAGCCGGATGGAACGCAGGGTGCCGCCGTGGCCCTGCAGGGCGGGGGCGGAGAAGCCGGGGATCTCGGTCGCGGGGATCTCGTGTTCGGTCTCACCGATGAGGTCCGCGGCACCGCCCCACCCGGAGCCCAGGGTCAGGGCGATCCGGTGCCTCTGCACGCCGGTGCGCTCACGCAGGACGTCCGCGGCGCGGCGGGCGAGGTCGAAGGGATCCGTGCAAGCCGTTGCGTTCTCAGTCACGGTCACCACTCTAAGCCGCGATCCACCGCTCGGACGTGAAAGGCCCGGGCAAGGGTCCTGCGGGCAAGGGGTCGTCCTCAACGATCGGCGGGAGGTGCACTCCGCATCACGTGGCTATTGAGCGGAGGGGCCGGATCGGACGCGCGCGGGCGCTGCCGGCGGACTGAGGCCGTGAGAACCACCCCGACGACCAGGACGACGACGGGGACGACGAAAAGGACGAAGCCCAGAACGACAACGAGAGCGACGGTGGACATGTCTCCTCCTACGACGTGTGTTCGCTGACTCGGCCACTCGTAACCGGCCCACGGAAGACCCGGATCACCATCATGGGCGGTAGCACCCGTGGTAAATGCTGCAACAATGGGGACCGTGAGTGTGCAGACTGAATTTGCGAATCCGAAGCTCGTGATCATCGGCGGCGGCCCCGGTGGTTACGAGGCCGCACTGGTCGCCGCGTCCCTCGGTGCGGAGGTCACCGTGATCGAGGAGCAGGGCATGGGCGGTTCCGCCGTGCTCACGGACGTGGTCCCCTCCAAGACCCTGATCGCGTCCGCGGACACCATGAACCGGTTCGCGGACGCCAAGGACCTGGGCGTGCACGTGGGGGACGGTCAGGACGCGAGCGAGGAGTTGAACAACCTCCGCGTGGACCTGGACACCGTCAACGTGCGCCTGCTGCGCCTCGCCGCCACGCAATCCCGTGACATCAAGCGCGGCCTGGAGCGCGTGGGCGTGCGCGTGGTGCAGGGCCGCGGCCGCCTGGCCGATCAGCACACCGTGGTGGTCAGCCCCTCCGACGACGACGCCGAGTACGAACTCCACGCGAACGTCGTCCTGCTCGCCGTGGGCTCGCACCCCCGGGAGATGGACACCGCCAAGCCTGACGGCGAGCGGATCTTCAACTGGAAGCAGATCTACCAGCTCACCGAGATCCCCGAGAAGCTGATCGTGGTGGGTTCGGGTGTCACCGGCGCCGAGTTCGCCTCCGCGTACAACGGCCTGGGCTCGGAGGTCACCCTGATCTCGTCCCGCGAGCAGGTGCTGCCCGGTTCGGACACCGATGCCGCCCAGGTGCTCGAGAACGTCTTCGAGCGCCGCGGTCTGCGCGTGCTGTCCCGCTCCCGCGCCGACTCCGTGGAGAACACCGGGGACGGCGTGCGCGTGACGCTCTCTGACGGGCGCAAGGTGCGCGGTTCGCACTGCCTGCTGGCCGTGGGCTCAATCCCGAACACCGCGGACATGGGTCTCGAGGAGGCCGGGGTCGCCATGGACGAGCGCGGTCACATCAAGGTGGACTCGGTCTCCCGCACGTCGGTCAGCGGGATCTACGCCGCCGGTGACTGCACGGGCGTGCTGCCCCTGGCCTCCGTGGCCGCGATGCAGGGCCGGATCGCCGTGGCCCACATCCTGGGTGACACCGTGCACCCGCTGCACACGGACGAGGTCGCGTCCAACATCTTCACGTCCCCGGAGATCGCTTCCGTGGGCATTTCCCAGTCGGACGTCGAGGCGGATCCCGCGATGTTCACCGGCATGACCATGAAGCTGTCCACCAACCCGCGCGCCAAGATGATGGCCGTGGACGACGGTTTCGTGAAGATCTTCGCCCGCCGCGGCAGCGGGACGGTCATGGGCGGCGTGGTCGTGGGACCGCGCGCCTCCGAGCTGATCTTCCCGATCGCGCTCGCGGTGACCCACCGCCTGGGCGTGGACGACCTCTCCGACACGTTCGCGGTCTACCCGTCCCTGTCCGGCACGATCGCGGAGGCCGCGCGCCGCTTGCATGTCCACCGCTGACTGCCCCGCTCGGGCGAGCACCGCTCGTTCCGGCCGGGCACGGTTCGCACCCCGGGTACGACGACGCCGCGGTGACCTTCCGTACGGAAGGTCACCGCGGCGTCGTCGTCCGTGGAAGCGGAAGGCCTACTTGGCGGCCTTGGTGCGCACGGTGTACATGTTCACGTGCCGGGTCTCGGGGGAGAACCACAGCGCGATGAGCGTGATGACGGCGGCGAAGGACAGGTACAGGCCCACCGCGCCCACGCCGAAGCGCGCGTTGAGCAGCACCGCGATGTAGGGGGTGATCGCCGCACCCAGGATGGACGCGACGTTGTACGCAATGCCCGAACCGGTGTAGCGCACGTTCGTGGGGAACAGTTCGGGCAGGATCGCGGACATGGAACCGAACGTCAGGCCCATGAGGGTCATGCCGACCGTGAGGAAGACCAGCACGCGCAGCAGGGACGCATCCGCGCCCGTGCCCACGAGGTCGGGGTTCATGATCAGGGCGAAGCTCAGGCCGAACAGCAGGATGAGGCTCGTGATCACGAGCTGCGAGGAGCGGCGGCCGTAGCGGTCCGCGAGCCAGCCCGAGACGGGGACCATGGCGGCGAACAGCAGCACGGCGAGCAACTGCAGGATCAGGAACGTGCGGTACTCGATGCCCAGGCCACCGGTCTCCGGCTTGCCGATCCCGTAGGACAGCACCCACGCGGTCATCAGGTAGAACAGAACGTACGTGGCGAGCATGATGAACGTGCCCTGGATGATCTGCACCCACGACGTCTTGAAGACCTCGGCCACGGGGGCCTTGACCTTCTCACCCTGCTGTTCCGCGCGCTGGAACACCGGGGTCTCCTCGAGCTTGATCCGCACCCACAGGCCCAGCAGGACCATGACCACGGACGCGAGGAACGGAATCCGCCAGCCCCACACCAGGAACGGGTGGCCCGTGCCCAGGTGGAGACCCGCCGTGCCGAACTGCATGACCACGGTCAGCAGCAGGAAGAAGCCGTTGGCCAGGATGAACCCGAACGGCGCGCCGAGTTGCGGCCACATCGCGGCGCGGGCCCGTTTGCCCTCCTCCGCGTACTCGGTCGCGAGCAGGGAGGCACCGGACCATTCGCCGCCCAGTCCCAGGCCCTGACAGAAGCGCAGGATCGTGAGGATCAGGGGAGCCCAGATGCCGATCTGGTAGAACGTGGGCAGCAGGCCGATCAGGAACGTGGCGATACCCATGGTCAGCAGTGCGCCGATCAGGGTGGCCTTACGCCCGATCCGGTCCCCGTAATGACCGAAGATCACGGAGCCGATGGGCCGGCCGAAGAAGGCGGCGGCGAACGTGGCCATGGAGGCCAGCAGCTTGGCGGTGTCGTTCTCGCCCGTGAAGAACAGGGCGGGGAACACGGCCACCGCAGCGGTCGCGTATACGTAAAAGTCGTAGAACTCGATCGTGGTTCCCGCGAGGGACGCCAGGATCACGCGGCTGCGGGGCACACGTGATTGCTCCGCGGGGGATCCCGGATCCACGGTGGACACGGTGGAAGACATGAAGAACCTCACAGGGACTCAGGGGCGAAATGCCTTCAAGATAAGACCGGCCATACCGCATGGTGAATTCTGGCGTCCACATTCCGAGATGGAACCTCGACGTTGCTCAGTTCGTGTGCTGGGCCGGTCTCGTCGTCGAGCGGGTGCGTAGCGGCCCCGGTCCTGTTCCGAACCGGGGCCGCTACGACGGATTGGTGGGGGCTCCGGAGCGATGCCCCGGCCCCGTAAGGCGATGCGCCGGGACGTCAGCCCGTGATGGAGGCCAGCACGGTGCCGGCGGAGACGGTGTCCCCCTCGGACAGGTCCAGGTCCTTGATCACACCGGACTTGTGGGCGGTGAGCGGCTGCTCCATCTTCATGGCTTCGAGCACCACGATCAGGTCCCCCTCGGAGACCTCGTCCCCGTTGGCCACGGCGATCTTCACGATCGTGCCCTGCATGGGTGAGGAGAGGGAATCCCCCGAGGCTCCGCGGGCCGCCGTGCCGCGTCCGCTGCGCTGCTTGCGTGCCTTGGGCTGGGCTGCGGCCGGGCGGGCCGCACCTCCCAGCTGCGGCATGGTCACCTCGAGGCGCTTACCGCCCACCTCCACGACGACGCTCTGCCGTTCGGGTTCGTCCGCCGAGGGTTCGGGTGCCACGGTGAAGGGTTCGATCCGGTTGTCGAACTCCGTCTCGATCCACCGGGTGTGCACGGTGAAGGGGGTGTCGTCCGGGGTTGCGAACGCGGGATCGCTCACCACGGCCCGGTGAAACGGGACGACAGTGGGCATGCCCTCGATCGTCAGTTCCTGCAGGGCCCGGCGGGACCGTTCGAGGGCCTGCGTGCGGGTCGCACCGGTCACCACGAGCTTGGCGAGCATCGAGTCGAAGTTCCCGCCCACGGTCTCGCCGGCCTCCACGCCGGAGTCCACGCGCACGCCCGGCCCGGAGGGCACGGTGAACGTGGTGAGCGTGCCGGGGGAGGGCATGAAGTTGCGGCCGGCGTCCTCGCCGTTGATCCGGAACTCGAAGCTGTGCCCGCGGATCTCGGGGTCGTCGTAGCCGAGGGCCTCACCGCGGGCGATGCGGAACTGCTCCCGCACCAGGTCCAGTCCCGAGACCTCCTCCGACACGGGGTGCTCCACTTGTAGGCGCGTATTGACCTCCAGGAAGGAGATCGTCCCGTCCTGGCCCACGAGGAACTCGCACGTCCCCGCGCCCTGGTACTGGGCTTCCTTGAGGATGGCCTTGGAGGACTCGTAGAGCCGCTCGATCTGCTCGTCCGACAGGAACGGCGCGGGTGCCTCCTCCACGAGCTTCTGATTGCGCCGCTGCAGCGAGCAGTCGCGCGTGGACACCACGACGACGCTGCCGAACTGGTCCGCGAGGCACTGGGTCTCCACGTGGCGGGGTGCGTCCAGGAACCGTTCCACGAAGCACTCACCGCGGCCGAAGGCGGCGGTAGCCTCGCGCACGGCCGATTCGTAGAGCTCGGGGATCGCGTCGCGCTCACGCACCACCTTGATGCCGCGGCCGCCACCACCGAAGGCGGCCTTGATCGCGATCGGCAGGCCGTGTTCGTCCGCGAAGTCCAGGACCTCCTGGGCCGAGGACACCGGGTCGGCGGTGCCGGGGACCTGCGGCGCCTCGACCTTCTCCGCGATGTGGCGGGCCGCGACCTTGTCACCGAGCTGGGCTATCGCCGCCGGGGGAGGGCCGATCCATGTGAGTCCCGCCGCGATCACCGCGGAGGCGAATTCCGCGTTCTCGGACAGGAACCCGTAACCGGGGTGGACGGAGTCCGCACCGGCGCGTCGAGCGGCGTCGAGGATCTTGTCGATCCGCAGGTAGGAGTCCGCGGCGGTCGTCCCGCCCAGTGAGTACGCCTCGTCCGCCATGCGCACGTGCAGCGCATCCCGGTCCGGGTCCGCGTAGACGGCCACGGAGGCGATGCCCTCGTCGCGCGCGGCGCGGATCACGCGCACCGCGATCTCCCCTCGGTTGGCCACGAGGACCTTGGTGACGGGGCGGGTTGCGGTGGCGGCCTCTTGCTGCCGCGAGGTGGTTGTCACGTGATAGCTCCTTGTCGACTCTCTGCCGAAAGGTTAGTGCCCCGCGCCGGGGAACGCCTAAGCGCGGGGGCACCGCGGTGCGGTAACTGTGGAAGATCTACAAATCATTGCGCCCCGCCCTGTGCTGCGGCACCCCACCACGAGGACGCCCGGATCCCTACCCCGGCGAGCAGGGTGCGCAGGGTGGACAGGCTCAGCCCGATCACGGCGTTCGGATCCCCGTTCACCCGTTCGATGAACTGGGATCCCCGCCCGTCCAGGGTGAAGGAGCCTGCGACCTGGAGGGGCTCACCCGTGGCCACGTAGTCCTCGATCTCCGCGCGTGTCATGGTGGCGAAGTGCACGTCCGCGGAACAGACCAGGCCGTTGCCGGAAGCCTCGCCCGTGCGCGCATCCACGAGCCAGTGGCCCGTGTGCAGCGTGCCCGTGCGCCCGCTCATGGCGCTGATGCGCTCGATCGCGACGTCCGGCTCGTACGGCTTGCCGTAGGGGACGCCGTCGAGCTCGAACACGGAGTCGCAACCCAGTACGAGCCGCCCCTCCGCTTCCGGAAGCGCTGCGACGGCCTCCGCCTTGGCCCGTGCCAGTAGCAATGCGGTCTCTGCGGGGGTCTCGGGAGCTTCCGCGGCCACGAGGGCGTCCTCGTCCACGTGGGAGACGACGGCGCGGTACGGGATGTGCGCGCGCTCCAACAGGGATGCGCGCGCCGGTGATTGCGAGGCCAGGACGAGAGCGGGGTGCACGCCCCTCACTCTACGGCGGATCGGGTGAGGGGACGCCGGTCCGGTGAGGAGGGGTGTGCTCGCGGGAGGGCCGCGATCATACAAATAGGGACAACCTCAAGCATCTGGATGTACCCTGTTACGTCGGCCGCGCGCGGAGAGGGAGGTGGCCCGGATGGTCGAGATCGTGCGTCGTGGTGCGCGCATCCCACGGGACCTCCCCGGCGTCACCGGGTCCCGACCAGCGACAGCGTCCCAGGCCTCGAATGGGCCCGTGCTGTCCCTCGGGGCCGGGCTGGCGAACGGGCCGTCCATAGGAGCCGGGCTCCCGCACGGGCCGTGGCTCTCGGACGGCATCGGCCTTACGAACGCCACCGGGACACCACCGGCGCGGCCTTCGCGATGGCTGTCCCGCCACCTGACGTCGATACTGCTGGACGCCCTGGCCGTGACCCTGGCCCTGATCCTTGCCAACCAGGTGGTGGCTCGAGGCGCGGTGATCGCCCTGCCGGGCGACGCCGGACTCACGTACCCGCAACTGTCCGTTCCACTGGGAACGGGGTGGCTCGCGGCGCTCGCCACATGCCGACGGGTCGTGCGGCTGCCCCGTGGTTATTGGCGCACCGAGTGCCGCTGCATCGCTCGTGCCGCGTTCATCGTGCTCGGTGCGGTGTGCATGGCGGCCGTGGTCCTACCGCTCGACATCGACCGCCCGTTCACGGCCGTGACGTTCGCCGCGGGGCTGCTCCTGCAGCTCGTGAGCCGGTGGCTCATCCGGCGCGCCGCCCTCCGCCGACGGGACGACCGCGCGCGAACGGCGGGTCCGCACCTGGGATCCGAGGCGCGGAGCGCCGCCGTTCACGAGTGACGCGGGCCCGATGAAGGTGCTTCCTAGGTGTTGTGGGGGATGGGGTTGTTGGGACGGGTGTGGTGGTGAGATGAGGAGCGGGCTGCTCGTCGCGGGATGGAAGTTCCTACACCACCCACCCGTACGAGAGAGCCCGTTCATGACCCACGCTAATGCACCCCTGACCCCGACCGGCCCTCTGCGGATGGTGCACCGTCATCTTTACGATGGTGTGCCCCAGGCTCACGTGGCTGCAAAGTTCCGGGTTTCCCGGCCGGCCTACACCGAGGCCCTCGAGGATGAGAAAGCAGCCACCGGCAACGGTGCCAACTACGCAGGCGTTGAGCTTCACCCGCACCGTGGAAGTACTGGCCAGCAGGCACTGGCGGATCCGCCCCTACACGCCACGGCACAACTGTAAAGCCGAACGCTATAACCGGTTACTGGTCGATGAGGTGCTTTACGCCCGCCCCTACGCCAGCGGGCAGGCCCGCCGGGAGGCGATCGGGGTGGGGGTGAACCACTTCAACTACCATCGGCCCCACACCGCCTGCGCCAACCAGCCCCCGGCCTCACGCACCCCCGGATGCAGAATCACTAACTTTCATATCAGTACCTTACTGCGACGTGCGTACCCTCTTTTCGGAAGTAATCGAAAGGTGGGGCGGTTATACCTTCCGTCGAGGACCCCATGGAAGGACATCATGAGCATCGTTATCACCGGAGCTACCGGCCAGCTTGGCCGCCAGGTCGTGGAAACACTGCTGGAGCGCAACGTCCCGCCGCAGGAGATTGTGGCCGCAGGGCGTGCAGTTGACAAGATCGCGGATCTGGCACAGCGCGGTGTCCACGTGAGGAAGCTGGACTATACCGACGCGGCCTCGGTAGGAAAGGCCTTGAAGGGGGCCAGCAAAGTCCTCCTGATCTCAGGTTCCGAGGTGGGCCAGCGGGTGGAGCAGCACCGTACCGTGATCGAGGCCGCTCAGCGCGAGGGTATCCAGCTGGTCGCCTACACAAGCATCGCCAACGCAGACGGCAGTGAGATGAAGCTGGCCGTCGAACACCAAGCCACCGAGACCCTCCTGGAGCAGTCCGGCGTTCCTTTCGTCCTGTTGCGCAACAGCTGGTATCTGGAGAACTACACCGACCAATTGCCGGGCGTGCTCGCTCAGGGTGCCCTCGTCGGCAGTGCCGGCAATGGTCGGTTGAGCGCCGCCTCCCGCGCAGATTATGCCCAGGCGGCCGCCGCGGTGCTGCTGGCCGACGACCAGGCCGGCAGGATCTATGAGCTCGGCGGTGACGAGCCGTTCACCATGGCCGAGCTTGCGGCAGAGATCAGCGCCGCGGCCGGCCAGCACATCTCCTACCAGGACCTGCCGCCGCGCGAATACGCCGCAATGCTCGTCAGGGTCGGAGTGCCCGAGGGGGGCGCGGAAATCCTCGCAGATTCTGATCTGGGAATAGCCCGCGGAGACCTCCTAGTGAACTCTGGAGACCTGAGCAGGCTTATCGGACGCCCGGCCACGTCCATGGCTGAGGCTGTTCGTTCGGCTGTCGCCGCAATCTAACCTCTCGGTAGAACCTGCATGAGTGGGTAGTTCTGTTTGTCCACCCTTCCAACCGGACAACCAGAACTACCCGCCGACCCCGCCCCTGCCGGCAAACCCCACACTGACGTCCGATGGTGACGTCTGCCGAGGGGTGTCCAGATTCTTCTATGTCGGTCAAGAGCCATTCACGCCCGGGGTCGTAGCGTTGAGGGTTCGATAGACGTGACGGGCTAGGTAGTGTTTGATGCAGCGGCGGATCTCTCGATCGTTCCTTCCTTCCGCTCGGCGGTTGGTGACGTATAGCCACGTCTGGGCGTCGTAGGTCACCTTAGTGGTCGAGACCGGGCGTGGGGAACGAGTAGGTGATGACTGATCGTTAGCGTTGAGAGGCGCTGGCGGGGAGGATGTCATCATGCCCGGTACTCATCCCGGAGAGTTCCGGGAGGACGTTATCGCGGTCGCTCGCCGTCGTGAGAGCGGAGTCACCATCACATAGATTGCTACCGACTTCGGTATCAGCGAAGCGACCCTGCAGAACTGGCTCCGTCAGGTCGACTGTGATGAAGGAAGTCGGCCTGGTCAGACTGCGTCGGACGCGGGGGATGCTCGGGAGCTGAAGAAGTGGATCCGCCTCCTGGGGCAGGACAACGAGGTGCTCAGCAGGGCTGCGGCGTATTTGGCGCAAGCGAATCTGCGCCTCGGCGGCTGCCCACGCTGACATACCCGCTCGTTGCCGAGCTCGCCAGCGCGGGAAGGGGAAGACAACGGGCCCGCCGGTGTTCGAGGACCACCTCCAGCAGGTCTTCCGCGCCGACGAGCCGGACCGGCTCTGACTGAGGGATATCACGGGGCATTGGGCGAAGGAAGGCACGCTCTACTGGTGCGCGATCAAAGACGTGTTCTCCAACCGCGTCGTCGGATACTCGATCTCGAAGCGGATGACCGCGAAACTCGCCGCTGACGCGGTCCGCGACGCACTCGCCCGCCGAGGCGACGTCGCCGGGTGCATCCTGCACGCCGACACAGGGAGCCAATTCCGTGGTCGCGCGATGGCCCGGCAGCTGCGCCTGGCCATCGTGGTCTGGATCGAGCGGAAGTATCACCGTCAACGAGCCCAGGACAGACTCGGCGGGTTGACGCCCATCGAGTTCGAAGCCAAACTAACCAAGCCGCTCACACTCGCGGCCTAAACCGAAACCGTCACTGGCTCGTTCCCCACTCCCAACGACACGCTCTCTTACACCTGGTACAAGAAGGCATCGAGTACCACCCGGCGCCACC
This sequence comes from Kocuria sp. CPCC 205297, assembly GCF_040981035.1. Classification (NCBI taxonomy): domain Bacteria; kingdom Bacillati; phylum Actinomycetota; class Actinomycetes; order Micrococcales; family Micrococcaceae; genus Kocuria; species Kocuria sp. CPCC 205297. The sequence goes on along the minus strand of NZ_JAVKPY010000001.1, from coordinate 144,776 downwards.
CACGTGGCCAACGCCCGCAAACCACTGACACATCCGCTCCCAGGTCAAGGAGCCATCACGTGACCCGAACCCGTAACCCCATCCCACCGTTCACCGCCGAAACCGCCGCTCGCAAGGTACAGGCCGCCGAAGACGCCTGGAATACTCGCGACCCCGAGACGGTCGCCCAGGCCTACCGCGTCGATACCGTGTGGCGAAACCGTGACCAGACGATCACCGGCCGGGACCAGGTGATAGCCTTCCTCACCGCCAAGTGGGATCGGGAACTCGACTATCAACTCCGCAAGAACCTGTGGGCGTTCACCGACGATCAGATCGCCGTGCGATTCCAGTACGAGTGGCACGACCATGACGGCCGGTGGTGGCGCTCCTACGGCAATGAGCTGTGGCGTTTCGACGCACAGGGCTACATGACCCATCGCGAGGCCAGCATCAACGACCGTCCCATCGGTCAGGATGAGCGACGCGTCACCCCAGGTCACGGCGAACTTCCCACTTGGTGAGCCTGTCGCCCAGCGATTGAATGCCCCGCCGAGATCCACGACGACGACATTGCCCTCACCGCCACTGCCGTCCTCGTCCGGGCCGTCGAGTGGTTCAACCAGCGTGGTGTCACCGTCGAGAGGTGCTGTCCGACAACGGCGGCGCCTACCGCTCACACTTGTGGCGACACACCTGCATCGACCTCGGCATCCGGCACAAGCGCACGAGGCCGTATCGGCCACAGACCAACGGGAAGATCGAGCGGTTCCACCTCACCCTGGCCGACGGCTGGGGCTACGCCCGCTGCTATACGAGCGAGGCCGAGCGCCGCGGGAAACTCGAGGGCTGGCTGCACTACGACAACCACCACCGCCCCCACGCAGCCTGCGGGAACCAGCCACCCTTCTCACGATTGACCAACCTCTCCGATCAGTACACCTCGATCCCACACAGTTCGCTGCGAGTGAGGAAGCGCCAGCCCGTGGGGGCCTCGAGGGAGAAGCCCCCACCGCGGCCGGGAACGGCGTCGATTACTAACCGCGTGTGCCGCCAGTACTCGAACTGCTCGGCGGAGATCCAGAACTCCAGGCCCCCGAGATCCTCGCCGGCCGGGGACGGCAACCGGGCTGTCCCCAGCAGGACATCGGCCCCGCCCGTGCGGAACTCACCGGCGGGGAAGCACATGGGCGAGGAACCGTCACAGCATCCCCCGGACTGGTGGAACATGAGGGGTCCATGTTGCTCCCACAGTTCCTGCAACAGGGCCACCGCGGGCCGGGTGAAACCGACCCGTGAGGTGGTCTCACCGGGTACCGCCGCGATGGTCTCGAGCACCACGGGATGTTCGGGATCCGCGGTGTCCGTCGGGAGCGGTTCTGCCGGTGATGAAGGGGTGCTCATGACGGTTCCTCGCCTTCCGGTCACGGTCTAGAAGAAGCCCTGCGCGTTCTCGGTGTAGCTCACGAGCATGTTCTTGGTCTGCTGGTAGTGGTCGAGCATCATGAGGTGGTTCTCCCTGCCGATGCCCGAGGACTTGTAGCCGCCGAACGCGGAGTGCGCGGGGTAGTTGTGGTACTGGTTCACCCACACGCGGCCGGACTGGATGGCCCTGCCGGCGCGGTAGGCGGTGTTACCGCTACGAGCCCACACACCGGCGCCCAGACCGTAGAGGGTGTCGTTGGCGATCGAGATAGCGTCGTCGTACGAGCCGAACTTCGCCACCGAGAGCACCGGACCGAAGATCTCCTCCTGGAAGATGCGCATGTCGTTGGTGCCCTCGAACACGGTGGGCTGCACGTAGTAGCCGCCAGCGAGGTCGCCCTCGAGCTCCGCGCGCTCGCCGCCGATGAGAACCTTCGCTCCCTCCTTCTTGCCGATGTCCAGGTAGGACAGGATCTTCTCGAGCTGGTCCGTGGAGGCCTGCGCGCCGATCATGGTGTCGGTGTCGAGCGGGTTGCCGGCGGTGATGCGAGAGACGCGGTCGACCCCGTCCGCGAGGAACTGGTCGTACATCGATTCCTGGATCAGCGCGCGCGACGGGCACGTGCAGATCTCACCCTGGTTCAGAGCGAAGAACGCGAAGCCTTCCAGGGCCTTGTCGTAGAAGCCGTCCTTCTGCTGGGCGACGTCCTCGAAGAAGATGTTGGGTGACTTGCCCCCGAGTTCCAGGGTCACCGGGATGATGTTCTCGGACGCGTACTGCATGATGAGTCGGCCCGTGGTGGTCTCACCGGTGAACGCGATCTTGCGAATGCGCTTGTTGGACGCGAGCGGCTTGCCGCACTCCACGCCGAAGCCGTTGACGATGTTGACCACGCCGTCCGGGATCAGGTCTTGGATCAGCTCCATGAGCACCAGGATGGACGCCGGGGTCTGCTCGGCGGGCTTGAGCACCACGCAGTTGCCGGCGGCGAGCGCCGGGGCGAGCTTCCACACGGCCATGAGGATGGGGAAGTTCCAGGGGATGATCTGGCCGACGACGCCGAGGGGCTCGTGGAAGTGGTACGCCACGGTGTCCTCGTCCAGCTGGGACAGCCGCCCTTCCTGCGCGCGGATCGCACCGGCGAAGTAGCGGAAGTGGTCGATGGCCAGAGGGATGTCCGCGTTGAGCGTCTCGCGCACGGGCTTGCCGTTGTCCCAGGTTTCTGCGACCGCGATCACCTCGAGGTTCTCCTCCATGCGGTCCGCGATCCTGTTGAGCATGAGCGCTCGCTGCGCGGGCGTGGAGGCGTTCCACGACGGCGCTGCGGCCCACGCGGCGTCGAGTGCGGCCTCGATGTCTTCGGCCGTTCCCCGGCCGACCTCGGTGAACGCCTTGCCCGTGACGGGGGTGACGTCCTCGAAGTACTGCCCGTTGGCCGGGGGCACCCACGCGCCGCCGATGAAGTGTTCGTAACGGGATTTGAAGCTGACGACGGATCCGTCCGTGCCGGGCTGGGTGTACACGCTCATGGCGACCATCCTGTTGTCCGAAAGTGAGGTGTACCACACTATAGCCAGGCCCCCGACATCACGACAGGCACCCGCATGCCCCCTTATGCGTACACAATGTGCACACGCAACGGGGCGGCCCGGGAGAACCCGGACCGCCCCGTTCACAGAAAGTGCCGGTGGTCGGTGGCGCCTACTCGGTGCGTTGCCCGTCCGACGGCGCGGCGGGAGCGTATGCGTGCGAACCCTGCTCACCGGAGTGGGCGGGCTGCTCCGTGAGGGCGGCGTCGTCGTCCTTGAACGGCTCACCCGAACGTGGGGCGTCGTAGAGCCGGGTGTCCAGGATGCCTTCGCGCTTGGAGACGATCGTGGCCACGAGGGCCTGACCGGTGACGTTCAGGGCGGTGCGGCCCATATCCAGGATCGGGTCCACGGCGAGCAGCAGGCCCACGCCGTCGAGTGGCAAGCCCAGCGTGGACAGCGTCAGGGTCAGCATGACCGTGGCACCGGTGGTGCCGGCGGTCGCGGCGGAACCCAGGACGGAGACCAGCGCGATCAGCACGAAGTGCATGGGGGTCAGGGGCACGCCGTAGAACTGCGCGACGAAGATCGCGGCGATCGCCGGGTAGATCGCGGCGCAACCGTCCATTTTGGTGGTCGCACCCAGCGGGATCGCGAAGGACGCGTAGTGCCCGGGGACACCCAGGTTGCGCTCGCTCACGCGCTGCGTCATGGGCATGGTGCCCAGGGACGAACGGGAGACGAAGCCCAGCTGCATGGCGGGCCACACGCCCGAGAAGAACTGCTTGACGGACAGCCCGTTGAGCTTGATCAACAGGGGGTAGACCACGAAGGCCACGAGCAGCAGGCCCACGTAAACCGTGATCACGAACTTCACGAGCGAACCCATGGAGGTCCAGCCGTACTCGAACACGGCGCGGCCGATGAGCCCCAGGGTGCCCAGGGGAGCCAGGCGGATGATCCACCACACGACCTTCTGCATGATGGCCAGCGCGGACTGCATGAAGGTCAGGAACGGCTCGGCGGCCTTGCCGACCTTCAGCGCGGCGATGCCGATCACGAGCGAGACCACCAGGATCTGCAGGATGTTGAAGTTCACGGCGGTGGTCACGGTCTCCGGATCCACGACCTTGGAGCTGGTCTCCAGACCCAGGAAGTTCACGGGGATCAGGCCCTTGAGGAACCCGAGCCACGAGCCCTCGCTGCCGGAATACGTGCCGGGCTGTTCCTGGCCGGTGCCCACACCGGGCTGCGTGATGACACCGAGCAGCATGCCGATCACCACCGCGATCAACGCGGTGATGGCAAACCACAACAGGGTCTTCCATGCGAGGCGCGCGGCGTTGGAGACGTCACGCAGGTTGGCGATGGAGGAGATCACGGCAGTGACCACGAGCGGGACCACGGCGGCCTTGAGAATGGTGACGTAGCTCGTGCCGATCGTGTCCAACGTGGTCATGAGCCAGTTGGGGTTCTCCTCGGGGTCGCCACCCATGGCAGCGGCCAGCGATCCGAGGAGAAGACCCAAAATCAGAGCGATCAGGATCTGCCACCCGAACGACGTCATCCACCGCGGGAGACGGTGAGTACTTTCTGCGGAATTCATGCGCCCAGGATAGGCCCGGGCATCCTAAACGGCACGGGCCACATGACGAAATATGACAGCGCGACACGGGAATAAAATCCCGCACCCTGAAGAATCCCTGAGAATCCGCCGACTACAGGGCCAAGGCGTACGAGAGTGTGTCCAATCCCACGGAGCCCAGGCGCAGTGCGCGGGCATGAAACTGCCTGAGGTCGAAGTCCGCTCCCTCGCGCGCCATGGCCTGCTGCCGGGCGTCGAGCCACATCTGCTGGCCGATTCGGTAGGACGGCGCCTGACCCGGCCATCCCATGTAGCGCAACCATTCGAAGCGCAGCACGGAATCGGCCATCGCTACGTTGTGGCGCAGGAACGCCCAACCGTCGTCGGAGGTCCAGGTCTCACCCGCGCGCGCGCCGCCCAGCAGGTCCCCGAGCACCTCCGGGATCTCGAAGCCGCAGTGGAATCCCACGTCGAAGATCACGCGCACCGTCCGCAGGCGCTGCGAGTCGAGCATGCCCATCCGATCCCCGGGGTCGTCCAAGAAGCCCAGCTCGGCCATAAGTCGCTCGGCGTACAACGCCCAGCCCTCGCCGTGACCGGAGACCCAGATGCCCATCCGGCGCCACCTGTTGAGCTCACCCGCGTTCGCCAGGGCTGTGGCGATCTGCAGGTGATGACCGGGGACACCCTCGTGGTAAACCGTGGTGGTCTCCTCCCACGTGGCGTGCTGGGAGACGTTCTCGGGGACGGACCACCACATGCGCCCGGGCCGGGTGAAATCACCGCTCGGGGGCGTGTAGTAGATGACGCCGTCGTGCGTGGGGGCGATCCGGCACTCGAGTTCGCGCATGGGCTCGGTGATCTCGAAGTGGGTGTCCGCGAGGGTGTCCAGTGCGGCGTCCGATAGCCGCTGCATCCAGGCCTGCAGCTCCTCGGGGGAGCGCAGTTGCCGTGCGGGGTCCGCGGTGAGGGCGGCCATGGCCTCGGGGATGCTCGCTCCCGGCTGGATCTGCTCCGCGATCCGGCGCTGTTCGGCATCCAGCTCGAGCAGTTGCTGCACCGCCCAATCGTAGACCTCGCGCGGGTCCAGCCGGGCGCCCAGGAACGAGGCGAGGTGCAACCGGTAGTCGTCAATCCCGCACGCGTCCGATTCCCGCGCACCGGGGGCGAACTCCTCGCGCAGTGCCCGGGCGACGCCGCGGTACGCCTCGCGCGCAGCGTCCGCGGCGCGGCGCAGCTCCTCGCGAACGCACTCCGGCGCGGCGGGGTCGTTCGTGAGCATCGCGAAGGAGCCCTCGTTCGACGCGTACTGCTCCGCCTGCTGGGAGGCCTCCACGATCTGCGGGGCAGACGGCGGGCGGTCCAGTTCCACGGCCTCGCGCAGGCCCTCGAGGTACTGCCCCAGGGCCGCGGGGATATTGGCCATCCGGCCGGCGATGTGCTTCCACTCCTGCTCCGTGTCCCGCGGCATGGCGTCCAGGATCTGCCGGATCTCCTGCACCGGGGACGCGATGTTGCTGACCACGGACACGTCCAGGTTCGCCTCGTGGCGGTCCAGTTGCAGGCGCAGCTCGTCGCTCAGCGCGTGCAGCGTCACGCGGTCCACGTCGTCCTGGGGCTCCGCCCGCTCGACGAGCTCGAGCGTGGTGCGGGCCAGTTCCGCGGCGGCCGCGCGGCCCGCGGGCCCGTAGTCCGGGTAGTCGGTCTCGTGGCCGGGAATGCCGTTGAACGTGGCGGCGCTGGGATCCAGGGCCATGCAATGGTCGAAGTAGGTTTCTGCGAGGGTGTCCACGGCGGTCGCGGAGCGGTGCGTGGTGCCCAGGGGGGCCAGGGGTTCGCGGCTCTGCGGGGTGGAGTCGATGTGCGTCACAGAGTGTCACCCTAGTCACGCTCCGGCCGGCGGCAAGCACCCTGGCGAGTCCGACACGCCCGGGCGGTGTGCGCTCGCACGTCGGCGCTGTCGCAATTCGGCGCGGCGACGGCGCGGTTCCCTCGGCACCGGGGAGCGCGCCGGTGTGGCCGCCGCGAAGCACCGGGGCCGCGAGTTCAGCCCGCGAATCGTTCCTCGAGTTCCGCGAGCAGCTCGAGCACTGCGTCCGTACCCGCGACCGGGCCGCCGGCGAGCAGCCCATCCGCACCGAGCACGACGACCCACGGGGTACCGGGGTGCTCGAACATGGCGCTCACCTCGTGCTCGCGGTCCACCAAACACGCTGCACTCAGGCTCGGAGGGAGCAGATCTCGGTCCTCCTCGCGGGCCACCACGGCGTGCACCGCGACCGGCCCCAGGTGGTCGGGCATCCCCGCCGCACGGTCGATCGCGGGGGCGCATGCCCCGCACGAAGGACTCACGTGGACCAGGGCGCGCGCTGCGGTGGCGGCCAGGCCACGCAGGGTCACCGGGTTACCTGCGGCGTCCGTGAGCCCCGCGTAGGGAATGGGCAAACGCACGTAGACGTCGGGTTCTTCGGGGGCTTTGGAAATGCCGGCCGGTCGAGGGGCTGCGGAGCCTCCCGCGGGTCGAGGCGCGACGGCGCCGGGGACCGTACCCGCCGGTGGGCCCGCCTGCGCGGGGACCGGAGTACCCGCCGTGGACGCGTAGGCGGGCGCAGCGGCGTCGTCGTGCGAGGAACCCGGCAGCGGCGGGATCCCGGCGAGCGCGTGCGGGTCACCGGCGCGGGACGGACCCGGGCGTTCGCTCCACAGGCTCACGAGCATGAGTCCCACGGGGATCGCGACCGCCACGACGACCCACCACGGGACGTCCAGGACCGGCCCGTCGTAACCGCCCACGGTGACGAGCAGCAGGGCCAGGACGGCCACGATCGTGAAGGCGAGGTTGCGCACCACGGTCCGCCTGGACACCGGGGCACGGGACAGAGAGCCGAAGCACCCGCACGAGGCGGGATCCGACTGCCGGGTGCCGCGGAACACCGCGGCCGTGAACACCGAAAACAGCACCGTGGCGGCGGAGGCCGCGGCCCACAGCACCACCCCGGAGGCCAGCAGGAGCGCGATCGCCAGGACCAGTTCGAGCCACGGCAGGACACCCTGTAGCCAACGCGCCGTGAGGGGCGTGGGCAGGGACGTCAGCAGGGACGGGCCGGTGGAGGGGGAGACGAGCTTGGCCACCCCGCTGATCAGCAGCACGAGGGCGAGTGAACCCAGGGAGGACGAGGAGATGACAGCCACGGAAACAATATCCATTTCGATGCATCCTCCTCGTATGCGCTGACAAGGGGGGCGGCGGACTGGGCTCAGCGATCGGGCAGGGTGCGCCGCCACGCACCGCGCCCCGGTCGCAACCGCAGGCCCAGGCGCAGTCGCCGGGTCTGGGACCGCGGAGGCTTGGGTGCGCGGGAGGGCTGGGCGTCCTGCGCCGCGGCCTGCGCGGAGAACACCACAGTGAGCGCGGCTAGCTCCTCCGGGGTCGGGTTGCCGTGGGTGACCGTGAACAGGGGGTCCTGGCGACTCGTGGTCTCGGGCAGCGAAGCGACCGCCGCGGTCCCCGGATCATGGGCGGGACGGGACAGGTCACCGGCCGCCCGTGAGGCCGGTGAGTTGTTCTCGGCCGTGCTCACAGCGGGATGTTCCCATGCTTCTTGGCGGGGGTGGACGCGCGCTTGTCCGCGAGCCCGCGCAGGGCCCGGATAATCTGCTCGCGGGTCTCGGACGGGCAGATCACCGCGTCCACATACCCAAGTTCGGCGGCCTGGTAGGGGTTGAGCAGGTCCTCCTCGAACTTCTGCGCGAGTTCGGCGCGCAGCTGCTGGTCCTCACCGGTTTCCTGGGCGGCCTTGAGGTCCCGGCGGTAGAGGATCTCCACCGCACCCTGGGAGCCCATGACACCGATCTGGGCGGTGGGCCACGCGAGGTTGATGTCCGCGCCCAGCTTCTTGGACCCCATCACGATGTACGCGCCGCCGTAGGCCTTGCGAGTGATGAGCGTGACCAGGGGGACCGTGGCCTCCGCGTACGCGTAGAGCAGCTTGGCCCCGCGGCGGATGATCCCGTTGAACTCCTGGTCCGTGCCGGGCAGGAACCCGGGGACGTCCACGAATGTGAGGATCGGGATGTTAAACGCGTCGCAGTGACGCACGAACCGCGCGGCCTTCTCGGAGGCCGCGATGTCCAGGGTCCCGGCGAACTGCATGGGCTGGTTTGCCACGATCCCCACGGTGTGACCCTCAACGCGGGCGTAGCCCACCATCACGTTGGGGGCGTAGAGTTCCTGGATCTGCATGAAGTGCCCGTCGTCCACGACCGTCTCGATCACGGTGCGCATGTCGTACGGCTGGTTCGCGGAGTCCGGTATCAAGGTGTCCAGGGCGAGGTCCTCGTCCGTGACCTCTTCGACCTGGTCGTGGTCGAGCACCGGGCTGTCCTGCAGGTTGTTGCCGGGCAGGTACTCGAGCAGCTCGTGGACGAAGTCGAAGGCGTCCTGCTCGTCCGAGGCCAGGTACGCGGCGGTGCCTGTGCGCTCGTTGTGGGAGCGGGCCCCACCCAGGGTCTCCATGTCCACGGTCTCACCCGTGACGGTCTTGATGACGTCTGGGCCCGTGATGAACATGTGGGAGGTCTTGTCCACCATGACCACGAAGTCGGTCAGTGCGGGGGAGTAGGCGGCGCCACCGGCGCACGGGCCCATGATGAGCGAGATCTGCGGGACCACCCCGGAGGAGCGCACGTTCATGCGGAAGATGTCCGCGAACATCGCCAGGGAGGCCACGCCCTCCTGGATGCGCGCGCCGCCGCCGTCGTTGATCCCGATCACGGGGCAGCCGTTGCGCAGCGCGAACTTCTGGACCTTGACGATCTTCTCGCCGTTGACCTGGGACAGGGAACCCCCGAACACGCCGAAGTCCTGGGAGTAGACGGCCACGAGGCGCCCGTCCACGGTGCCGAAACCGCTCACCACGCCGTCACCCAGCGGCTTCTTCTTCTCCATGCCGAACATGGTGCTGTGGTGCACGGCCAGGGCGTCGAACTCCACGAACGAGTCGGGATCCAGCAACATCTCGATGCGTTCCCGGGCGGTGTTCTTCCCGCGCGCGTGCTGCTTGTCCACGGCCGCCTGTCCGGACGGTACAGCGGCCTCCTCGCGGCGCTGCCGGAAGTCGGCGATCTTGCCTGCTGTGGTGGACAGGTCGTGGCTCATAACACCTCGCGTCATCGTGATCGGTACTGGTTGGGCGTACCGCGAGCCCTGGGAACGCCCCCCAGTGTAGTTGCAGGGCCCACATGCGCCTTTGTAGAAGTCCCACAACGCAGGCCGGTGCTCTTTCGACGGGCGCGAGCGTCCCGGGTCCCTCAGGCGGAGGTGTCGGACCCCACCGAGCCGATCGTCACGGTCCATTCCCGGATCGTGTGCTCCGTGACCACACCGTGGACCACCAGGGGGTCCTCGGCGATGATCCGTTCGATCTCCTCGGCGCTGTCCGCGCGCAGGACGATCAATGCGGCGTCACCTTCCAAGGGCCCCGAGACGATCACGACGCCGCGCTCGTGCAGTTCGCGCAGGAACGCGCGGTGGGCGGGGCGGTGCTCGGTCAGGATGTCCTGCGGGCCGCCGTAGACGTAGTTCAAGGCGTAGACGCTCATACCGGGTCCTCTCGTGGTGGCGCTGGCTGGTCCCAGCATATGCCCGGCTCACGACGCTAGACATAAACTTGCCGTACCGCCCCGTCGTCGACATGCGTCGTCGGCACAGTCATGTGAGGAGTACCCATGGAAGCCACCGAGGACCGGCCCGCCGCGGATTACCGCGCCGCGGAGCTGGACGGGGCGCTGCGCGGCCACGGGTGCCGCCTCACGATCCTGGACAGCGTCCCGTCCACCAACGAGTGGCTCGTCGAACAGCTCTCGCGGGACGCGGCGCACGACGCCGCCGGGGCACCGCTGCGAGCGGTCGTCGCGGGATTCCAGAGCCGCGGCAAGGGGCGCCTGGACCGCAGCTGGTTCACCCCCGCGGGCACCGCCGTGACGTTCTCGGTGGCCCTCACGCCGCGGGAGCGCTCGGGCCGCGCGTGGCCGCAGGACCTCCTGCCGTGGCTCACGCTGATGCTCGCGCACAGTGTCACGGCCACCGTGCGCGAGCTGACCGGCGTCCCCGCGGCGGTGAAGTGGCCCAACGACGTCCTGATCCGCGAACGCAAGGTCTGCGGCATCCTCGCGTCCCTCGTACCCTCGCCCCCCGGTGCCGCACACCAAGGACCCACCGTGGTGCTCGGCGCGGGCATCAACGTCCAGCAGTGCCACCTCCCGGTCCCCGGCGCCACGTCCCTGCGCCTCGAGACCGGGAACGACGCCGCTGTCCCCACGCGCAGCGCGGTGCTCACCGGGGTGCTCGCCCACTTCTCCCGCGCCCTCGACCGCGCGAGCGTGGACCCCGCCGCGCAACTCGGGCCGGGTGGGGAACTGCGACGGGAGCTCGAATCCGCTCTCGACACCCTGGGACGCCGCGTGCTCGTGCACCTGCCCGGGCGCAACGCACCATTGCCCGCCACCGCCGTGGGGCTGGGAGCGTCCGGTCAGCTGCGCGTGCGCGACGACGACGGCCGCGAGCACGAGTACGGCGCGGGCGACGTCGTCCACGTGCGACCCGGCCCCCGCGCCCCGGAGGACGCGGGACACGAGAACGAGAGGCCCCGATGACACGCTCGCGCCGCGCCCTGGACCTGGCACCGGGGGAGGACACGGTCGTGGCCACCCGCGCCCACCCCTTGAAACTCGTGGCCCCGGCGCTCGCCGCGTGGGCGATCGTGTTCGGTTATTCGGCCCTGCGCCGCGTCCTGGACCTCACGTGGCGGCCCACAGCCACCCCATGGACCACGCTGCACGCGTTCGTGGGGTGGCTGCTGCTCATCGCGGCATTGCTGCTCGCGTGGCGGTTCGTGCTCTCGCCCGCGTGGCGCTGGCTGCGCACGCGCTTCGTGCTGACCACCGCGCGGCTTGCCCTCGTGGGGCCCCCGGCACGGGACGGCGCGGTGTTCCTGCCCCTGAACGAACTGCGCTCGGTGCGCGTCACGCGCGGGGCCACCCGGCCCGGCGAGGCCCGCGAGGGCCTGGACCGCGGCACCGTGCTCGCGGACTTCGGGGGCCTGGGCGGGCTCAAACTCGCCAGCTGCCCGCAACCGGCCCGCTTCGCCGCGTTGGTCCGCGAGTCCGCGGCGGACGCGGGCAACTACAGTGGTGGAGGCAACACGGCCGGACCGGGGTATCCCGGAACCCATATCGCCCAGCAAGGAGGACCGCGTGGCTGACGACCCCTCGGAGCACACGGACGGATACGTCACCGGGCCGCAGACCGAACAGCTCAACCTGAACGTGCACAATCCGGTGCAGTCCAACCTGTACGGGTCGGAGGAGTCCAAGGCGGCGGCGCGCCACCTCGACTCCCTGTTGTTGGGTTCGCAGCGTCACCTGCGGCGCCGGGAGGCCGCGCGCGAAGCGGGGCTGTCCACGGCGTCCGCCCGGAAGATCTGGCGTGCCCTGGGCTTCCCGAACCTCAGCGACGACGACGTCTACTTCACGGGCGAGGACGTCCGGGCCCTGCGGGTGGTCTCCAACCTCGTGCAGGAGGAGAAGCTCAGCGAGGAGGCCGCGCTGTCCCTGGCCCGCTCCGTGGCGCAACTGACCGACCGCATGGTCGTGTGGCAGATCGAGGCGCTCGTCGAGGACATGGTGGCCCACCGGGACATGACGGACGCCCAGGCACGGCGCGAACTGCTGCGCATGCTCCCGGAGGTTCTCGAACCGCTCGAGAACCTGCTCGACTACGCGTGGCGCCGTCAGCTCTCCGCAGCCGTGCAACGACTGGCCATGCGCGGTGAACGCGCGGACGGGTCCACGGTGAGCCTCGGGATGGCGGACCCGGACGTGGGCTCCTCGTCCCTGCCGCTCGCGCGCGGCGTGGGGTTCGCGGACCTCGTCTCCTACACGTCCCTGTCCCGGCAGATGAACGAGCGCACCCTGGCCAACCTCGTGCAGCGCTTCGAGAAGCGGTGCGCGGAGGTGATCTCGATCGGCGGTGGCCGCGTGATCAAGACCATCGGCGACGAAGTGATGTTCCTGTCCGAGACCCCCGAGGGCGGGGCGCAGATCTCGCTCGCCCTCGCCCGCGTGATCAAGAACGACCCCCTGTTGCCGCAGGCCCGCGTCGCGTTCGTGTGGGGGCGCGTGCTACCGCGACTCGGTGATCTCTACGGGCCCACCGTGAACCTCGCGTCCCGGCTCGTGGCCCTCACGGAACCCGGGGGTGTCATGGTGGACGCCTCCACCGCCCGTGTGCTCGGCGGCGACGACCGGTTCGTGCTGACCCCGCAACCCACCCGCAACGTGCGCGGCTTCGGGGACGTGCGCCCCGTGTCGATCACCCAGGGCCACGGGCCCTTTCTGGAAGACGAGGTCGAATGACCGTTCCCCTGACCATCCGATCGGGCGGTGTCACCGATCGGGGACTGCGTCGTGAGACGAACGAGGACGCACTGATCGTCACGGACACCATGTGTGCCGTCGCGGACGGGATGGGCGGTCACGAGGCCGGTGAGGTGGCCAGCGCGCTGTGCGTGTCCACGCTGGGTGGCTCGGACCTGTTCTCGCTCGACGACTTCCGCGACTACGTGATCGTGGAGCCGGCACCCGGATCGGACGTCGCCCGGTTCCGCGCGACGATCGACCGCCAGCTCAAGCTCGACCCGGACGTGCCCAATGAGGCGCTGGAGGCCGTGCACCGGGTGCGCTCGGTGCTGTGGGAATCGGACCAGGCCATCCAGGCCCAGTGCGGCACGCGCGCCGGGACCACGGTCACGGGTGCGTGGCTCGTGGAGATCGCCGGTAGCTGGCTGTGGCTCGTGTTCAACGTGGGGGATTCGCGCACCTACCAGCTCGTGGGCCCGCCCGTGGGGGAGCCGCCCACGACCGAGACCGGACCCGTGGGCGTGACCCAGCTGACCGTGGACCACTCCGAGGTGCAGTACCTCGTCTCGATCGGCCAGCTCACCCCGGCCCAGGCGCTCGTGCACCCGCGGCGCAACGTCATCACGCGCGCCCTTGGCACGGGCCAGATCTGGGAACCGGACGTGATCGTGGTGCCCGCGGTGCCGGGGCAGCGGTTGCTCATGTGCTCCGACGGTCTCACGGGGGAACTCTCGCCCGCGCACATCGCCCGCGTCCTGCACTCGGTCCCGCACCCCAAGGAGGCCGCAGACGTCCTGGTCCAGGCCGCGCTGCGCACTGGTGGCCGAGACAATGTCACGCTCGTGGTCGCGGACGTGCTGCGCGCGGACGACCCCCGCGCCAACACCACGTCCATCCCCAGGATCCGCTGAGTTCACGTCCCGGGCATCGCGCGGCCGGTGCCTGGGCACGCTCGCGTGCGCGCCTCAACCCGAGCGTTTCGTTCGCAATGAAACGCTCGGGGCGCGGCTCACGCGGACGCGGAACCCCCGCGCGAGCCGGCCGGGTCAGGCGTGGTGGCCGCGGGTCTGGGCGCCCGGGTCCTTGGCGGGCTTGGGCTCCTTGACGGGGGCCTTGCCGCTCGCGCGCAACCGGCGGTAGTAGTCCGCGGCCTCCTCCTGGCGCTCGGCCTCCACCGTGCCACCGATCTCAGCGCGCAGCAGCTCGGGCGAGAGCCCGAACGCGTCCACCAGCTCCAGGGAGTAGGGGCGCAGGCGCTCAATGAGGCGGTTGATGTAGGACTCCAGAGCGCGGCCGCGGCGCATCGAGAGCCGACCGTAGGAGAGGTACCACGCGAGGTCCTGCTCGATCAGGTGCAGGCCGAAGAGGTCCCGCAGCCACGTGAGCACGCGCTTGGTGTCCGGGTCCTCGATCTTCTCGAGACCAGCGGTGAACGCCTCCCACTGCAGCAGCTGGGCGTGGGAGCGGGCAGCCTCGAGCAGCCGGTTCTGGTTGTCGTTGAACGCCTTTGCCTGCTCGGTGCGGGACTTGCGGGACACGGCCCGCAGCTCGTCCGCGATGTCGCCGATCATGGTCTGCACCCGGTCGGTGAGCAGCGCGCGCTGGGCCGCGGGATCGCGCAGGGCGTTGACGGACTTGCGGGAGTCCCCGGTGTCCGAGAACGCCTGGGTCAGCTTGCGCAACCCGGAACGGTTGAAGCCGGCCTCGGTGGCGCGGTCCGCCACGTAGCGGGCCATCACGCCCACGTCCGCGTTCTTGAACTCCGCCGAGTAATCGTTGAGCAGGCGCTTGGCCACGAGCTGCAGCAACACGGTGTTGTCGCCCTCGAACGTGACGTAGACGTCCAGGTCCGCGCGCAGTTCCACGAGCCGGTTCTTGGCCAAGAAGCCCGCGCCACCGCACGCCTCGCGGCACTCCTGCAGCGTGTCTAGGGCGCTCCACGTGGACATCGGCTTGAACGCCGCGGCCAGGGTCTCGAGCTCCTGGCGGTTGCCGTCGGACTCATCCTCGCCGGAGAACACCTCGTGGAACTTGTCGAGCAGCTGTTGGTGCGCGAAGGTCATCGCGTAGGTCTCGGCGATCCGCGGGATCAGCCGGCGCTGGTGGCGCTGGTAATCCAGCAGCGTCTGCTCCTGGATGTCCGAGTCCGTGGTGAACTGCCGACGCTGCTCGGCGTAGCGCACCGCGATGCTCAGCGCGGCCTGGTTCGCGACCGTCGCGGCGCCGTCGAGGGACACGCGGCCCTGCACCAGCGTGCCGATCATGGTGAAGAAGCGCCGGCCCGGGGACGGGATGGGGGAGGAGTAGACGCCGTTCTCGTCCACGTCCCCGTACTTGTTGAGCAGGTTGGTGCGGGGCACGCGCACGTGGTCGAAGTGCAGTCGGCCGTTGTCGATGCCGTTGAGCCCACCCTTGCGGCCGTCGTCCTCGCCGCCCACGCCCGGCAGGAACTCGCCGTTCTCGTCCCGCAGGGGCACGTAGAGGCAGTGCACACCGTGATTGGTACCGTTGACGATGAGCTGCGCGAACACGGTGGCCGCGCGGCCGTGCACCGCGGCGTTGCCGAGGTAGTCCTTCCACGCGGCCTTGAACGGCGTGTGGATCTCGAACTCGTCCGTCTCCGGGATGTACGTGGCGGTGGTGCCGATCGAGGCAACGTCAGAACCGTGGCCGATCTCCGTCATGGCGAACGCACCGGGCATGCTGAGGTCCAGGATGGAGGGCAGCCACTTCTTGTGGTGCTCCTCGGTGCCCAGGTTCAGCACGGCGGAACCGAACAGGCCCCACTGCACACCGGACTTGATCTGCAGGGACGGGTCCGCGAGCACGAGCTCCTCGAACGCGGAGAGGTTGGCGCCGGGGCTCATGGCCCCGCCCACGCTCTCGGGCATGCCCAGGTACTGGGGCCCGGCATCCGCGAGCAGCTTGAGCTGCTCGAACGTGACGTTGCGCTGGTCCGCGAAGGACTGGTCGTACTGGGACTGGAAGCGGGGATCCTTCGCTCGCTCGCGTGCCGCCTTGCGTGCTTCGGGCCAGCGGCCCAGCAGGATGGCGCCGAGCTCGGCGGTGTCGATCCCGGACGGGGTGGTGGCACCGTCCTCGGGCAGGTCTTCGATACGGTCGGTATTGGGAACTGTTCCGCTGACCGAGGTAATGGACATCATGACTCCTGACGGTTCTCTGGGACGGGTGGTTTACCCGTCGTCCTGATGGGGGAAGTTGGTGGTGCGGATTCACTGCCGGTCACGGGGCGCAGGCCCTCCACGGCCCACGTGGTGATGATCCGACTCATGGTGTGGCGATCCGGTTTCGCGGTATCGCCGCCGAGTTCGAGCCAGGCCTCACCCGCACCGCGGACCATGCCCACGGTGGAAGCGGCCCAGCACTTCAGGACCCCCTCGGGCGTGGCCCGGCTGCCGTGGTGGCGCATGTGCTGCTCCATGAGCAGGTCCCTTACGGAATCCACGAAGCGTTCGATCGAGGAACCCCGTTCCGTGGGTGCGGTCACCACGAAGCGGTAGACCTCACCGGAGGCCGCCACGGACTTGAGGTACTCGGAGACGAGGGCGTGGATCATGGCGGCGAACGTGTCCGCTTCGCTGGCCGCGGCCACCATGCGTCGACGCATCCGGGTCACGAAGTACTCACCCACCGCGGCCTGCACACCGGCCTTGTCCTTGAAGTAGCGGTAGAAGACGGATTTGGAGGTCCCGCACGCCGTGGCGATCTCCTCCATGGACAGCGCAGCACCGTTCGCGGCCACGGCGTCGCGCGCGGCCGTGATCAGTTCGATCCGCCGCACGGCGCGGTGCCGCTGCCAACGCGAGCTCCTGCCGTCCACGGGGTGCGTGACCTGTTTCACGATACCGAGAGTATCAGCTATTCTGGATCCCGAGTGATCCAGATCGCATAAATTCCCCGAAAGGAACTACGCATGAGCGAGAACACGCAGAACACGGCACCGTCCACCCCGGCCACCGGAACCGGTTCCGAACCCGCCAAGCGAGTTGCGGCCCCGGCCGCCTCCTCCGCGCCGCAGGGCGGAGCGACGGGAGCCCGCGCCGTCGTCGTGGCGGGCAACCGCATCCCCTTCTCCCGCGCGGGCGGGCCGTACGCGAACGCGTCCAACCAGGACATGCTGACCGCCGCGATCGACGGGCTCGTGGCCCGGACCGGGATCGCGGGCGAACGCCTGGGCGCCGTGGCGGCTGGTGCCGTGATCAAGCACTCCCGGGACTTCAACCTCACGCGCGAGTCCGTGCTGGGCTCCGCGCTGGACCCCGCGACCCCGGCCTACGACGTCCAGATGGCGTGCGCCACGGGCATGGAGACCGTGAGCTCGATCGCCAACAAGATCCGGCTGGGCCAGATCCAGGCCGGGATCGCCGGTGGTGTGGACTCGTCCTCGGACGCTCCCATCGCCGTGAGCGAGGGGCTGCGCCGCGCGCTGCTCAAGCTGCAGCGCGCCAAGACCACCGCTCAGAAGCTCAAGGCGTTCAAGGACCTGCGCCCGGGCGACCTCGCGCCGTCGGTGCCCTCGTCCGGTGAGCCGCGCACGGGCCTGAGCATGGGTGAGCACCAGGCGCTGACCACCCAGAAGTGGGGCATCACACGCGAGGCCCAGGACGAGCTGGCCGCGGCCTCCCACCAGCACCTGGCCGCCGCGTACGAGCGGGGCTTCTTCGACGACCTCGTGACCCCGTTCAAGGGTCTGACCAAGGACAACAACATGCGCCCGGACTCCACCGTGGAGAAGCTGGGCGGGCTGAACCCGGTGTTCGGCAAGAAGCTCTCCGGTGAGGCCACCATGACGGCCGGCAATTCCACGCCGCTCACGGACGGTGCCTCCACGGTGCTCATCTCGTCCGAGGAGTGGGCCGGTGAGCACCACCTGACCCCACTCGCCGAGGTCGTGGACAGCGAGGCCGCCGCGGTGGACTTCGTGACCGGCAACGAGGGCCTGCTCATGGCCCCGGCCTACGCCGTGCCGCGTCTGCTGGCCCGCCACGGCCTCACGCTGCAGGAGCTGGACCTCGTGGAGATCCACGAGGCGTTCGCCTCCACCGTGCTGTCGATCCTCGCCGCATGGGAGTCCCCGGAGTTCTGCAAGGACCGCCTGGGCCTGGACGCGCCCCTGGGTTCGGTGGACCGCGCCAAGCTCAACGTCAACGGGTCCTCACTCGCCACTGGGCACCCCTTCGCCGCCACGGGTGGTCGCATCGTTGCCTCCACCGCCAAGGAACTGGCCGCACGTGCCAAGGAGACGGGCAAGCCGCAGACAGCGCTGATCTCGGTGTGCGCCGCCGGTGGTCAGGGTGTGGCCATGCTGCTGCGCTCGGTCTAAGCGAGTTCACGGCCACGGCGAGACACCACGATTTCTGGGAGAGGACACAAGTGACGGACACATATCTGGACATGGTCAATTCGGGGCTGGGCAAGCAGCTCGCCGGCAAACTGGGCCTCCCGCGCCCGGTCACGCTGCGCCGGTTCACCGCGGACGGGGACTTCCCGAGCGGCTCCGTGCTCGTGCTCGGCCGGGGTGCGGCGGGCGACGCCGCGTCGTCGGCCCTGCTCGGCTGGGACCTGGACGTGCGCCGGCACGCTCAGGACGTGGACCGGGTGGGTGCGGTGGTGATCGACTACACGGAGGTCGACAGCCCCGCCGATCTCGCGGACGCCGCCCTCGAGCTGGCCTCGGCCGTGCGCAAGCTGCGCCCGGGCGGGCGGGTCATCACGCTGTCACGACCGGCGCCCGGGATCGGGACCGGAGCGGCGTCGGGCACGCTGCCCGGCGCGCGGCAGTTGACCCCGTCGCAGGCCGCGGCGCGCCAGGGTGTCGTGGGCATGCTGCGCTCGATCGCCCAGGAGATGCGCGGCGGCGTGACCGCCAACGGCATCCTGCTCGCGGACGGCGTCGCTGCGGACGCTCCCGGTGTCACGGGCGCCCTGCGCTTCTTCCTCTCGGGCCGCAGCGCGTACGTGGACGGGCAGTTCCTGACTGTGGGTGACGACCGCGGGGACGCGGACGTGGACTGGGTGCACCCCGTCGCGGGCAAGGTCGCAGTGGTCACGGGTGCCGCACGCGGGATCGGCGCGCAGGTCACGCGTACGCTCTCGGCCTCGGGTGCCACGGTCATCCCCGTGGACGTGCCCGCCGCCGGTGACGCGCTGAGCAAGCTCGCCAACGAACTGCGCGTGCCCGCGTTGCAGCTGGACGTCACGGACCCGCAGGCCGGACAGAAGATCCTGGACCTCGCGGTGTCCCGGTACGGCCGGCTGGACCTCGTGGTGCACAACGCGGGCATCACGCGGGACAAGATGCTCGCCAACATGGACCAGGCCAAGTGGGATTCCGTGATCGCGGTCAACATCGAATCGCAGTTGCGGATCACCGAGACCCTGCTCGCCTCCGATCAGCTGGGCCCGGCGCCGCGCATCGTGTGCCTCGCGTCCACGAGCGGCGTGGCGGGCAACCGCGGTCAGACCAACTACGCCGCCTCCAAGGCCGGGGTGATCGGTGCGGTGGCCGCCACGGCACCGCTGATCGCGGAGAAGGGCGGGACCATCAACGCCGTGGCTCCCGGGTTCATCGAGTCGGACATGACGGCCAAGATCCCGGCGGCCCGCCGCCAGATCTCCCGCCGATTGAACTCCCTGCAGCAGGGCGGCACGCCGGAGGACGTGGCACAGGCCATCACGTTCCTGCTCTCGGACGCCGCCGGTGGGATCAACGGTCAGACGTTGCGCGTGTGCGGCCAGAGCCTCGTGGGAGCATGATCGTATGAGCACTCCTGACCCGGTCCTGCCCACCGTTCCCTCCGACTACGAACTCGTCCAGCCGGCGGGTTCGGTGAAGCTGCCCGCGCTGTACGCGTCCGCGGGGGCGCGCGCGGCGTCGGCGGCGGCTTCCGACGCCGCCGCAGCGGCCACGCACAAGGTGCTCCCGGCCCTGCGCGACTCGCCCGTGGGGCGCGTGCTGCCCGGTGCGCTGCGTAAGCCCCGCACGGAACGCGTGGGGGCTGCCCTGCAGGTGCCGCGCGTGGCCCACGTCGTGGAGGACGTTAGCGCGGAACCCGAGTGGCATGAGAAGTTCTGCCGCGTGGTGCACGCAAGCACGCATCCCGTGGCCCCGGGGTCGCAGCACACCACGGTGTTCTCGGGTGCGCTGCACGCGCTCGCGTTCCCCGTGGCCATGTCGGTGCTCACGCGCAAGGACTTCCCCCTGCCCGTGCTGGGCATGGTGCACCTGAGCAACACCATCCGCCACGTCACGGACGTGGCCGTGGGGGAGCGGCTCACTGCCACGGCGTGGACCGAGAATTTGGGCACCCACCGGTCCGGGACCACGGTGGACGCCGTGGTGACACTGTCCCGCGAGGGCGGGTCCGTGGTCTGGGCCGGGCGCTCCACGTACCTGGCCAAGGGCGTGCACACCGCGATCGCGGACGACGGCGCGCGCGTTCCCGAGGAGTCCTCCCACGAGCGCGCACCGTTCGATCCGCCGCAGCAGACCGCGCAGTGGGTCCTGGGCGCCGGGACCGGGCGGGACTACGCGGCGGTCAGCGGCGACTACAACCCCATCCACCTCTCCGACCCGTCCGCCAAGGCGCTCGGGATGAAAGGGGCGATTGCGCACGGGATGTACACGGCCTCGCGCGCGCTGGCGCTGACCGGCGTGCCCGCGGAGGTCCCCTTTGCGTGGTCCGTGGACTTCGCCGTCCCGGTGCAGCTGCCAACTACGGTGGCGGTCTCGGTGAACGACGACGGTCGGGGCGCCCACTGGCGCGGTTCCCGCGTCCTCGTGTGGGACCCCAAGCGGCAACGTCCACACGCGGAGGTCACGGTCACGGCCCTGTGACCGCTCGCTGATCCGCCTGACGAACACCCCCGGGACCGAGGTTCCGGGGGTGTTCGTGTCTGTCGGTGGGGTGGGACACAATGGGGGCGTGAGCACAGACAACGCGCGGCGGGCCACGGACGCCACGGGCCAGAGCCTCAATCCGGACGAGCCCAGCGAGGCACTGCGGGAGGAGTACGCCGATCTCGCGGACCGCGTCCGCGAAGCACGCACGGCGTACTACGTCCACGACCAACCCGTCATGTCGGACGCCGAGTACGACCGGTTGTACCGCTCCCTCGAGGAGTTCGAGGCCCTGCATCCCGAACTCAAGGCGAACGATTCCCCCACGCAGGAGGTGGGCGGTGACGTCTCCGCGGCGTTCAGCCCCGTGAAGCACCTCGAGAAGATGTACTCGCTCGAGGACGTCTTCTCCACGGACGAGCTCGTCGCGTGGTTGACCCGCGCCCAGCAGCAGGTCGAGCAGTTGCCGGGTGCGCCCACCGTGGCGTGGCTGAGCGAGGTCAAGATCGACGGCCTGGCCGTGAACCTGCTGTACCGCAACGGCGTACTCGTGCGGGCCGCAACGCGTGGTGACGGCACCACGGGTGAGGACATCACCCACAACGTGGCCACCATCAAGACCATCCCGCAGCGACTGACCGGGGAGGACTTCCCGGAGGAGGTCGAGATCCGCGGCGAGGTGTTCATCTCCTCCAAGGATTTCCGCGCGCTCAACGAGGCCATCGTGGAGGAGGGGCGTGCGCCGTTCGCGAACCCCCGCAACGCCGCGGCGGGTTCGCTGCGTCAGAAGGACCCGCAGGTCACCGCACGGCGACCGCTGTCCATGTTCGTGCACGGCATCGGGTTCTCCCGCGGTTTCGAGCTGGAGACGCAGTCGCAGGCGTACGACATCCTGCGGGACTGGGGACTGCCCGTGAGCCCCTACTCCCGGGTGCTGGAATCGGTGGACGAGGTGCTCGAGTTCATCGCGGAGTACGGCGAGAAGCGGCACAGCCTGCTGCACGAGATCGACGGCATCGTGATCAAGGTGGACGACCGCCGCACGCAGTTCCGGCTCGGCTACACCTCCCGCGTCCCCCGGTGGGCCGTGGCGTACAAGTACCCGCCGGAGGAGGTCAACACGAAACTCGTGGACATCCTGGTCAACGTGGGTCGTACCGGTCGCGTCACGCCCTTCGGGCTCATGGACCCGGTGCGCGTGGCGGGTTCCACCGTGGAGATGGCCACCCTGCACAACCAGGACGTGGTCAAGGCCAAGGGCGTGCTCATCGGGGACACCGTGGTGCTGCGCAAGGCCGGTGACGTCATCCCGGAGATCGTGGGGCCCGTCGTCGCACTGCGGGACGGCACGGAGCGGGAATTCGTGATGCCCACCGAGTGCCCGTCGTGCGGCACGCCCCTGCGTCCCGCCAAGGAGGGGGACGTGGACATCCGCTGCCCCAATGCGGAGACGTGCCCGTCCCAGCTCAAGGAACGCGTCAACCACGCGGCGGGTCGCGGGGCCTTCGACATCGAGGCCTTGGGGGAGGAAGCGGCCAAGGCCCTGACCCAACCCGTTCCCCAGGACGCACCGGACGGCACCGAGTTCTCCGTGCCCCCGCTGCGCAACGAGGCCGGGTTGTTCGATCTCACGCCGGAGGACCTCAAAGAGGTGAAGGTGTGGCGGGACTCCCGGCGCACCGTCACGGACAAGGAGACGGGGGAGAAGACCCAGCGGGTCACCCCCGAACTCGTCCCGTACTTCTGGACCAAGCCCACCAAGAACAAGCCGAGCGTGCCCTCCAAGACCACGGAGATCATGTTCCAGCAGATGGAACAGGCCAAGGACACCGACCTGTGGCGGGTCCTCGTGGCGCTGTCCATCCGCCACGTGGGTCCCACGGCCGCGCGCTCGCTGGCCACGTCCCTGCGCAGTATGGACGCGATCCGCTCGGCGGACCTGGACACGCTCGCGGGCACGGACGGGGTGGGCCCCATCATCGCGCAGGCCGTCATCGAGTTCTTCGAGGAACCGTGGCGGTGTGAGGTCGTGGGCCGCTGGGCCGCCGCGGGTGTGCGCATGGAGGAAGAGGTGGACGAGTCCACCCCCCGCACACTTGAGGGAGTCACCGTGGTGGTCACGGGATCGCTCGAGGCCTACAGCCGGGACTCCGCGAAAGAGGCCATCCTGAAACGCGGCGGCAAGGCGTCCGGGTCGGTGTCCAAGAAGACGGCGTTCCTGGTGGCCGGCGAGAACGCAGGTTCCAAGCTTGACAAGGCGGAGTCCCTCGGGGTTCCCGTGCTGGACGAGGCCGGTTTCGAGCGCTTGCTCGCGCAAGGCCCGTCGGCGTTCGACGACGCCGCTGCATCCCACGACAACGCGGGGAAGTGAGACGCGAGATGGCGGATGCACTGGAAGGGCTGGGTCCGGGGTCGGACGAACTGCAGGAGCTGTTGGAGGTCGCGCTGCGCGCCGCACAGGCCGGGGCCGACGTCCTGAGCGGTCGTGACAGCGCCGAGTTCCACGCACAGACCAAGTCCTCGGACGGCGACTGGGTGACGTCTTTCGACGTCGCCGCGGAGGAGGCTGTGAGCGCCGTCCTGCGCCGTGAACGGCCCCGGGACGCCATCACGGGGGAGGAATCGGGAACGTACGTGCCCGAGCACCGCAGCCCCGTGCGGTGGTCGGTGGACCCGCTGGACGGGACCACCAACTTCATCCGGGACATCGTGTACTACGCCACCTCCGTGGCCGCGTGCGACGAGCACGGGAACTGGCTCGTAGGGGTCGTGAACGCCCCCGCTCTCGGGCGGATCTATTACGGCGTCGCAGGCCTGGGCGCGTGGGTCCGGCGGGACGGACGGGACACGAGGCTCACGGGTCCGGTCCCCGGCCGCCGGGGCGCGCTCTACGGCACGGGTTTCTCGTACGACCTCGCCGTGCGGCGTGAGCAATTCGGTTCTTTCCTGGACACCATGGAGAACTTCTCGGACATGCGGCGCCTGGGAGCGGCCTCCCTGGATCTCTGCATGGTGGCCGACGGCACCCTGGACGGTTACTCCGAACGTGGACTGCACGAGCACGACTGGGCGGCCGGCGCATTGATCGCCCACGAGGCCGGGGCGGTGGTGCAGCGCCCCGATCTGCCCGTTCCACCGGCGCTGAGTGGGCAAGAACACTCAGCGGACAGTGCGATCGCGAACACATACGAAAAGGCCCGCGTGACCAGCGTGATCGCGGCCTGGGCCCCGCGCTGAGTAGTGGTAATCACACCGTTATCGGTTGGCAATCACACCGTTATGCGAGTCGGGAACCCGGGTCGGGTTGACCCGTTCGTCGCGGGTGGCCTAGCGTGGCCGGAGTTGATCGGCCGTGGTGGCCGTGATACATGTCCGCGACTGGGGGTGTCCCCGGAAACGGGATAACGAAAAAGTAACTTTCTGCTTGGCAACGCCCGGAACGTTACGTTATCGTTATTATCAACTTCCTCAGCGGACTTTCGTGAACGGAAGTTCGCTTCCGGGCCCACTCGATCCGTGGCCCGGCTTGTGCTGGATGTTGCCGCAACACCGTACGTCGTCTGTATGGCAGCATTCCGTAGTTTCTACCCCTTACACCAACTGTCAAGGGTGGACGACGGCGCGAAGACACCCAGGGATGGGAACGAGCGTAGGTGGCCTTACGGAGCATGATGAAGACTTCAACCGCTATTCGCCGTGGTGCCGCTGCTGTCCTGATGGGCGGTGTGGCCGTGGGTGCCTTCGCCGTTCCCGCCAACGCCGCTCCGAGCCTCGAGGCAATCAAGCAGTGCGAGTCCGGCGGAAACTACAAGGCTGTCAACGCCTCCTCCGGTGCCTCCGGCGCCTACCAGTTCCTGACCTCCACCTGGCAGAGCATGGGCGCCATCACCGCTGGCTACGCCAACGCCGCCGATGCTCCCGCCCACGTGCAGGACGCTGCTGCGGCTGCGCTGATGGAGCGTTCCGGCCCGAGCCAGTGGGAGTGCTCCGGCATGATTTCCGGCGGTTCTTACACCGCTCCGGTCGCCGCTTCCGTGGCCCCGCAGTCTTCCTCCGTCCAGAAGGCTGCTCCGGTTCAGCAGGCTGCCCCCGTGCAGCAGGCCGCTCCGGTTCAGCAGGCTGCCCCCGTGCAGCAGGTTGCCCCCGTGCAGCAGGCCCCGGCCGTGACCTACTCCGCTCCCGCGGCTCCCGTGCAGCAGGCCGTTCCCGCCGCCGGCACCTACACCGTGCAGGCCGGGGACACCCTGGGCACCATCGCCAACAAGCTGGGCGTCAACGGTGGCTGGCAGGCCCTGTTCGCCGCCAACTCCGGCACCGTGGCGGACGCCAACCTGATCTTCCCGGGCCAGGTTCTGAACATCCCCGCCTGATCCAGGCACACATCGCTCGCGATGACCGGGTGATGCGGTGGACCGAGGTCCGCCGCTGACCCCTCGAAGCCCCGCCCCGCACCGATCCCGGTGTGGAGCGGGGCTTCGTCGTACCCGGAACCGGTCCGGATCCCATGGTGTGGGCTGTCACGCCACGGCATCCTGCGGGGCCCCGATTGCCGAGCCGGAGGATTCCTCTCCGGCTTCCGGGATGCGACCTGTGGGGTGCCACAATGAGGTCATGACGACTGAGATCGCGATCATCGGAGCAGGCATCGCCGGATTGTCCGCGGCCTCGGAGCTGGCGGAACACCGGGGGACTGGTGAGGGAATCCTCGTGTTGGAGGCGGAACGGGACGCGGCAATGCACACGTCCTCCCGGTCCGCGCAGCAACTGATCCCGAGCTACGGTCCGGAACCGGTGCTCGAGCTCACCCGCTGGAGCATTGCCCGGTTGCTCGAAGCTGGCAACTATCTGGCGGCTCCGCTCGCGTGGCCCAGCTCGTTCGTCGTCGCCGGCTCGCCCGAGGACGTGGCCGCCATGACCGTTCCCGGGCTGCGTACCCTTGAGGGCGCCGAACTGTTCGAGCTGTGCCCCGAACTGCGGGTAAACCCGCAGCGCTTCCGGACCGCAGCCGTGGACGAGTCCGCCGTGCGCACGGATGCCACCGCCCTCGTGGCATGGCATCGCGAGCGAGCGCTGGCGGCCGGCGTCGAGATCCGGACGAACAGCCGCGTGACCGATGCCAGGCGGGCCGGGGACCTGTGGGAGCTGACCATCGACGCCGCCCCGCCGAAGACCGTGCGTGCCGCCACGGTCGTCAATGCCGCGGGTGCGTGGGCGGACGAGGTGGGAGCGCTGTTCGGCGCGGCGCCCCAGGGATTACGGCCCCTGCGGCGCACGGCGGCCCTCGTGACCTTGGCCGAGCCCATGCCGCCGGAACACCCCATGGTCGACGATGCCGCCGAGGACTGGTACTACCGCCCCGACGCCGCGGGCGCCATGATCTCGCTCGGGGAGGCCGAGCCCAGCGAACCGTGCGATGCCCAACCGCACGAGGGCGCCGTCGCCGGGCTGATCGCCACGATCGAGCGGGAGACCAGCCTGCGGATCACGGGCGTGGTCAAGGCGTGGACCGGACTGCGCACGGAGCGTCCGAGCGACGTTCCCGTGTGCGGCTGGGACCCGGTGGCACCGGGGATGTTCTGGCTCGCGGGGCAGGGCGGGTACGGGTTCCAGACGAGTTCGGCACTCGCCAGGGCCGCCGCGGAACTGGTGCTGCGCGGTGAGGTGGGGGACTGGCTCAGCCCCGCCACTCGCGATGCCCTGGCCCCGGACGGCTTCCCCGATCAGTCCGCGACCCCCAGGTAGCGCGCGAGCCACGCGTACTCCCAGGCGGTGTCCTTCCACTGCGAGTAGCGTCCGGACGGGCCACCGTGGCCGCCCGCCATCTCACAGCGCAGCACCACGGTCTCCGGGTGCCGGGCACGAGTGCGCAGGGCGGCGACCCACTTGGCCGGTTCCACGTACAGCACGCGGGTGTCGTTGAGGCTCGTGACCGCCAGGACGGGCGGGTAGTCCGCGTCCCGGAGGTTCTCGTAGGGGGAGTACGAACGCATGTACTCGTAGACCTCGGCCGAGTCCACGGGGTTGCCCCACTCCTCCCACTCGAGGGCGGTGAGCGGTAGCTCGGGCATGAGCATGGACGTCAGCGGGTCCACGAACGGGACCGCCGCGAGCGCCGCACAGTACAGCTCGGGCGCGAGGTTGAGCACGGCTCCCACGAGCAGGCCGCCGGCCGAGCCACCCATCACGGCGATCCGCTGGGCGTCCACGTCCGGGCGGGTGGCGAGGTGGCGGGTGACGGCCACGTAGTCGGTGAACGTGTTGGTCTTGGTGTCCTTCTTACCGTTCTCGTACCACCCGCGGCCGAGTTCGCCACCGCCGCGCACGTGCGCGACCGCCCAGATCACGCCCCGGTCCAGCAGCGACAACCGGGACACGGAGAAGCCGGGGTCCGTGCTGATCTCGTAGGACCCGTAGGCGTACTGGAGCACGGGTGCGGGGCGGGTGGGGTCCAGGTCCGCGCGGCGCACGATGCTCACGGGGATCCGGGTCCCGTCCTCGGTCACGGCCCAGTCCCGTTCCACGGTGTAGTCCTGGCTGCGGTACCCGCCCAGCACGGTGGCCTCGCGCCGCAGGACGGGCTCGCCCACGCCGTACTCGTTCGTCCCGGACTCGCCGGGTTCGGCCGTGGGGATGTCGTAGACGCGCGGCGGCGTCACGAAGGACGTGTAGGACACCCGCACCACGGGGTTCTCGTACTCCGCGGAGAGCACGCCACTCGTGTAGAGCTCCTCGTCGAACGCGGCCTCGGCCCCGTCCAGCAGCGACGGCGACGCCGCACCGGCCGCCGCGCTCGACGCCGCGGCGTCGTCCGACTCCGCAAGGCGTCCTGAGCCCGTGTCCGATGTCGAGGGCACGGCCTCGCGTGGGCCCGCAACGATCTCGTCCACCGCGCGGCGCGGGATCAGGCGGACCCGGGGCGTGGTGTCCGCGCGCAGGGCCACGACCAGGTGGGTGGCGGTGGGAACACAGGACTCGATCCGCACGTCCTCCGACGCCGGGATGACGTCCGTGAGCTCGAGGTCTGCGAGGGCACGGCCCGCGTGCCCGAGCGGCATGAGGCTCACCCGGCCGTTGGGGGCGTGCGCGTCGTGGGTCAGGAGCACGTAGTCCTGGCCGGCCACCGTGAGGGGTTCCACCTCGTGGAGCACCCGGTCCTCGCGTGAGATCATGACGCGCCAGGGCAGGGAAGCCGGCCCAGCGGCGTCGTCGGACGCATCGGCGACCGGCTCATCCGTGGGGGAGCCGGTCAGCTCGGTCAACGGCAGGATCCGGTACTCGCTGTACTCGGAGCAGGACGAGGACAGCATGAGCCACCGCTTGTCCGCGGAGAGCTCGGCCCCGAGCCACAGACCGGGGTCGTCCTCCTGGAACAGCAGCTCGTCGGAGGAGGCATCCCGGCCGATGACGTGCCGGTACACGCGCCACGGCCGCCAGGACTCGTCCACGACGATGTAGATCAGCTGGGAGGCGTCCGGTGTGAGGAACGCGCCGTACGAGGTCTGCTCGATCCGGTCCGCGAGCAGTTGTCCCGTGGCGAGATCCTTGACCTGGATCGTGAACCGTTCGTCACCTGCGGTGTCCTCGGACCAGGCCAACCTGGAGCCGTCCTCCGACACGCTGAAGGCGCCCAGCGCGTAGAAGTCGTGCTCCTGGGATGCGGCGTTAGCGTCCAGGAGGGTCTGTTCGCCGTCCAGTGCGGTGCCCGGTTCCACGGTGGGCGGTGTCCACTGCGCGGGGTCGGTGACCGGGACGCGGCAGAAGATCTGGTGGGCGCCGCCCTCGACCGTACGCGTGAAGTACCACCAGTCCCCGCGACGCGACGGCACGGACAGGTCTGTCTCGAGCGTGCGGTCCTTGATCTCCCCGTAGATCCGCTCGCGCAGGGGCGCCAGATCCTCGGTCGTGGCCTCCGCGTAGGCGTTCTCGGCGGCCAGGTGCGAGCGCACCTCGGGGGAGTCCTTGTCCCGGAGCCACTCGTAGGGATCGGCGAAGGTGTGCCTGTGGAACGTGCGTTCCACCGGGCGGCTCGGGGCCACGGGATAGGACGGCTGCTCGGAAGTCATGCCAACAGTCTAGGGGCGGGTGGGGACGCGCAGACGTGGTCCCGCTCGCGAGCGGCCACAATGGTCCCGTGCAGACTCCCACCCCTTCGCAGTGCGCTATGTCGCGCACCGACACGTGGCTTCAGATCGTCCTGGTGCTCGGCGTGTCCCTCGGGGCGTCCGCGGTTTACGCCGTGCTGGATCTGGCCGAGGTGCTCATGCGGTCCTCGCTGGCCGACACCACGACGACGCTCAACCGGCCCCTGAGCAGCGTCCCCCTGATCGACGCGTTGCGTCAGCTCACGGGCATCGGCTTCGCGCTCGTCCCCGTGCTGCTGGCCCTGTACCTCATGGCCGGGGTGGCGCGGGGGATCCCCGGCGTGCTGTGCAGGATCGGGGTGGATGGGCGCAGACCCACGTGGGACACGCTGTGGGGAATGGGCCTGTTCGCGGTGATGGGCGGCGGCACGCTGGTGCTCTATCAGGTGGGCCGGTCCCTGGGGATCACCGCGCAGATCACCACATCCACCATGGAGCAGACCTGGTGGGCGGTTTCTTTGCTCGTGCTCTCCGCGCTGCGCCACTCGATCGTGGAAGAGATGATCGTGGTGGCGTTCCTGTGCGAGCGCTTGCGATCCCTCGGATGGTCGTGGTGGCTCGTGGCGGTGGCCTCCGCGGTGGTGCGGGCCAGCTATCACCTGTACCAGGGGTTCGGACCCACGCTCGGGAACCTGGTCATGGGACTCGTGTTCGTGTGGCTCTACCGCCGCGGCGGTCGACTCATGCCGCTGCTGATCGCCCACGCCCTCCTGGACACCGTGGGCTTCCTGGCCCCGCAACTGCTCGCGGGCTGATGCCGGAGACCGGGCGGAGCGGCGTCGTCGGCCGCACCGAAGGGAACCAGATCAAATGGTGACGGTGCCGTCCGGGGTGTCGAACGAGACGGCCATGACCCCGGGGGTGCCGTTGGGGGCGCACCAGGTGACGTCCAGCGAGCCCAGGACGTCCTCCACGGGACCGCCGAGCCACTCCGTGACGCGGTCGGGGGAGCCGGCGATCTCCATCCCGCTCAACCGGACGTCCGTGATCCGCGCCTGGGACGGGTGCATCTCGTCCTCGGAATCGAAGTGCACCATGAACGGCAACTGCGGGTCGGAGATCAAACCCTTCACGCCGATCTGATGCCATTCGAGCTGCCGACCGTCGGGGAACAACCGGCCACCGGGCACGGAGGGGCGGCCCAGCTTGGCCTCGAAGGGCGCGAGGTCGGGGACCTCTACGACCCAGCCGAGCCAGCCGCCGCCGGCGTCGGAACGGGCACGGACGGCCTGACCGAACGGCGCCTTCTCCGCGGCGGGGTGCTCGAGCACCGTGACGACCTCCACGTACTGGTGGTCGGTGAGCGGCAGGATCATGTTCCGGGTGCCGAACCGGGGGTGCACACCGCCCTTGACCGGTTCGATCCCCAACCGGTTCGCGATGCGTTCGGTGGTGGCCTCGAGGCCGTCGGGCTGAGCCGCGAAGGAAACGTGATCCAAGTTCATGACGCCATGGTGACACCGGCCACACGGGCCACCAAATCGAGCGCGAGCCCGGCGAGTGTGTGACCTGCGCCGCCCGCTCCGGTGGGCAGGGCTGGCTCTCCGCACCTCCCGAGACCTGGCATCGGGACGGCTGATTCGGGCGGGGACTGTGTTGGTCCAGGTCAACGAGACGCGCGTCTCAGAGGCTGGAGTTCGCAGCATCAGCCGGGGAGTCTCCGACCGAACCCTCGCTATATGACCTGAGACCGATATCGATCCCGATCACTACGAGGTGGTTCCCGTGTCCGCAAATGCCGTCGGTTTCACGCTCCTGATCCTCCGAGTCGCCCTGTTCCTGGGGAAGTTCGTGCGCGTCAAGGTGGGTTGGGTCCAGAGCCTGTTCCGCAGCGACGAGTACTACCCCGCCGGCACCATGACCAGCCGCCCGTCCTCCGTGGAACCGTTCTCCCGGCACATGTCCATCGCGGCCGTGGTTGGCGGCGTTCACCATCCTGGCGGTGGTCGGCATCGCGTTCAACGTGGCCATTTTCCAGTGGTTGGCACCCCACATCATCGGTCGCTATTGGTTCGGGCGCGGTATCGGTGACCTCCACCCGTCCATGGGTGTGACCGCCACCGGGCTGATCCTCATGCGCGTGGTGGACCCGGAGGCCAAGACCCGGTGTTCGTGATCGCGGTGCTCACGGGTCTGTTCTACTTCCATCCACGTGAGACGAAGGACCGGGAACTGCACACCCGGGAGATGGAACAGCAGGAACGAGCGGCCACTGACCCCGAGCCCGCTCGCAGCGTCCCCGGCTTGACTCCCGCCCCGCCGGGTTCGGACAATGAGGTAATAGGTCACGAGAGTCAGCGCGAAGCCCCAGCTAGCTGACCGGCAACCCTCCCTTCCGCGGTGGGGTGCCCTGGGTGAGGACCTGGCCGTGGCGTCGACCGACGTCATGCGGCAAGCGCGGGTCAATGGTGCCCGGTCACAGCACGGGCACCGTGCGGATCGCCACCGGACCCCTGATCCTTCCGAGAAGGAGTACGGCCATGAGCACCGCTCCCACCCCCGACAATCCCCAGGGCTGGTCGTTCGAAACCCGACAGATCCACGCGGGCCAGAACCCCGACCCTGTGACCGGGTCGCGCGCCCTGCCGATCCACCAGACCACGTCCTTCGTGTTCCCGGACGCCCGCACGGCGGCGGCCCGGTTCGCGCTCGAGGAGATGGGGCCCATCTACTCGCGCCTGACCAACCCCACCACGGAGGTCGTGGAGAACCGGGTCGCGTCCCTCGAGGGCGGCGTGGGGGCCCTGATGGTCTCCTCCGGGCAGGCCGCGGCCACGCTCGCGATCCTCAACCTGGGCGGCGCCGGGACCCACGTGGTGGCCAGCCCGTCCCTGTACGGCGGGTCGTACAACCTGCTCAAGCACACGCTGCCGCGCATGGGCGTGGAGACCACGTTCGTCTCGGACCCGGACAATCCCGCGCAGTGGCGGGACGCGGTGCGCGAGAACACCGTGGCGTTCTTCGGTGAATCCATCCCGAACCCCCGCAACGACGTGTTCGACATCGAGACGATCGCCGGGATCGCCCACGAGGCGGGTGTCCCGCTCATCGTGGACAACACGATCGCCACGCCCTACCTGGTGCGGCCCATCGAGTGGGGCGCGGACATCGTGCTGCACTCGGCCACCAAGTTCCTGGGCGGCCACGGCACGGCGATCGGCGGGTTCATCGTGGACACCGGAGCGTTCGACTACTCGTGGGACCCCGAGCGCTTCCCCGGTTTCAACCAACCGGACGAGACGTACAACGGACTCGTCTACGCCCGCGATCTCGGTGCGGACGGTGCCTTCGGCGTCAACCTCTCGTACGTCCTCAAGGCGCGCGTGCAGTTGCTGCGCGATCTGGGGACCTCGATCTCTCCGTTCAACGCGTTCTTGATCGAGCAGGGCATCGAGACGCTGTCGTTGCGCATGGAACGTCACGTGGCCAACGCGCAGAAGGTCGCCGAGTGGCTCGAGGCCCGCCCCGAGGTGCGCTCGGTGTCCTACGCAGGTCTCGAGTCCTCGCGCTGGCACGACCGCGCCCTGAAGTACGCGCCCAACGGCGCCGGGTCGGTGCTCGGCTTCGTGCTCGACGGCGGTCGGGACGCCGGTGTCGCGTTCGTGGACGCCCTGAGCCTGCACTCCAACGTGGCGAACATCGGTGACGTGCGCTCGCTCGTGATCCACCCCGCCTCCACGACGCACGCCCAGCTCAAGGACGAGGAGCAGCTCGCCGCGGGCGTCGAGCCGGGCTTCGTGCGACTGTCCGTGGGACTCGAGGGCATCGACGACATCCTCGCGGACCTCGAGGCCGGATTCGCCGCGGTGGCCGCGGGCGGCGGTGCTGCCGGCGACGCGGCGTCGTCGCCGGAGGACACGGGGAACTGACCATGACGGTCGTGGGCAACGGGCCGCGCACGCGCTGCGACGGCGTCGTACGGAGGGCCGAGCTCGGTGAGCTCGTGCTCGAGTCCGGGTTCCGGCTGCCGCACGTGCACCTCGCGTACGAGACGTGGGGCGAGCTCGCGGCGGACGGTTCCAACGCGGTGCTGATCGAGCACGCGCTCACGGGTGACACGCACGCGGCGCGCGGTGGCGCGGGACACGTGGACGCCGCGAGCGCTCCCGAGGGCGCGGCCGCCGTTGCGGACGGTTGGTGGGACGGGCTCGTGGGCCCGGGTGCCGCGATCGACACGGACCGCTATTTCGTGGTGTGCGCCAACATCCTGGGCGGGTGCTACGGCAGCACGGGGCCCTCGAGTCCCGCACCGGACGGCACCCCGTGGGGCTCGC
Organism: Kocuria sp. CPCC 205297; assembly: GCF_040981035.1. Taxonomy (NCBI): domain Bacteria; kingdom Bacillati; phylum Actinomycetota; class Actinomycetes; order Micrococcales; family Micrococcaceae; genus Kocuria; species Kocuria sp. CPCC 205297. The sequence goes on along the minus strand of NZ_JAVKPY010000001.1, from coordinate 111,563 downwards.
GCTTCCCGCGCGTGACGGTGCGGGACTCGGTGGCCGCGGAGGCGCTGCTCGCGCGGGCGCTCGGGATCTCCCGGTGGCGGCTCGTGATCGGCGGGTCCATGGGCGGGGCGCGGGCCCTCGAGTGGGCCGTGACCCACCCGTACCGGGTGGCCGCGTGCGCCGTGATCGCGGCTAACGCCCGGGTGGGTGCCGAGCAGCTCGCGTGGGGCCAGGCCCAGGCGCTCGCGATCCGCCAGGACCCGAACTTCCGGGGCGGGGACTACTACGCGGGCGAGTACCCGGAGGCCGGTCTGGGGCTCGCGCGGCGGATCGCGCACATCACGTACCGCAGTGCGCACGAGCTCGAGACGCGCTTCGGGCGCGAACCCCAGCCCCGCGAGGACCCGCATGCGACCCACGTCGCGGACCGCGGTCGGTACCAGGTGGAGAGCTACCTGGACCACCAGGCGTCCAAACTTGCGGGCCGCTTCGACGCGAACTCGTACCTGAGTGTCAACGAGACCTTGATGTCGCACGACGTCGCTCGTGGCCGCGGCGAGCTACGGGACGTCCTCGCCCGCACGCGGTGCGAGTGGCTCGTGGCCGCGGTGGACTCCGACCGGTTGTTCTTCCCCGCGGAATCCGCCGAACTCGTGGCCGCGCTGCCGGGGGAGCAGGAGCTGCACACGATCACGTCCCCGAGCGGGCACGACGGGTTCCTCATCGAGACCCCGCAGGTGGGCATGTTGTTGCGGGAGACCGTGCTGCGAGACTGAGCAGGGAGCCCTGATGGGCCGGCCTGGCCGGGGAGACGCAGTGGGCCCGGGCCGGCTCAGCCCTCCCGGTCCTCGCCGGGAATGCCCTCGCCCGCACCGGGGATCGTGGTGCGCCCGAACGAAGGGCGCTTGGCGGTGATGTTGTCCCCGGAGCTGCGACGCCGGATCCGGCGGCCGACCCACGGGACCAGGTACTTCCCGGCCCACACGAGGTCCTCGCGACGCGCCTCGCGCCACGTGCGCACGGGACGGTCCCCGAGCTCGCCGGGAACCAGGTCGTGCTCGACCCCCAGGGAGTCCAGGACCTCGCACGCGATGAGCTGGTGGCCCAGGGGCGAGAAGTGCAACCGGTCCGGTGCCCACATGGCAGGTTCCCCCAGTTGCTGCAGTCCCCAGAGGTCCACCATCACGGCGTCGTGCCGGGCGGCCACCACGCGCAGGTTCTCGTTGAAGATCGCCACGCGCCCGCGGATGCTGCGCAGCACGGGGGTGTTGCCGATGTCCGGGCCGTCGAACATCGTGACCGTGGCACCCGTGGCGGCGAGTTTCTCGATCACGGCGTCGAGCCGCACCGCGATGTCGTCCGGATCCGCACCGGGTCGCAGCATGTCGTTGCCGCCCGCGCTGATAGTCACGAGGTCTGGGCGCAGTTCGATGGCCGGTTCCAGCTGTTCGTCCACGATGCCCTGGAAGAGCCGACCGCGGATCGCGAGGTTGGCGTACGCGAAGTCGTCGGTGTGGCGCGCGAGCTCCTCGGCCACGCGATCGGCCCAACCGCGCACACCGCCGGGGACGGCGTCGTCGGGATCGCCGACGCCCTCCGTGAAAGAATCGCCGATCGAGACCATGCGGTGCCAAGGGTGCTTCGGGTCGGAGGGGGCTCGGGAGTGAGTGCTCTTATCCATACCCGGTTTCTAACACACCCGCCTGAACGACTCAGGCCCGCGGGCAGTGCCGGGTGGGCATGTCAGGATGGAACCATGCAGCAAGCTCCCCATGTGATCTGGAACAACGAACCGCAGGACCGCGCCGGAACACCCTTGGTGGTCATGTTCCACGGCTACGGTTCGTACGAGGAAGACCTCATGGCCCTGAGCTTCGCGCTACCGCAGGGCTACACGTACGCGTCCGTGCGCGCACCGCAGCGTGCGGGCATGGGGTTCCAGTGGTTCCCGCTGGCCGCAGATCTCGCGTTCACCACGGACGCCGTGGTCGCCGCAGCCGAGGCCGTGATCGAGTGGTTGCGCGAAGAGTCCCAGCAGCACACGCACGTCTTCCTACTGGGGTTCTCCCAGGGCATGGCCATGGCCACGACCGTGGCGCGTCACGTCCCCGAGCTCGTGGACGCCGTCGTGGGGATGTCCGGGTTCGTGATCCCCGTGGCGCCCGACGACGCCCAAGCTGATTTCTTCCGGGACGACCGGCTGCGCGCCGAGCCGCTGCGCATGTTCTGGGGCCGGGACCCGGAGGACCCCGTGATCACCTCGGTGCTCGTAGACGGCACCGCCGAGTGGGCCAACGATCACACCGAGCTGACCAAGATCCAGTACCGGGGCATCGGTCACGGGGTCTGCCCGGAGGAACTCGCGCACATTAAGGAGTATCTCCAGGCCGCCGTGGACGCGACCTCGTAGGGCGTCAGCCCGTCACGATGCGCACGGGCGGCAGCTCCGCCCCGACCACCGCGATCACGTCTCCGGCGTGCAGTTGCGCGCCGCGGCGCAGTTCCACCGCGCCGTTGACCGTGACCTGCCCCTCGGACACCAAGTGCTTGGCGTGTTGGCCGTCCTCCGCGAGGTTCGCGAGCTTGAGCGCTTGGCCCAATCGGATCATCTCGTCACGGATCGGGAGTTCTTCGTAGTCGTCGTGATGCATGGGTCCATCCTCGCAGGCTCGGGAGTAGTCTACATCGGTGACTTCTCCCACCCCCGTCCGCCGTCCCGCCCCCACTCCACACGCGCACGCCCGGAGCCCACTCGTCCTGCTCACGGGGGTCGTGCTGAGTATCCTGGCGGGCTCGTGCCTGGCCGTCCAGTCGCGGTTCAACGGCGCGCTGGGCCACGCCATGGGGGACCCGTACCTCGCCGCGCTCGTGAGCTTCGGAATCGGGTGCGCGGTATTGCTCGTGGGCTCCGTCCTACTGCCTGCAGGCCGGCGCGGTGCGGCGCGGTTGCCGGGCGTGCTGCGTACGCGGCGGATCCGCTGGTGGTACTTCCTGGCCGGGGTCTTCGGCGCGTACCTCGTGATCGCGCAGACGCTCACGACGGCGCTGCTGGGCGTGTCCGTGTTCATCCTGGGTCTCGTGGTGGGTCAGTCCCTGGGCGGGATGCTCGTGGACCGGTGGGGGATCGGCCCCGGCGGGATGCAACCGCTGAGCCGCTACAGGGTGCTCGGCACCGTCCTGATCCTGGCCGCCGTGGCCGTGGCCATGGCGCCGCGGTTCTCGGCGGGTTCCCTGCACATGTCCACCCCGGCGTTCGTGGGCGCGGTGGCGTTGCCGGTTCTGGCGGGTGTGCTCAACACGGTGCAGACGGCGTGGAACGCTCACATTGCCGCGGCCACCGGGACGCCCCTCACATCCACGCTCACGAACTTCGCGGCCGGGACCGTGGCACTCGTGGTCGTGGCCGGTGTGGCCCGCTGGCTCACGCACCCCGGCCCCGTGCAGTGGCCCCACGAGTGGTGGCTCTATACGGGCGGGATCCTGGGCATCGTGTTCGTGGCCGCCGGGGCGGTGCTGTCCCGGCACGTGGGTGTGCTGCAGACCAGCCTGGGGCTCGTGACGGGCATGCTGCTGGGGGCCCTCGTGCTCGACGTCGCCGTGCCCACCGCGGCCACCGTGGTCACCCCCGTCACGGTCGCGGGTGCGCTGGCCACCCTCGTAGGCCTCGTGGTCGTCACACTCCCGTGGGGTTCACGCCGCCGTTCCTGAGGCGCGATTCTGCATGGTGTGGTCGGGAATCCGTCGCCCCACGATTGATTGCACGTGTAATGGTTTGTCGTTAGATTTTTCGTGCGACGCACGTCACAGTGGAGCGCCGCGAGGAGACGACCGTGACCCAGATCCCACATTTCATCGCAGGCACACGCGTCCCGGGGGAGTCCGGGCGATTCGGGGACGTCTACAACCCCGTGCAGGGCGCGGTCGCGGCGCAGGTGCCCCTGGCCACCGCGGACGAGGTCGAGCGCGCCGTCACCTCGGCCCAGGAGGCGTTCCCCGTATGGTCCGCGCTCAACCCCCAACGCCGGGGGCGGCTGTTGCTCAAATGGGTGGACCGGATTAACGAGAACGCGGACGAGTTGGCCGAGCTGCTGTCCAACGAACACGGCAAGACGCTGGAGGACGCGCGCGGGGACATTCAGCGCGGCGTCGAGGTCGTGGAATTCGCCGCCGGGGCACCCCACTTGCTCAAGGGGGAGTTCTCCGCGAACGCCGGCACGGGGATCGACGTCCACTCGGTCCGCCAGCCCCTCGGCGTGGTCGCGGGGATCACACCGTTCAACTTCCCGGCCATGATCCCGCTGTGGAAGACCGGCATCGCGCTCGCAGCGGGCAACACGTTCGTGCTCAAGCCCTCGGAACGCGACCCGTCCGTGCCCGTGCGGCTCGCGGAACTCGCCGTCGAGGCCGGGATGCCCGAGGGCGTGCTGAACGTGGTCCACGGGGACAAGACCGCCGTGGACGCGCTGATCGAGGACCCGCGCGTCCAGGCTGTGGGATTCGTGGGTTCGAGTCCGATCGCCCAGTCCATCTACGTGGCTGCCGCACAGCACAACAAGCGCGCCCAGTGCTTTGGGGGCGCCAAGAACCACATGGTCATCATGCCGGACGCGGACCTCGAGCAGGCCGCGGACGCCCTCATGGGCGCCGCCTACGGCTCCGCGGGGGAGCGCTGTATGGCGGTGTCTGTGGCGGTGCCCGTGGGGGAGGCCACCGCAGACCGGTTGGTCGACCTGCTGCGCGAGCGCATTGACCAACTCACCCTGGGCCCGTCCCTCGACCCGGCTTCGGACGTCGGCCCGGTCGTGGGCCCGGACGCCAAGGAACGCATCGAGCGCTACATCGGCATCGGTGAGCAGGAGGGCGCCACGCTGCTCGTAGACGGGCGCGGCGCGGAGGTCGCGGGTCACCCCGACGGCTTCTGGGTCGGGGCCACCCTGTTCGACCACGTCACACCGGACATGCAGATCTACAAGGACGAGATCTTCGGCCCCGTGCTGTGTGTTGTGCGTGCCGAGGACTACGAGGAGGCCCTGCGTCTGCCCTCCGAGCACGAGTATGGCAACGGCGTGGCCATCTTCACGCGCGACGGGGACACCGCGCGCGACTTCACGTCCCGGGTGGACGTGGGGATGGTGGGCGTGAACGTCCCGATCCCCGTGCCCATCGCATACTACACCTTCGGCGGGTGGAAGGCCTCCGGTTTCGGCGACCTCAACCAGCACGGCACGGACGGGTTGAAGTTCTACACGAAGACCAAGACCGTGACCACGCGCTGGCCCTCCGGGGCCAAGGAGGGCTCGAGCTTCGTGATGCCCGCCGGCAGCTGAGCGGGCCCGCGGGCGCCCGCGGGTTCCCTTCCACGGGGCCCGGCCCGTGGTCCCCGCCCCATAGGTCCCGCGCCTCGCGACCCGCACTTCGCGACCCGAGCCGAACGCCCGAACCGAACGTCCCGAACCCCCGGGTTCCGTACCGTCAGGAAGCACCATGAACACCTCCGGCACAACAGATCTCCGGGTGGCCTTCCTGGGCCTGGGCCATATGGGCGGGCCCATGGCCGCCAACTTGGTGGCCGGGGGCGTCCCGGTCCTGGGGTTCGACGTGGTCCCCGCCGCGATGGACGCCGCCCGCGCGGCCGGGGTCACGGTGGTGGACTCGCCCGCGGCCGCGGTCCGTGAGGCGCAGGTCGTCATCACCATGTTCCCCTCGGGTCGGCACGTCCGGCAGGCCTACACGGGCGACGACGCCGCGCCCGGTCTGCTCGCGGCGGCACCCGCCGGGACCACGTTCCTCGACTGCTCCACGATCGACATCTCCGACGCGCAGGACGCCGCCGAACTCGCCGTGGCGGCGGGCCACCGGGCGGCGGACGCACCGGTCTCGGGCGGCGTCGTCGGGGCGGAGGCGGGAACGCTCGCGTTCATGGTGGGCGCCCCGAAGGACGTATACCGGGAGGTGCTCCCGCTGCTCGAGATCATGGGCGGGCGGATCGTGCACTGCGGGGGCAACGGCATGGGGCAGGCCGCGAAGATCTGCAACAACATGATCCTGGGCGTGTCCATGATCGCGGTGAGCGAGGCGTTCGTGCTCGCCGAGAAACTGGGGCTCACGCACGACGCGATGTACGACGTCGTCTCGCAGGCCTCGGGACAGTGCTGGTCCCTGACCACGAACTGCCCGGTGCCCGGGCCCGTTCCCGCGAGTCCCGCCAACCGCGATTTCCGGCCGGGCTTCGCCGGAGCCCTGATGGCCAAGGACCTGAACCTGGCCGTCTCCGCACTGACCGATACCGGGGTCGCGGCCCACATGGGCCCGCTCGCCGCGCAGCTGTACCGCGAGTTCGCGGCCGGCGACGGCGCCCACCGGGACTTCTCGGGGATCATCGAGACCATCCGTGCCGAGAGCGAGCGCGGGGCCTGAGTGGCATGGCCTGACCAGCAAGGATTGAGCGGGGAGCGTGCGCGGCGGGGCTTAAATGGCGGGGCCTGGCGTCGCAGGGGCGTCAGCCCTCGATCGCGAAGTCCCCGGCGTGTGCGCGGAAGCGCCGCAGGATCGTGATGAGCGAGTCCACCTCGTCCGGCGCGAACCCCGTGTCGCGGAACAGGTCACGGTTGAGCGCCTCGGTAGCTTCGGCGGCTACGGCCGTCCCCCGATCCGTGAGCACGATGGTGATGGCCCGCCGGTCACTGGGCAGCGGTTCGCGGCGCACCAGGCCCGCGTCCTCGAGGCGGTCCACCGCGTTGGTCACGGAGGTCGGGTGGACCTGCAACAGGGCACTGGCCTTCTTCATGAGCATCTGGTGCTCGCGCGAGAAACTCAGCAGCGCGATCAGCTCGTAGCGCGCGAATGTGAGCCCGAACGGTTTGAGGACGGCCTCGGCCCGGGACAGCAGGATCTGTTGCACGCGCATGATGGCCGTGACCGCGGCCATGGGCGCAGCGGTGTCCTCCCACCCGTGCCGCATCCAGTTGCGTTGGGCCTCGGCAATGGGGTCCCTGGGGAGCCCGGGAGTGGTCGACACAGGGAACCCGCCTTCCTCATCGGATGCCGTCGGTGCCCTCCCGCGGCCCGGTCAGGGTACCAAGGGCCTGTCATCGAACGTCCGTCACCGGGCGGCCGGTACCGGGCGACCGTCCTCGGGCGACCGTCACGGGAGGGCCGTCACCGGGCGGCCATTACTGGTCCAGGGACAGATCCTCCTCGCGGTACTCCGTCCCGTGCCCCTCCGGCGCTCGGCCGGATTCGGAGCGACGCGTCTCCACCGAGCGCAGTTCCACGCGACGGATCTTGCCCGAGATGGACTTAGGCAGTTCGAGGAACTCGATTTGACGGATCCGCTTGTAGGGTGCCACCTTGGTGCGGCAGTAGGCCAGGCTCCCCGTAGTAACCGCGCATGAGTCCCCCGGGCCGCGGGTCCAGGCGTAGGCACAGTTCGCCCTCGCTTGACTCCTCGCCGGTCACGGGGTCCACGACGGCGACCTCGAACCCGGGCAGTGGTACGCCCATGGAACCGATCCGGATCCGGGGCCCGGGTGTGTTTGCGACCTGCAGCGTGGTTTCCGTCTGGCCGAAGCCGTCCTCCTCCAGGATGATCAACGCGTCCTGGTCCCGGCGCTCGGGAGATGCGGCGAGTTGGTCGAACCAGTCCAGGCCGAAGTTGAAGTGATCGACGCGCGGCCACACGAACTCCTCCCGGGCCCGTTCCCACTCCTGCTGGAGTGACACCAGGTGGTAGCGTGCGGCGCGAAACTCGTCCGTGACGGTCATGACCGGCCCCCCTCGAATTCATGTGATCTGTGACACAGATATTTACTTGGACGGTCTATAGTTGAAAAGATCACCATTGGATTACTGAGCACCCGAGGGCCAGGATGACCACCACCATCACCTCCTCTCGTCCCCGTGCCTCGTCCGAGCTCCCCGGAGTGGACCTGCTGAAGATCCAGCAGCTGCTCTGCGATGACGAACGCACCCGTTTGGCGGGGATCGAGAAGCACCTGCAGGACAACGTCCGCCGTCAGTCGATCGACCCGTGGAACCGGGAGCACCTGCCCCTGGAGATGCTGCCCCCGCTCGCCGAGCTCGGCCTGGGCAACCTGTTCCGGGACGGCTCGTCCCGGTTGTTCCAGGGACTCGTGCATGCGCAGCTCGCCCGGGCGGACGTGTCACTGTCCGCGCTGATCGGGATCCACAACGAGTTGATCGTGGGGACCCTCGTGGAACTGGGGTCGCAGCAGCAACAGGACACGTGGCTCCCCGGACTCTCGGACCTCTCCACGATCGGGGCGTTCTGCCTCACTGAACCCGAGCACGGCTCGGACATCGCCGGCGGCCTGGCCACTACGGTCACCCGCGAGGGTGACGAGTGGGCCATCAACGGTCGAAAACGTTGGATCGGCGCCGGAACCGTGGCCCAACTGGCCCTCGTGTGGGCGCGGGACACGGCCGACGGTCAGGTCAAGTGTTTCGCCGTGCCCACCAGGACACCCGGGTACGCCGCGACCAAGATCGGCAACAAGATGGGTCTGCGCATCATGCAGAACGCGGACGTGACGTTCACGGACCTGCGTGTCCCCGCGGACGCCCTGCTCCCCGGGGCCGTGAGTTTCGACGCCGCCAACATGCTGCTCAAGGACTCGCGCGCGTGGGTCGGGTGGCAAGCGGTGGGCGCCCAACAGGCCATCCTGGACGTCCTGCGCGAGTACACCCTGCGGCGGGAACAGTTCGGCAAGCCTCTCGCGAGCTTCCAGATGGTCCAGCAGGCCATGGCGGAGATCGCGGGCAACCTCGCGGCGAGCTCCGCGCTCATGGTGCAAGTCACCCGCCTGCAAACGTGCGACGAGATGGACATGATGCACGCGGCCCTCGCCAAGTCCACCGCGACCCGGCTCGGCCGGCGCTCGGCCTCACTGGCGCGTGACGCCCTGGGCGGCAACGGCCTGCTGAGCGACTACGAGATCGCCAAGGTCCTGGGGGACCTCGAGGCCATCTACACGTACGAGGGCAGCTACCACATCAACTCGCTCATCGTCTCCCGGGCGCTCACGGGGGTTTCCGCGTTCGTCTGAGTGGCCGGGAGCTGACGACCAGAAGTGGGAAGCCGTGCCCGCAGGACCGCGCCCGGGGTCGTGACCGACCGGGCGCGGTCCCTCATGAGCGAGGGCCGCGCGGTTAGGCGGGGATTCGGCATCCTCGTTACCCTGGTGACAGCGCCTTCGCGCGCCGTCGGGCGTTCTCGTCCCCACCGCACCCGCACCCTTCGGTGCCGGTCCCGCGTGGGCGGCCCCGCGGCCTCGTCGTCGGCGCCGTGAACGACCCACCCAGTACTCCACGCACGGCCGCAGCCAGCGGTCGGGCGAGAAACGGACGTGAGACCGCATGACTGCCAAATCCACCCTGGACAATGTCATCTCCCTGGCCAAGCGCCGGGGCTTCGTGTTCCAGGCGGGTGAGATCTACGGCGGTTCGCGCTCCGCGTGGGACTACGGGCCCCTGGGTGCGGAACTGAAGGAGAACATCAAGCGCGAGTGGTGGCAGACCTTCGTGCGCGGCCGCGCGGACATGGTGGGCCTGGACTCCTCGATCATCCTGCCGTCTGCGGTGTGGCAAGCCTCCGGGCACGTGGAGACCTTCACGGACCCGCTCGTGGAGTCGCTGCACACCCACAAGCGCTACCGCGCGGACCACCTGCTCGAAGCGTACGAGGCCAAGCACGGGCACCCGCCGGTCAACGGGCTCGCGGACGTCAAGGACCCCGAGACGGGCCAGGACGGCAAGTGGACCGACCCCCAGCAGTTCTCGGGGCTCATGAAGACCTTCTTGGGTCCCGTGGACAACGAGGAGGGCAAGCACTACCTGCGCCCGGAGACCGCTCAGGGCATCTTCGTGAACTTCCTCAACGTGGTCACCGCGGCGCGCAAGAAGCCCCCGTTCGGGATCGGGCAGATCGGCAAGGCGTTCCGCAACGAGATCACCCCGGGCAACTTCATCTTCCGTACGCGGGAGTTCGAGCAGATGGAGATCGAGTATTTCATCCACCCGGACGAGGCCAAGCAGTACTTCGACGAGTGGGTCGAGGCGTGCTGGAACTGGTTCGTGGACCTGGGTGTGAACCCCGACAACATGCGCCGCTACGACGTCCCCGAGGGCGACCGCGCGCACTACTCGGACGGCACGATCGACATCGAGTACCGTTTCGGTTTCCAGGGCTCCGAGTGGGGCGAGCTGATGGGCGTGGCCAACCGCACGGACTTCGACCTGAGCAACCACACCGAACACTCAGGCACCAAGATGCAGTACTTCGACCAGGCCTCGGGAGAGCGTTATACCCCGTACGTGATCGAGCCGTCATTCGGGCTGACCCGTTCCATGATGGCGTTCCTCGTGGACGCGTACGTGGAGGATGAGGCCCCCAACACCAAGGGCGGCGTGGACAAGCGCACCGTGCTGCGCCTGGACCCGCGCCTCGCTCCGGTCAAGGCCGCCGTGCTGCCGCTGTCCAAGAAGGAGGACCTGCGCCCCGCCGCGCAGAACCTGGACGCCGAGCTGCGCAAGCGCTGGAACATCGACTACGACGACGCCGGGGCCATCGGCCGCCGCTACCGCCGCCAGGACGAGATCGGCACGCCGTTCTGCATCACCGTGGACTTCGACACCCTCGAGGACCAGGCCGTGACCGTGCGCTCACGCGACGAGATGACCCAGGAGCGCGTGGGTCTGGACCGCGTCCAGCAGTACCTCGCCGACCACCTCGAGAAGTAGGCACCGCATGAGCATCGAGTACCGTCCGTGGCGCGAGGACGACGACCTGCGTCTGCTCGAGGTCTGGCCGGACGCGCCGTCGGCCCCCGCGCAGGCCTTCCGTGCGCGACTGGGTGCCGACGACGACGCCGCGTTCTCCCGCACGCTCGTGGCCACCGACGCCGGTGTGCCCGTCGCGGCCGGGGTGGTCTACGAGTCCCCGTGGCACCCGCGCCGGTTGTGGGCGTACGTGGAGGTGGCTCCGGACCGGCAGCACGAAGGCATCGGCCGGGAGCTCCTGGCACGCTTGCGGAAAGTGGCCGCGGACGCGCCGTCGAGCGTCACGGCGCTGCGCTCCCGCGTGACCCCCGGCTCCGCGGGGGAGAGCTTCGCGAAGGCGGAGGGCCTGACCCCGGCCATGCGCTCGCGCGTGGTGCGCGTGGCCGCGGGTGCCCTGCCCGAACCCGCGCTCGGACAGACCGCGGACGGCTCGTGGGTGCGCTCCGTGGAAGATCTCGCGACCGGTTCCGTGGAACTAACACGCGCCGTGTGGGAGTTCTACCGCTCGGTCCACGACTGGGACCCGGTCGCGGAGATCGGGATCGGTGCGGTGAACCGGCAGTTGCTCTCGGACACCGCCGGAGCGTTCGGAGCCCTGGTGCTGCGCGCGGGCGCTCCGGGGAGTGACGGTCCCGCACCGATCACCGCGTTCGCCGTGAGCTACCGCCCGTTCGATCCGCAGGATCCCGAGGACCGGGCCACCCGGTTCGAGGCCGCGGACGTGTTGCTGGGCTACGTGCCGGGCGCCTCTTCCGATGACGGTTCCGCGCGTGAGGCGGGTGCGGCCGTGGAGACGCTGCTGGCCCTGCTGGTCCGGGACTACCCCGTGGAGCTCGAGGTGGACGACTCCATGACCCCGCTCGTGGCCGTGGTGGACAACCTGCTGGAGGCCGGGGTCGCGCACGTGGTCACGGAAACGGTCACGCTGGTGGACGACCGAGTGTAAGGCCACCGGTACAGGCCGGTGCGGGGGGGGGGGTGCTTCTCTGGTTTTGGTCAAGCGGCCAGGGCCACCGTCGGTGGGGTGTGTGGCCAGGGCGATGCCGGCGTAGGAGGCCAGGTGGGCGGCGTCTTTGAAGCTCTTACCCACGAGACCGGTGAGGATCCGTGCTGCTGTCCTGACCCCTGCCCCGGGCATGGAGGTCAGGACCCGAGTGAGAGGGTGAGCATCGACCACCGTGAGGATCTCGGCCTCGATCTCCGCCCGTTGGGTACCGAGCTGGGCTAGCTGCTCGGCCAGGCGCCTGATGATCTTCTCCGCCGCAGTGGTGCCTGTAACGGTCACGGTCTGCTCGCCCAGGGCGGTGAAGATCTCCTCGGTGAGCCGCTCGGCCAACCGGGGTGCGTGCTTCGTCAGCAACGCTTGCACGTGGCCTGGCCCTCGTGCGAATCCGCCACCCGGCGCATCGTCAGCCCGGGCAGGTAGGCAACATCGATCCCGAGGTCCTGCGCCACGGCGATGACCAGGGCGCCGATGGTCTTGGGCTGGTCCACAACAAACGTGCCCCTCAGGGCCGTGCCCGGGGTGCGGAACGCCGAACTGGTCCTGGGGTTGCTCGAACCCGTCACGGCACTCGCCGCGCAGCTCAAGCGGCGGGACGTGCCGCCGTACGCGGGCACACCCCTGGTGACGATCTCGTGCTGGCTCGTGGAATGGATCCGACGAGCGGATCCCGATCGCAGACGCGCGCTCGTCCGCCGGTTCTCGGCGGTGGATCTGATCCTCACGCTGAGCCGGAACCAGATCGACATCCTCGTGGATGCAGGGTTCCGGGCCGATCAGGTGGCCGCTATCCCGTTCGGCTGCGCACCGGAACTGTTCACCGACGACGGGACGCAGCGGGCCGTCGACGTCTTCGCCACCTGGCCGAGCGGGAGGCGCTCGCGGAGGCGGGTAGGGCCGTGGTCACCGAGCGGTTCACGTATGACAGGATGTGGCGCGCGTTGCGGGACGAGCTCCACGATCACGGGATCCGTTCGGGCCGCGGTGCGAACTGACCGCCGCCGTCCGGTCTCGGTCTACGAGGCCTCCGCGTGCTGCTCGTGCCGGGACAGCACGGCCGTCACGAACCACGCGGCCACGCTCGCGAGCGCCACGGCGGTGGAGCCCGCGGCCAGGATCGCGGGCACCGAGGACTGACCTGAAGACAGGACGTCGAGCGGGTCGGCGCCGAGCAGCCTCGCGGGCCCCGCAATGCGTCGTTCGTGGTAAGACGTTCACGGAGGAAAGGAGTCCCATGTTCGAGACCCAGGCGAGTCCGTCGCGCACGGAGCCACCGCGACGCCAGGAGATGAACGGCCGGTTGCGGCTGATCGCCACGGTGGCCACGTTCGGCGGATTGCTGTTCGGTTACGACACCGGGGTGATCAACGGAGCGCTGCCGTCCATCGTGGCGGATCTGCGGTTGACGCCGTTCCTGGAGGGTCTCGTGGCCTCGATCCTGCCGTTCGGCGGCGCGTGGGGCGCGGCGTTCGGCGGCAAGCTCGCCGACCGCTACGGCCGCCGCCGGGTGCTGATGATACTGGCTGTGGTCTTCGTGGTCGCCACGATCGGGTGTTCGATCGCACCCACCGTCGCGGTGCTCGTGACGTTCCGCTGTCTGCTGGGGCTGGCCGTGGGCGCGTGTTCCGTGATCGTGCCCGTGTTCCTCGCCGAACTCGCCCCCTCGCACCTGCGCGGTCGCGTGGTCGCTCAGAACGAGCTGATGATCGTGGGCGGCCAGGCGCTCGCCTTCGTGTTCAACGCGGGGTTGGCGACGGCGTTCGGGCACCTCCCGCACGTGTGGCGCGTCATGCTCGTGCTCGCGACCGCCCCCGCGCTCGTGCTGTGGATCGGGATGCTCGTGGTGCCGGAGTCCCCCCGCTGGCTGGCCCGCCATGGAGCGGTGGAGAAGATGTTCCAGGTGTTGCGCCGCATCCGCGAGGACTCCTACGACCGGCGCGAGGGTGAGACCGTCCTGGAACTCGCCCACGAGGACGAGCACCGCCCCGCGGCCCGGATCACGGATCTGGTCCGCGTCCCGTGGATCAGGCGAATCTTCGTGCTGGGCGCGTCCATGGCCGTGATCAATCAGATCTCGGGGATCAACGCGATCCAGTACTACGGCGTCACGGTGCTGCAGGACGTGGGCTTCGGGGGCAACGGGGCGTTCTACGCCAACATCATCCCCGGGATCATGGGGGTCGTGGCTGTGGCCCTGGCCATGTACCTGCTCAAGCACGTGGGCCGCCGGACACTGTTGCTGACCGGGTTGGTGGGGACGGCAACGTCGTTGACGGGCTTCGCGGTGTCCTACCTGACGATCCCCGAGGGCAGTCCGGCGCGCGCGTGGGTGATCCTCGCGTGCATCGTGGTGTTCGTGGGGTTCATGCAGTGCTGCATCGGCACCGTGACGTGGTTGTACATGTCCGAGATCTTCCCGCTCAACGTGCGCGGCGTGGGCATGGGTGCGTGCGCATGGATCCTGTGGATGATGACGTTCCTGGTGGGGCTCACGTTCCCCGTGCTCACGGACGCGCTGGGCGTGGGGTACACGATCATGATCTTCGTGGTGCTCCAGCTCGTAGCGATCGTGTGGGTGTACTGCGTGGCCCCGGAGACCAAGGACAAGTCCCTCGAGGAGCTGGAGCGCTACTTCCGCGCCGGGTAGGGGACAATGGTTCGTCAGTCGTCCTACGACGCCCCGTCCACACCATGTGAGGAACCGTCCGTGTCCTGTGAGCTCAGCGAAACCACCGCCCCGGAAGACTTCGCGCGCCCGCGCTGGGTCGCGCAACCGGACGTGCGTGAGCGGGCGCAGCGGTTGAGCACGAAGTTCGAGGAGGTCTACGCCCGCCCGCCCGCAGGGGTGTGGGCCGCGCCCGGCCGCGCGAATCTCATGGGCGAGTACATCGACTACTCGGGCGGGATGTGCCTGCCCTTCGCCCACCAGTACGTGACGTTGACCGCCGCAGCACCCCGCACGGACGGGCTGCTGCACGCGCAGTCCCTCCAGGACACGGACGCCTCCGTCGCGGACCGTGAACTGCGCGCGGCCCGGGTGAGTGACGTCCAACCCGGAGCCATCCATGGCTGGTTCGGCTACGCCGCGGGCGTGGCGTGGGGGATGAACCGCGTGGCCGCGGGGCACTCCGAGCACGAGGCCGTGCCCGGACTCGCGCTCGGTGCGGACTTCGGCGCGGACCTGCTCGTGGACTCGACCGTGCCCATCGGCGCGGGGCTCGCCTCCTCCGCGGCGCTCGAGTGCTCGGTCGCGCTCGCCCTGTTCTCGCTGCGCACGGGCGACGACCACCCGGACGACACCCTGCGCCGCGCCCTGGCCCGAGCCTGCATGGACGCGGAGAACTACATCGTGGGCGCCAACACCGGCGGCCTGGACCAGACGGCGTCCCTGCGCTCGCACGCCGGGCAGTTGCTCGCGCTGGACTGCCGCGATTTCGACGTCGCCCGTCTGCCCGCCGATCCCGCGCTCGCGGGTCTCACGTGGCTCGCCGTGGACACGTCCGCCCCGCACAAACTGGCCGACGGTCAGTACAGTTCCCGCCGCGCCGAGTGCGAGGCCGCTGCCGCGGTGCTCGGGGTCTCCCGCTTGCGCGACGCGCTGCCCGAGGATCCGGGGTTCGACGACGCCGCGGCGGTCCTCGAGCGCTTCGACCACCTGCTCGGGGCGGGCGCCCCGTTGACCGAGGACCCCCGAGGGACCCGGTTGCGCCTGCGTCATTCCGTGACCGAGATGGTGCGCTCGGAGAAGATCGCCCGACTCCTGCGCGAGGCGGACCCGGACTGGGCGGCCGTGGGTCAGCTGCTCGTGGCGGGCCACGAGTCCATGCGGGACGACTGCCAGGTCACGGTCCCGGAACTGGATACGGCGGTCGAGGGCTGCCTGGCCGCCGGGGCCTTGGGTGCCAAGGTCGTGGGCGGCGGTTTCGGGGGCTCGGTGATCGCCTTGGTTCCCGAGACCCACGTGGAGCGACTCGCGAGCGCGGTGCAGCACCGGTTCGCGGAGAACGGGTTCCTCGATCCGCTGTTCCTCACGCTCACCCCGTCCGACGCCGCCCGCAGGGTCCTCTGACCCCGCGCCCCTGCGGCATCGGTTGCACGGGGCAATGATCGGGGCTGGAAGAATCACGCGGTAGGAGCACAGGAGGAGGGCGCATGTTCGCACGGGCCAGGGTGGCGCGCAGGCTGCAACGGGGCCGGGCGGCGTCGTCGTCCGGGGACACCGCCACGGCACGCGATCACTTCGAGGCGGCCCTGCGCGCGGCGCGACTCGGGGAGGCGTGGCTGGAAGCGGGCCAGGCGGCGTCGTGGTTGGGGAATCTCGCGCGGGACGCCGGCGACTGGGCGGACGCGGAACACCACTACCGACTGGCCGCGACGCAGTACAAGCGCGCGCCACGGTCGGCGCGATCCCTGGGAGCGCGGGTGCAGTGCCTCGAGAACCTCGGGGATGTGTTGCTGCTGGCCGGGCGCCCGTGGGACGCATACCGCGAGTTCCAGGAGGGGGCCGCGGCGGCGGGGGTGGATCCGGCGCGACCCGCCGGGGACGGTGCCGGCTTCGTCACGCGGGAGGACCTGCGCTGGGTGTCCCACCTGGCCACCGCCGCGCAAGCGGCCGGGCGGCGCAAACTCGCGGCCGAGCACTACGAGACCGTGCTCGCGGGCTGCGAAGCGCGCGGGGACGTGGCCGGGCAGATCATGTGCTGGAAAGGGCTCGCGGCGCTCGCCGAGGGGATGATGGCCTGGAACGACGTTGCCCACGCCCTCCACACCGCAAGCAACCTCTACCCCGCGCTGCCCGAGCCGGAGGCCCACACCCGCGAGTGGGTGCAGTGCCTGCGGGACCTGGGCGCGGTGTACAAGACCCTGGGTCGCAGGGACAAGCAGGTGCGCGCGTTCAAGCTCGCGATGCGACTCGAGCAGGTGGACGCATCCGCGCGCACCGACCGCGACGCCGGGCAGCGGACGAATGAGACAATGGCCCACGATGAGCACCGAGACGACTGAGACCGCGGACCGTGAACCGGCCGTGTTGAACTTGAAACCCCTACAGCTGGGCCCGCTGACCGTGGACGTACCCGTGGTCCTGGCGCCGATGGCCGGGGTCACGAACAAGTCCTTCCGCACCCTGTGTCGGGAATACGGCGGGGGACTATACGTGACCGAGATGGTCACGGCGCGAGCACTCGTGGAACGCCGCCCCGAGTCCCTGCGGATCATCGACCACGACCCCCACGAGACCCCGAGATCCATCCAGATCTACGGTGTGGACGCCGTGAACGTGGGCAAGGCCGTGCGGATGGTCGCGCAGGAGGATCGCGCGGACCACATCGACCTCAACTTTGGGTGCCCCGTGCCCAAGGTCACCAAGCGCGGGGGTGGTTCCGCCCTGCCGTGGAAGACCGACCTGTTCCGCGCGATCATCCGCACGGCGGTGCGCGAGGCCGGGGAGATCCCCGTGACCGTCAAGATGCGCATCGGCATCGACGGCGAACACCAGACCTTCCTGGATGCCGGGCGCATGGCCCGCGATGAGGGGATCGCCGCGGTGGCCCTGCACGGGCGCACCCTCGAACAACACTATTCGGGCCACGCCGACTGGGATGCGATCGCGCGGCTGCGCGAGGCCCTCCCGGACATCCCCGTGCTGGGCAACGGGGACATCTTCTCCGCGGAGGACGCGGTGCGCATGGTCGAGCACACGGGGGTGGACGGCGTCGTCGTGGGTCGGGGCTGTCAGGGCCGGCCGTGGCTGTTCGGGGACCTGCAGGCAGCCTTCGAGGGCAGCCCGCGCCGCTACCGGCCGGGTGTGCGCAAGGTCGCGGAGACCGTGTACCGCCACGCCGAGCTGCTCACCCAGGAGTTCGGGGACGAACTCAAGGGCTGCCGCGAGATCCGCAAGCACGTGTCCTGGTACTTCAAGGGGTACCCGGTGGGCGGGCAGTTACGCGCCCGCATGGCGCAGGTGCCCACACTCGCCGCGCTGCGCGAACTGCTCGACGAACTCGACCTGGATGCCCCCTACCCGGGCGCGGACGTCGAAGGGCCTCGGGGCCGGGCGGGCTCGCCTAAGAAGCCCCACCTGCCGGACGGCTGGCTCGACTCCCGCATCCTGGGCGACGCCGAACGGCTGGGTCTCGCGGCCGCCGAGCTCGACGTCTCGGGAGGCTGATCCCACTGCACACCCCCGACCGTCTGGCCATCCTGCCCCCGGGCTACGAGCCCACCGACACCGAGCGGTTCGTCGCCGAGAACCACCACAACCGCCATCGCAGTCACTTCGAGCGGGACCGCGCGCGCGTGCTGCACAGTTCCGCGCTGCGAAGGCTCGCGGCCAAGACCCAGGTGGTCTCGCCGCAGTCGGACGACTTCGTGCGCAACCGGCTCACCCATTCGCTCGAGGTCGCCCAGATCGGGCGCGAGCTGGGCAAGGCGCTCGGGTGCGATCCGGACGTCGTGGACGCCGCGTGCCTGTCCCACGACCTCGGTCACCCGCCGTTCGGGCACAACGGTGAGACGGCGCTCGCGCAGCTGACCCGCGGGATCGGGGGCTTCGAGGGTAATGCCCAGACCCTGCGTCTGCTCGTGCGGCTCGAGCCCAAGATCATCGCGCCGTCGGGGGAGCCCGCGGGGTTGAACCTCACCCGCGCGACACTCGACGCCACGTGCAAGTACCCGTGGAGCGCGGCGGACGCCCCGCCCCGGCCGGACGGGCGCCCCAACCGCAAGTTCGGAGCCTACGAGGACGACCTGCCTGTGTTCGAGTGGTTCCGCGCGGGCGCGGTGCCCGGACGCAAGTGCATCGAGGCCCAGGTCATGGATCTCGCGGACGACATCTCCTACAGCGTCCACGACGTCGAGGACGCGGTCGCGGCCCACGCACTGCAGCTCGAGAACCTAACGCAACCCGCGCACCGCCACCGGGTCATCGAGTGCACCCGCGGCTGGTACCTGCCCGCGGCCACGGAGGACGAGCTCGACGCCGCGCTGTCCCGGCTCGAGTCCTCACCCGTGTGGATTCCCCGTCTGCACGGGACGCGCGCGGACCTGGCGCGACTGAAGAACATGACGAGCCAGCTGATCGGCCGGTTCGCGATGTCCGCGGTCGCGGCCACCCGGGACGTGGCCGGGGACGACCGGCTCACCCGGTACCGGGCGTCCCTCGTGGTCCCGCGCGAGACGGAGCTGGAGATCGGGGTGCTCAAGGGCATCGCGACCGCGTTCGTGATGACCGTGCGGGACGCCCTGCCCCTCTACGACAACCAGCACGAGATCCTCACGATCCTCGTGGACGCCCTGATGCAGACGGACGGGCGGTTCCTGGCCCCCGAGTTCGCCGCGGACTGGCGTGCCCTGGGGGACGGTCCCGGCAGTGAAGCCGCCCGGTTGCGGCTCGTGGTCGATCAGATCGCGTGCCTCACGGACCGCTCCGCGGTCGCGCTGCACGACCGGATCCGGGGCACCAACTGGCGCACGGGGGACAAGCCGCTCTGGTGAGGTCCGGCGGCATCGGTTCTGCGCCCCACATCTCGTCCCTGGACGGTTTCGACGCCGTGGTGCTCGGCGCCGTGATGCCCGCCCTGCTCGCGGACCAGGCGTGGGGGATGACCACCGGCGAGGCCACCGCGGTCGCGACCACCGGCCTGTTCGGCATGATGGTCGGCGCCCTGGGCATGGGCTACCTCACGGACCGCTGGGGTCGGCGCAAGATGCTCATCGGCGCCGTGATCGTGTTCTCGGTGCTCACGTTCGCCGCCGCGTTCGCCCCGACCGTCCTGTGGTTCGGGATCCTGCGCTTCCTCGCGGGCCTGGGCCTGGGCGGTTGCCTGCCCACCGGCATCTCCATGGTCACCGAGTTCTCCCGCCCCGGCCGCGGCTCCAACGCCACCACGGTCATGATGACCGGCTACCACGTGGGTGCCGTGCTCACCGCGGCGCTCGCGATCTGGGTGCTGTCCCACTTCACGTGGCACACCATGTTCATCGCGGGCGCGCTGCCCGCCCTGATCCTCGTACCGCTCATGCTCGTGTTCCTGCCCGAGTCCCCGTCCTACCTCGCGTCCAAGGGCCGCCTCGAGGATGCCCGCCGGGTGGCCACGCACTACAACGTGCCCTTGGAGATCGGCGACGCCGCCCCCGCGGCCTCGGGCGCGCGCGGTGCCGCAGCGCCGTCGCCCCAGGTGGTGGCCGAGAAGAAGGGCGCGGCCCTGTTGCTGAGCGGCACGTACGCGCGCAACTCCGTGGTGATCTGGATCGCGTCCTTCATGGGTCTGCTGCTCGTGTACGGGCTCAACACGTGGTTGCCGCAGATCATGCGCGCCGCGGACTACGACCTCGGCAACGCGCTGGGCTTCCTGCTCATCCTCAACGTGGGCGCCGTGGTGGGGCTGTGGATCGGTGGCCGCGTGGCGGACCGGATTACCCCCCCGCATCGCGAGCATCATGTGGTTCGCGGCCTCGGCCGTGCTGCTCGCGGCCCTCGCGATCCGGCTGCCCGTGGCCGGGATCTACGTCATGGTGTTCCTGACCGGGTGCTTCGTGTTCTCTTCCCAGGTGCTCGTGTACGCGTTCACCGCGACCAACCACCCGCCGCGCGTGCGCGCGACCGCCCTGGGCATGTCCGCCGGGGTGGGGCGTCTCGGCGCGATCAGCGGTCCCATCGTGGGCGGCACGCTGCTGGGTGCCGGGCTCGCGTACCCGTGGGGCTTCTTCGCGTTCGCCGCGGTCGGTGCCCTGGGCAGCGTGGCCATGGTCGGGTCCAAGACCGTGGGTGCCCCGGACCGCCGCATGGTGGTCGGCAGGAACGACGACGCCCCGGTGGCTCGCTGACCCCCGAGCCCTGTTCGTCGCGGGACCGTTCGGTGACGCCGTTGCCGGAGTCATCGCGTGTCCTCGCGGGCCCGTTAACCGGTCGTTCCGGTCCGCTGCACATCCGTGACGCGTGCGCCATCCGGTTTGACGGGGTGCCTAAACTGGCCGAGTGGCCGGACTGATCAAGCGTGAAGACATCGACGAGGTCCGTGCGCGCACGGACCTCCGCGAGGTCGTGGAACAGTACGTGACCCTCAAGCCCGCGGGCATCGGTTCGTACAAGGGACTCTGCCCCTTCCACGACGAACGCACGCCGTCCTTCCACGTGCGCCCCCAACTGGGCACGTACCACTGCTTCGGGTGCGACGAGTCCGGGGACGTCATCTCCTTCCTCATGGAAATGGACCACACGCCGTTCTCGGAGACCGTGGAACGGTTGGCCGCCCGGATTGGGTACGAGCTGCACTACGAGCAGGGTTCCGCACCCAACCGGGAGGAAGTAGGGCGTCGACAGCGGTTGCTCGACGCACACAAGGTGGCCGCGGAGTTCTTCCAACGCAACCTCTACACCCGGCAGGCCGCCGCGGCCCAGCGGTTCCTGGGGGAGCGCGGTTTCGATCACGACGCCGCTCGCACCTACGGGATCGGCTACGCACCGCAGGGGTGGTCCCACCTGTTGCAGCACCTGCGCAATCACGGGTTCACGGACCAGGAACTCAAGCTCACCGGCATGGTCTCGGAGGGCAACCGCGGACTCTACGACCGGTTCCGGGGGCGGCTGATCTGGCCCATCCGCGCGGTCGCGGGGGAGGTCATCGGGTTCGGGGCACGCAAGCTCTACGACGACGATCCCGGCCCCAAGTACCTCAACACCCCCGAGACCCAGCTCTACAAGAAGTCCCAGGTGCTCTACGGCATTGACCTGGCCAAACGGCCGATCGCCAAGACCAAACAGGTCGTGGTCGTGGAGGGGTACACGGATGTCATGGCGTGCCACCTGGCCGGGATCACCACGGCGGTGGCCACGTGCGGCACCGCGTTCGGCGCGGACCACATCAAGATCGTGCGCCGGTTCCTCTCGGACGACTCCGCCGGGGGAGAGGTCGTGTTCACGTTCGACGGCGACGCCGCCGGACAGAAGGCCGCGCTGCGCGCCTTTCAGGAGGACCAGCGGTTCGTGGCCCAGACCTACGTGGCGGTCGAGCCCCACGGGATGGATCCGTGTGACCTGCGCCTGACCCGCGGGGACGTGGCCGTGCGTGATCTCGTGGAGTCCCGCACCCCGCTGTTCGAGTTCGCCTTGAAAGCCACGATCCGCGAGTACGACGTCAACAGCCTCGAGGGTCGGCTCCGCGCCATGCGGGCGTGCGCCCCGATCGTGGCCGGGATCCGTGACCCCGCCCTGCGCCCCGCGTACGCGCGGGAGCTGTCCGGGTGGCTGGGGATCGAGACGGACGAGGTGCTGCGCGCCGTCGACGCCGCCTCCCGCAGTGAGAACGGCCGGGGAGAACCGGGGCGGGGGCGCGGTCAGGGGTCGACCCCGGACCGTCCGGATGCTCGTGGCCACCGCGGTGACTCGGCCGGATCGAGGCATGGCTCGGGGCCTGTCTCCGGGCCTGGCTCGGCCCCCGGTGAGAACCACCAGCCCGAGGCGCCCGAGCTGCCGGATCCGCGCGAACCCGTGTCCCGGATGGAACGGGAGGCGCTCGAAGTGGTGCTCCAGCTCCCGGACCTCGTGCCGGACGGCTACTGGGAGCATTTCGATTCCGCCGGCATGACGTACCGGGTGCACCAGGTCTTGCACGATGCCGTGGTGGCCGCCCGCGCGGACGAGGACTATCACGGTGAGGGCGGTCGCGCGTGGCTCGAACACGTGCGCGCCCACCTGCCCGAACCGCTGCACGGCTACCTCGCACAACTGTCCGTCACGCCGCTACCCGCGGCCACCGAGCAACAAATGCGCAACTACGCGGTGGGCGTGCTCACCTCGCTCGTGGAGATGCACATCAACCGGGCGAAGTCGGACAAGCTGGCCCACCTCAACCGGTTGAACGCGCAACGGGAACCCGAGCTGTACCAACAGCTCAACCGCGAACTGCTGGACCTCGAACTGCAGCGGCGCAGCCTCACCGGGGCGTGACCCCGACTCAGAGGGGTGTGGCGCTTGCGGGTGGTGGCGGGGATTCGATTTGAGGAAGCCGCGACGGGGCGGTAAAGTATCGTCTCGTTGCGCAGCAGTGCGTACATTCCCCCGTAGCTCAATTGGCAGAGCATTCGACTGTTAATCGAAGGGTTACTGGTTCGAGTCCAGTCGGGGGAGCCACCACGGAGGCCCTCTTCCAGTACGGAAGGGGGCCTCCGTCGTATCCAGGGCGGCACCCGCCTCCGGGAACCGCCGCGGCCTAGTAGACTCGGCGGCTGTTCCGTATGTGCGGCCCACGACTCAGGCGGGTGACCCGGTTCCGTGACTCTGGCTTCTCGCCGATTGTGCGCCGCAGCGGCGCTGTTGTACTCGGTGTGGGTCCTCTATCCGCTCGTGAACAGGGAACTGCACCCGTGGACGTCCTTCGTGTCCGAGTACGTCGTCGCGGACCCCCCCGGGGCCACCGTACTGCGAACCGTGGACGCAGAGGTCGGGGTGGTGCTCGCCGGGGTGACGGCGTTCTCCTCTGCGCGGCTGCGGACCCTGTGGCGCGCTCTCCCGAACGGTACGCGAGGGACGGACGGGCCCGCGAAGTGATGTCCTCTCGCAATCGCGGTGTGGCTCATCGCCGCGGCCGGTGTGCCCGTCGCCCAGCGGTTGCGCTCACGGGAACTCGCAACGAAAAGGACAACGGTTCCGCGCCGTCGGGCATCGGGGATCATGTCAGCACCCGCGAAGTTATGGGCGGCCCCGTACGGATCCTCGATGCGGGCTCCGGGCCGGTCATCGTGTGCTGCTCCGGCGTGGCGTCGACCCTGTGGGACTGGCTTCCCGTGGTCGAACGGCTACGCCGGGACCACCGTGTAATCGTGTACGACCGCCCCGGATACGCCCAGGGAGACCGGGTGTCCAAACAACTCCCCGATCTCGATGAGGAGGCGCATCGGTTCGCCGCCGTGCTCACCGTGTGCGGCGTTCGGGAACCCGTCACGGCCGTGGGACATTCCTTCGGTGGCGCGGTGGTCGAAGTGGTGGCCCGGGTGCATCCGGGGCGGATCCGTCACCTCGTGCTGCTGGACGCGTCCGTGCCCTCGGCCGAGGGCGCGGACCCCGCCCACGACGAGGCCGCGACAGCCCGCCGGTTCCGCCGGTTCACGCTGCCTCTGGCGCGGTCCCGCGTGGCGGGTGCCGTGTGGCGTGTGGTGGGCCCCGTCGTGGCCGGGCGACTCGTGCCCGGACGCGGACGCCTCATGCGTTCGTGGCCGCAGCTGCGCGTAGATCTGACATCCCCGAACTTCCTCATGGGGTCCCTGCGGGAACTCGCGGGCTACGTGGCGTGCATGAACCGGTTGCAGGAACTGGCCGCCCATACGCCCCTGGACCCGGAGCTGGACGTCCTGGTGGTGGCCGCGAACGGACGGCTGCCGCGGATCGGGACCACCCGGTGGGTGCGCCATGTGCTCGCCCGGGCCACCTACCTGTCCCGGGAAGCGCCCGTGCACACGATCGTGTTGCGACGCAGCGGTCACTTCGTCATGGTGGATCACCCCGAGCGGATCGCCGCGGTGATCGCATCCGTCAGATCAGGTGTTCTTCCCGCGCACGGTTGACCGCCGCCGTCCGGTTGTCCACCCCGAGCTTGTCGTAGATGTGTACAAGGTGCGTCTTCACGGTAGCTTCCGAGATGAACAATTCCTTGGCCAGGGCCCTGTTGGACGCGCCCGTGGCGAGCCCGCGCAGGATCTCGATCTCCCGCGCGCTCAGCGACGTGCCGGGGGAACGCACCCGCTGCATGAGCCGCGCCGTGACGGAGGGGGACAACACGGGGCGGCCCGCGGCGGCGTCGTGCACGGCGGCACCGATGGTCTCGGGCTGCGAGTCCTTGAGGAGGTAACCGGTCGCGCCGGCCTCGAGCGCGGCGACAATGTCCGCCTGGGTGTCGTAGGTCGTGAGGATCAGCACCGGGGGCCCGCCCGCCGCGACAATGCGCCGGGTCGCGTCCAGCCCGCCCATCCCGGAACCCATCTGCAGGTCCATGACCACCACGTCCACGGAGCCGCCCGCGCGGGACAGCATCTCGAGCGCCACGCGTCCGTCCGGCGCCTCGGCGCCGACCACGATGTCACCCACCGATTCGAGCACCGCGCGCAGCCCGGCCCGCACCACGGGATGATCGTCCACGAGCAATACGCGGGTGGTCATGACGAATCTCCATTCGGCAGGGGGCGGGTGGCTTCGGGCGCGGGCAGGGGCAACCGCAGGTTCACAGCCGTTCCGGCGCCGGGTTCGGACTCCACGGTCAGGACGGCCCCGAGCTCGTGCGCGCGGCGTCGCAGGTGGGCCAGTCCGAAGCTGTCGTTGCGTGCGTCGTCGGCGGCGGAACGCGGTCTGAAGCCCGCGCCGTCGTCCACGACGTCCAGCGTCACGGCGTCGTCCCAGCCCGCGAGGGTCACGACGGCGCGTGACGCCCGCGCGTGCGAGGTCACGTTCGCGAGGGTGGACTGCGCTGCCCTCACGAACAGGGTGCGCTGCGGGGCGGGCAGTTCGGGGACGGCACCTTCCACCGTGAACTCGCACGTGAGCGGCGCGCCCACGGCGCGGGCCGCCTCCCGGGTGCGGTGACACACCTCCGCGAGGACGGCGGGCAGGGAGTCACCCGGTGCCGGTGCGGCGAGGTCCCGTACGAACCGACGCGCCTCCGCGAGGTCGGCCGCGGCCGTGTCCTCGATCGTGGCCAGTTGCGCGCGGGCCGCGTCGAGCTCCGCGCGCTCCAGCGAGCGCTGTGCGGCCCGTGAGACTAGCACGATCGAGGTCAGGCCCTGGGCCAGGGTGTCGTGGATTTCGCGGGACAACCGGTCGCGCTCGGCCATGGTCCCCGCGTCCCGTTCCTGGCGCGCCAGCTCAGCTCGCGTGGATTCGAGATCGCGGATCGCGCGCACGTGGCGGCGGGTGTCCTCGTACAGTGCGCGGTACCCGAAGCTCACGAGCAGCGCGACAATCGCACCGATCGCGGGTCCGAGCGCCATTCCCGCCGCGAACGCTCCCGGGGCGGCATGTAGGTACTGGGAGAGCACCACGACGCCGGTGAGCACCACGATCGCGACCAGCGCCGCCGCGGTGGGCAGTACCACGGGGCACAGGAAGAACAGGGGGAACGCGACCCACGAGAAGTCCGGGCTCAGCAGGGCCAGCGCGGCCCACAGCGCCGCGATGAGACCGAGCCACCCGGGACCCCACCGCAGGGATTCCCGGCTCGCACGACCCCTCGCCACACGGTTCTCCACCAGGGTCCCCGCGAGGTAGACCGCCGCGAGCAGCACGCTCAGTCCCAGGACGACGGCGATCATCGCCCCGCCGCCAGGGGCCCGGCTCAGGTGCAGCACCGCGCGCACGGCGGCGAGCACCAACAGCGCCGCGAAGCTCACGTGCAACGTGACCCGCAGGGCGCTCAGCACTGCGGGGGTGGAGAGGTCCTCGCGCACTCGGGGGCTCCTTTCCAGGTCGTGCGGTGGACTGGTTGGTCGGAGCGGTGTGCCGGGGACGGCGTCGTCGTCCTGCCCGGGTCCCGGGCGCGGTCGCACGAGTGCGGTGCCCCGACCAAGACGCGGCGTCCCGATCGCCGCGCGGCGATCGGGCGGATGCCGCCATCGGCGAGCAGCGCGCACGGCACGGCCGGGTCTCCCGCCATGCTACGCATGTGACGCGAGTGGCGGATCAACCGATTGGTTGAGCGCGGCATCCCCCGAGGGGCTGGACGGTCTCCACCCGCGGGGCGATCCACCGGCGGCCGCGTCCCGCGAGGCTTGAGGGGAACAGTTTCTCGACCCATCGGAGATCACCATGTACCTGTCCCTACGGGACATCACGTTCGCCAAGGGGCGGTTCGCGTTGCTCGCGACCGTCGTGGCCCTGATCACGCTGTTGCTCGTACTGCTCACCGGGTTGACCAACGGGCTAGGCCACCAGAACACCTCGGCCCTGGAACGGTTGCAGGCGCAGCGGTTCGTGCTCAGCGCCCCGGCGGGGGACGCGTCCGACCCGTCCTTCACGACGTCCCGGATCACCGCGGACGAAACGCGCGCGTGGCGTGACACCGTGGGGGCGCACCACGTGGAGCGGCTCGGCCTCGTGCAGACCACCGCGCGGGCCGGGGACGGGGCGAACTCCTCCGCAGACGCTGCGTCGGCCACCTCCGTGGCCGGTGTCGCGCTCGAACCGGGCTCGCGGCTCGCGCCCGGGCTGAGCGCCGTCAACGGGGTCACCCACCCACAGGACGGCACCGCCGTGCTCAGTGAGACGCTGGCTCGCGAGATGAACGTGGGCGTGGGGGACGCGGTGACCCTGGCCGGCACGTCCCTGAAGGTCACCGGGGTCGTGGCGGACGAGTACTACAGCCACGTGCCGGTCGTGTGGCTCAGCATGGAGGACTTTCCCGCCGTGGCCCACACCGACGACCCCGAGCAGGCCACCGCCCTGGCCCTCACCACGGACACCGTGCCCGAGGGGGTCACGGAGCGCACCGCAACCGTGGCCATGGACACCGGGGACGCCTTCGCGGCGCTGCCCGCCTACGAGTCGGAGCAGGGCTCGCTGCGCATGATGCAGGGCTTCCTCTACGGCATCAGCGCCCTGGTGGTGATCTCCTTCCTGACCGTGTGGACCATCCAGCGCACCCGGGACATTGCGGTGCTGCGCGCTCTCGGCGCGAGCCGTGGTTACGTGGTGCGGGATTCGCTGCTCCAGGCCGTCGTGGTGCTTACGATCGGCGTGCTCGTGGGCGGCGGCCTGGGAATCGCCGGCGGTGCGCTCGCCGGGTCCGCGGTCCCGTTCGTGCTGAGCGCTGCGACCATGGCGCTGCCCGTGGCCGGTGTCCTGGCGCTGGGACTGATCGGGTCCGTGCTCGCCGTGCGCCGCGTGTCCACCGTGGATCCGATGATCGCCCTGGGAGGTAACTGAGCATGCATTCCGATTGTCACCCCCGTCACCGCGCAGGAGACCCCATGGACAACCACACCGCAGCGGCACGCCTGGACGGGCCGCATGAGTACTCGACCGACGATCCCGCCCTACGGGTGACCGACCTCTGCCTGGAGTACCCGGACGGCACGGACGAGCAGGGCGAACCCCGCACGGTGCGAGCTCTGGACCGTGTGTCCCTCGAGCTGGCCGCGGGCACCATGACGGCGCTCGTGGGCCCGTCCGGGTCCGGCAAGTCCTCGCTGCTCGCCGTGGCCGCCGGGTTGGTCCGCCCGAGTTCCGGCTCGGTGTCCGTGGCGGGCCGTCGGCTCGAGGAGCTCCCCGAACGCGAACTCGCCGGGGCCCGCCGGGAGCACACGGGCATTGTGTTCCAGCAGCCCAATCTCCTGGCCTCGCTGACCGCCCGCGAACAACTCGTACTCGCCGCGCACGTGGCCGGGGCCAGGGGCAAGGAGCTTGCGCGGGCCCGCGCTCGGGCGGACGAACTGCTCGCACAGGTGGGGCTCGAGAACTGCGCGGACCGCCGCCCCCATCAGCTCTCGGGTGGGCAGCGCCAGCGCGTCAACATCGCCCGGGCGCTCATGAACAGGCCGCACCTGCTGCTCGTGGACGAGCCCACCGCGGCGCTGGACCACGCGCGGTCCCGCAGCGTCATGGAACTGCTCGCGGATCTGACCCACACCTTCGGCCTGGCGTCCCTCGTGGTCACGCACGACACCGAGTTCGTCCCCCTCGCGGACGCATGCGTGAGCATGCAGGACGGTCACCTGGACACGGAACAGGCCACGACGGCGAGCGGTCGCGCCGCTGCCACCGTGGCCTGACGGGTCCTCTCCCGGCGGGGCTCACCGCCGGGAGTCGGGCCGGCCCGTGGTGCCCGCGGCCGCGTCCACGCCCGCGTGGGGTTCGCCCGGGGGTGTCGTGGCGTCTGCATCGGGCCCCGCCGCGCGCGGACCCTGCGGATCGAGCGGGGTGCGGGGTTCCCGGAGCAGGAACGGAGCGAGACCACCAAGCAGGAGCAGTGCACCCGGTACCACGAACGCGGTCGTGTACCCCCCCCGCGTCCACGACGGCGCCGATCACGGACATGATCAGCATGAACACCTTCTCGTTGTTCTCGAACCACTTCTTGACTACGCCGGGCCCGGTGGAGGTGGCGATCCACAACGAGAGCCCGTAACCGAGCATCACGACCATGTACTGCCACCCGGTAGGGGTGATCCAGAACTGTTGCGAGTACACCGTGGCGAGCCAGGTCAGCAGCCCCACGCCCACCAGGTTGTTGAGCAGCAGGCACAGCCCCAGCACCAGGGAGTTGCGATTCTTCCAGGCGTCGAGGATCGAGACGTCCTTCTTCGCACTCGAGTTGGCACCCTCCTCGGTGCTTGCAGCGGCAGAGGACGACGCCGCGCCGTCGCCCGGCAGCTCCGGCGCCGCCGGCACGAGCGTGACGAAGATGCCTTTCTGGGTGCTCGTGAGATTCATGGTCGGGTGTCCGTCGTACGCGGGAGTGGAACGTGGATCATTCAGGGCCATCTGCACCTCCGTGCGCACGCCGGCCTCGAGGGCCTCTTCCCTGATGCCGAACTTGGGGTGGTGGTTCATGTAGGGCAGCCGGTCCTCGGCCGTGCCACCCCCCAGGAACACGAAGCACGCGGGGACCTCCCGCGCGAAGTACGCGAAGTCGTCGGAGGCGGACGTGCCCGGGCCCCAGGAGACTTTGTCCTCGCCCAGGGCCTACACCGCGGCGTCGTAGCCGATCTGCGCGACGTCGTCGTCGTTGACGATCACGGGGTAGCCGTCCGCCCATTCGAACGTGGCCGTGGCACCGTAGGCGGCGCACGTGTCCTCCACGATGTCGGTCGCGCGGGACCCGAGGACCTCCCAGTCCTCGCCCGCGACCGTACCAACGGACACGCCGATCCGGGCGGTGTCCGGGATGACGTCGGGGGCCCCGCCCGCCCGGATCATGCCCACGTTGACCATGTTCATGTGGTCGGGGGCCACGCTGCGGGAGACGATCGTGTTCAGCGCGACCGTGATCTGCGCGGCGACCAGCACCGGGTCCGCACAGTTCTGCGGCATGGAAGCGTGGGAACCCTGGCCCTGGATCAGTACCGTCACCGAGGTCTCGGTGGGGCGCTCGGGGGAGAGGCCAAAGCTCGGGAGTGTCTCCACCACGAAGTCGGATGTCGCGTGCTCCTTGTAGGACAGCTCCGGGTGGGCGTGGATGCGGCGGCGCCAGTCGATGACGTCGGACGCGGGGGCCTCGATCTGCGGGGGCCGTGAACCCTCTCGAAGAAATCACCCAACAATAAGATCTTTTGTGAATCATGCGTGATTCTGAATAGAATACAATGTTGACTTATGTGGAGGAATCTGCTTTCACTGAACGTCTTCAGTTTTCCACAGCCCCCGGTGGTTGACAAGGTCTGAGCCTCGTCACGCCCGAGGTGTCGCGCCCGTCCCTGCCCGCTGGGCGCGCGGCCGAATGGTATTTTGAAATCAGATCAACCGTTCAGCACCACCACGTACTCATCGGAGGCGGCATGAGCCATGCAGTGGACCCCAACAGCGGTCACTCGTCCGGCAGCACCGGGCATTCATCCGGCCACACAGGACACACGTCCGGGGCAAGAACTCGCACCACCACGAAGCCGGGTGCCGCGTCCATCACGGACGTCGTCAAGGTCTTCACCCGATTGCTCCCCAAGCAGCTCAAAGATGAGGCCCAGCTCGCGTTCCTGGAGCTCAAGGAGAAGGGCATCAAGGTGGGCGTGGGCGCCGCGCTCGCGGTGGTCGGTCTCGTGTTCCTGGGCCTCGCCGTCATCGCCTTGATCGGTGCCGCCATCGCGGGCCTGTCCCACGTGATGCCGGCGTGGTTGGCCGCGCTGCTGCTCGCCCTGCTGTTCCTCATCATCCTGGCCGTGCTCGCGCTGATCGGGATCGCTAAGATCAAGAGTGCGTTGCCGCTCATGCCCAAGAAGGCCATCTTCGGGCTGCGCTACGACCTCGGTGTGGTCAAGGAGGGCTCCGCGTACAATGAGGGCCGTGTCCAGCGTGAGATGAACGAGACCGAGCAGAAGAAGCAGCGGGAGAAGGAAGAGGCGGCCAACGACCCCAACCAGGTCAAGCCCGTCAAGCCCACCGAGGAGCAGTTGCGCCACCGCCTCAAGCTGCGCCGCGAACACCTCAAGAGCCTGCGCGACGACGCCCAGAACCGCGCCGATTCCGTCCAGGCCGCCACGCAGGGCTTCGTGGACCGCACCCAGCGCACGTTCACCCAGACCCAGGAGTCGGTCAAGCAGACCTTTGCGTCCAAGGGGGGCTCCCAGGGGGTTCGTCCCGCCGGTTCCACGTCCGCCCAGGACGTCCTGAGCGAGCGCTGGCAGCCCCTCGCGGTCGCCGTGGCCGCCGGGTCCGCGTTCCTGGTGTTCCTGCGCAAGCTGCTCAAGAAGTAATCGGGTGCGCGGCTCGCGTGAGTCGCCAGCCGTGCCGGAGGCCGGGTCGTCATCGTCGCGACCCGGCCTCCACCGTGTCCCGGGGCGTACTCGGGTGCGCGACTCCTCCGGCTCCGGTGCGTCTCATCCGGCGGTATGGGATCCCTCGTGCCCCGGTGCGAACATGCGGTGAACTCCCAGGCCCGCCGCGCCCCCGAGCTCTACGATGAGACCGTGACGGAGGACGTGATGAATCGGTGATGCAGTGGATCGCGGTGGCTCTGGCACTGAGCTCGGCGGTGTGCCTCGCGCTCGGTACGCAGACGCAATCCGTGGCGGTCACCGGGCACACCGAGGGACCGTTGACTCCGCGGGGGCTGTGGCCCCTCGTGCGCAATCTACGCTGGCTCAGCGGGCTCGCGCTGCTGGGCCTCGGAACGGTGCTGAACGTCGCGGCGCTCTCGCTTGCGACCGTGACCGTGGTGCAGCCCATCGGGGTGATCGCACTCGTCATCACCACGCTGTTGCACGCCCGGCACCGCCACCTGATCATCAACCGTGGCACGTGGCTCGCCGTAGCCCTGTGCAGCGTGGGTGGAGCCACGTTCGTGGTGTGCGCCGTGATCGGGACGGATCCCACCCACGTACCCGGAACGCGTGCCGAGAACACGGTGGTCGCCCTGCTTGTGGGCCTCGTGGTGCTCATCGGTGTGTGCGAGCTATTCGTGCGTCGGCACCGGATCAGCATGTTCTACGTCTTGGGAGCGGGGCTCCTCTACGGCTTCGTGGCCGTGCTCGTCCGGTTGACCGCCACCACCATCACGTCCAGCGGGTTCGCGGACATCCGGTGGACCAGCGTGCTCATGATCGTGGTCGCCGCTGCGCTGGGCGGGTGGATGGTGCAGTGCGCGTACTCGTGCGGACCACCGGATCTCGTGATCGCCGGGCTCACCGTGGTGGACCCCATGGTGGGTGTGGCTCTGGGTCTCGTGGTCCTGGGAGAGGCCGGTGACTTCTTCACCGGGGCACTCGGCACGGCCATGGGGCTCGCGGGTCTCGTTGCTATAGTCGGCGTGGTCGTGCTCTCGCGACACCACCCCGAGGTCCTGCAACGCCGGGCGGCCGCACGCGCCCAGCAGGACGCGGTGACCAGCGGGGCGGTTGCGGACACGGCGACACCCCGACGAACCGAACGCGCCACCGATCGCTGATCTCCCTACGGAACACAAGGCCTTGAGAATACTGATCACCGCTGAGACCTATCCGCCCGACATCAACGGTTCCGCGCAGTTCGCCCGCCGCCTCGCGCGCGGCATGCTGGAACGGGGTCACGAGGTCCACGTCGCAGCACCCATGCCCACGAGCGGCCCGTCCCGGATCATGGACGACGCCGGGGTGACCGAGCACCGGTTCCGCTCCCACCACGCGTTCACCCACCCCTACTTCCGGTTGTGCTTCCCGTGGGAGATCGTGCGGGAGGTCGCGCGGTTGTTCGACGACGTCCGCCCGGACGTGGTCCACGTCCAGTGCCACTACATCCTGGGCCGGCTCGTGGTCCGTGAGGCCGTGCGCCGTGGTGTCCGGGTCGTGGGGACCAATCACTTCGTCCCCGAGAACATCGAGCCGTTCCTGCCGTTCCCGCAGTGGTTCGTGCGCGGCTACCGCAAGGTCTCGTGGTGGGACATCGCCCGCGTGTACGGCCGCTGCGACGTCATCACCGCACCCACGCCGCTCGCGGTGCGCACCATGGTCGACAACGGTGTCCCCGATCGGGCGATCGCGGTGTCCAACGGGATCCAGGCCGGTGACTACGAAGCCGCCGCGGGGGAGCAGATCGAGCACCCGGACCACCCGATCGTACTGTTCTGCGGACGCCTGGCCGTGGAGAAGAACGTGGACGAACTCATCGAGGCCGTGGCCCTGATCCCGCGGGAGAAGAACGTTCACGCCGAGATCGTGGGGGAGGGGGAACAGCTGGACCGGCTCGTGAAACTCGCACACGAACACGGTGTCGCGGACCGGGTCCACTTCCTGGGGTTCCTCACGGACGAGCAGCTACGCACGGCCTACCTCCGCGCGGACGTGTTCTGCCAGCCCGGGACAGCGGAACTGCAGTCCCTCGTGACGCTGGAGGCCATGAGCGCCTCGACCCCCGTGGTGCTCGCCAACGCCCGCGCGCTGCCCCACCTCGCGGACGAGGGGCGCAACGGGTACCTCTTCTCCCCGGGCAATTCCGGGGACCTCGCGACCAAGCTGCAACTGGTCCTCGATGCCCCGCCCGAACAGCGGCGGGCCATGGGCGAGCGCAGCCGGGACATGGTGTCCCGCCACTCCTTCGCCAAGACACTGGATACGTTCGAGCGGCTCTACACCGGCGCGGAGTCGTGACGGGCCCTGAGACGCCGCGCATGCGGTAGCGTAGGGCGGCGACCTCGACATCCGTTCGCGGTCGCACAGGGGGCGGTAGCTCAGCTGGTCAGAGCAGAGGACTCATAATCCTTTGGTCGTGGGTTCAAGCCCCACCCGCCCTACAAGACATGCCACGCCGGCTCACTGTGGTCTCACTCACCGGGGACCGGCAACAACACCGACGGCCGCAGGTCCGCCACGAATTGCAACGGGTTCACGTACTCCCCGTTCTCCCGCACACCCCAGTGCACCGCATCCCCGCCCGGTCCGTGGCCGGGAGTGGCCACGTTGGCGATCACCCGCCCCCGGGTCACCCGGTCACCCACTCGCACGGACGAGGACACCGGCTCGAATGAGGACTTGTGCCCCTCGCCATGGTCCACCGTGAGGACCTCCCGGTCCACGACGACACCCACGAAACTCACGACCCCGTCCTGCGGTGCACGTATGGGTGTGCCCGGGGGAGCGTGTAGATCCACACCCCGGTGGCCGGGCAGCCACTTCTGTGCGGGAGCCTCGAAATGTCGGCTCACCGACGGGCGCGGGGACACGGGCCAGGCCCAGTCGGGAGAGGCCCACGCCGCGGGGTGGGCCAGCAGCGAGCTAAGCGCGAGGACCGCGGCCATCACAGCGCAGTACACGGCGTGGTGCGGGGACCGTCCGGGTGGGCGTGCGGGAATCGGCGGGTGCGCGGGAATGGGTGGGACCGTTGGAACGGGTGGGCGAGGAGGAATGGGCGGGGCGGCGTCGTCGTGACCGGAGGAACACATGACGACAGCGTGCGGCAGCCCGGTCCGAAGGGGCGGGGAGGCGCTCCGATGTGGAGCGAGGACGCCGCGCGATGCTGTATCCTACAGGGTGCAGTCACTCTGCCATTGGTCCACCGTGCCCGCTCGCGGGTGCGCGCCGATGCGGGATGGCTGACTTCGCGCGCGAGGGAACCCACGGCGGACATGGTCCGCCCGGGTGCGTGGTCCTCGGTCCGAGGCCCCGGTTACCGGGTGGTCGCGGTATGGAACCACGGGAGCCTGCTCCACGAGTAGGACTCACGAATCGCGCCAGGGACCGGCACGGCCGGTCGACAACCGTAAACACCGAGACGGCCCGCGGGCCGTCCATTATTCATGAGGAGACGACATGCCTGTCGTTACCATGCGCCAGATGCTCGACAACGGCGTCCACTTCGGCCACCAGACCCGTCGCTGGAACCCGAAGATGAAGCGCTTCATCTTCACCGAGCGCAACGGCATCTACATCATCGACCTGCAGCAGTCGCTGGGCTTCATCGACAAGGCCTACGAGGCCGTCAAGTCGACCGTGGCCCACGGCGGCACCATCCTCTTCGTCGGCACCAAGAAGCAGGCGCAGGAAGCGATCGCCGAGCAGGCGACCCGCGTGGGCATGCCCTACGTGAACCACCGTTGGCTCGGTGGCATGCTTACCAACTTCCAGACGGTCTCCAAGCGGATCGACCGCATGAAGGAACTGGAAGAGGTCGACTTCGACGACGTCGCCGGCTCGCAGTACACCAAGAAGGAATTGCTGCTGCTGCGCCGCGAGAAGGAGAAGCTGGAGCGCACGCTCGGCGGCATCCGCAACCTCACCAAGACCCCGTCCCTGGTCTGGATCGTGGACACCAAGAAGGAACACCTCGCGGTGGACGAGGCGCAGAAGCTCGGCGTGCCGATCGTCGCGATCCTCGACACCAACTGCGATCCGGACGAGGTCGCGTTCCCGATCCCGGGTAACGACGACTCCATCCGCTCCGTCTCACTGCTCACCCGCGTGATCGCCGACGCCGTGGCCGAGGGCCTCATGGAGCGCAACAACGGCAAGTCCAACGCCGCCGAGGAGCCCATGGCCGAGTGGGAGCGCGAGCTGCTGGAACAGCACAAGGAGCAGACCGCCGAGCAGGCGGCCCCGGCCGAGCAGGCCGCGCCCGCCGCCGAGCAGCCCGCCGAGACCGAGCAGAAGGACGCTCCCGCCGCCGAGTAAGGCCGGTGAGCGAGTTCACCTTCCATTCTTCCCGGTGACCCATCGTGGTGACCGGAACCGTGCCGGGCGTCCTGAGGCGTCCGGCACGGACGAACCGACAACAGAGGAGTTCACATGGCGAACTACACCGCTGCCGACATCAAGGCCCTGCGCGAGCGCACGGGTGCCGGGATGCTGGACGTCAAGAAGGCCCTGGACGAGGCCGACGGTGACGCCCAGAAGGCCCAGGAGATCATCCGCGTCAAGGGCCTCAAGGGTGTGACCAAGCGCGAGGGTCGCTCGACCGCCGAGGGCATCATTGTGGCCCGCACCGAGAACAACGTGGGCTACATGGTCGAGGTCAACTCCGAGACCGACTTCGTGGCCAAGTCCGCCCCGTTCGTGGAGTTCGGCAACAGGGTGCTCGACGCCGCCGTGGCCTCCGACGCCGCGGACCTCGAGTCCCTGCTGGCCGCCCAGGTGGACGGCAAGACCATCTCCGATCTCGTGACCGAGACCGGTGCGCTGTTGGGCGAGAAGGTCGTCGTGCGTCGTGTGGCCCGTGTCGCCGGTGACCACTTGGCCGTGTACCTGCACAAGACCTCCAAGGACCTGCCCGCCCAGGTGGGTGTCCTGCTGGCCGTGTCCGGTGCTGACGCCGAGACCGCCGCGCACGACGTTGCCGTGCACATCGCCGCGATGTCCCCGTCCTTCCTCTCCGAGGAGGACGTCCCCGCGGAGACCGTGGAGAACGAGAAGCGCGTCGCGGAGGAAACTGCTCGCAACGAGGGCAAGCCAGAGAAGATCATCCCGAACATCGTCCAGGGTCGCCTGAAGGGCTACTACAAGGACGTCGTGCTCGTGGACCAGGACTTCGCCAAGGACGCCAAGAAGTCCGTGGGCCAGGTGCTGTCCGAGGCCGGCGCCACCGCCACCGCGTTCGCGCGGTTCCGCGTGGGGGCCTGAGCACCCGTTCGCGGGGTCCCGCGTGCGCCGAGCACGTGAGGCCCACAGCGACGTCTCGACGGGAGACCGTCGCGCGTCCCGCACTGAAGCGGCGGGGCACCACTGGGGGACCGGGGGTGCCCCGCCGCTTCTGTATGCTGGAGGGCGGTCTGCCACGGGCGGGCCGCCTCATGACCACGAATCGGCCCCCGGGAGGATCCATGCCCAGCATCATCGAATCGGAACCCCAGGACGAGGCCCTCGGCGGGGACCGGCAGCTGCGGCGCACCGAACCGGCGCGTCGCAGGGTTCTGCTCAAGCTCTCGGGCGAGGTCTTCGGTGGCGGCAGCGTGGGCGTGGACACCTCGGTGGTGCGTGAGATCGCCGAGCAGATCGCCGCGACCGTGGGCCGCGTGGAGACCTCCGTGGTGGTCGGCGGCGGCAACTTCTTCCGCGGCGCGGAGCTCTCCCAGGCCGGGATGGACCGTTCGCGCGCCGATTACATGGGCATGCTGGGCACGGTGATGAATTGCCTGGCGCTGCAGGACTTCCTGGAGCAGTGCGGCGTGGACACGCGCGTGCAGTCCGCCATTAAGATGGAGCAGGTCGCGGAGACCTACATCCCCCGCCGCGCGATCCGCCACATGGAGAAGGACCGCGTGGTGATCTTCGGTGCGGGTGCGGGCCTGCCCTACTTTTCCACGGACACCGTGGCCGCGCAGCGCGCCCTGGAGGTGCACGCGAGCGAGGTCCTCATGGCCAAGAACGGTGTGGACGGGGTCTACACCGCGGACCCGCGTAAGGACCCGGACGCGCAGCGTCTCGCGAGCCTCACATACGACCAGGCAATCGCGCGCGACATCCGCGTGATGGACCAGACCGCGTTCGCGCTGTGCCGCGACAACAACGTGACCATGCGCGTGTTCGGCATGGAGGGAGCGGGCAACGTGACCCGCGCGGTGCTGGGCGAGGAGATCGGGACCCTGGTCACCCCGTAAGGTCTCGCGGGCCGTCGCATCGCGCGACCAGCCGCCCCCTGCCCGTTAGAGTGGGGAGAACGAACCGTCGCCACCGGCGTCAGTACCGCCGGCCGGCCAGCTCATAAGGAGAAACACCCGTGATTTCAGATGTCCTCTCGGATGCCACGACCAAGATGGGTAAGGCGGTGGACGCCGCCAAGACGGACTTCTCCACGGTTCGTACCGGCCGGGCCAACCCGGCGCTGTTCTCGAGCCTGCTCGTGGAATACTACGGCACGCCCACCCCGCTGCAGCAGCTCGCGTCGTTCCAGACCCCCGAGGCCCGCACCCTGCTGATCACCCCCTACGACCGCAGCGCTCTCAACGACATCGAGAAGGCCCTGCGGGACTCGGACATCGGCGCGAACCCCGCCAACGACGGCAACGTGATTCGCGTGGTCATGCCCGAGCTCACCGAGGAGCGCCGCAAGGAGTACGTGAAGATCGTCTCGAACAAGGCGGAAGAGGGCCGGGTGTCCGTGCGCAACGTGCGCCGCCACGCTAAGGAGGCCATCGAGAAGCTCGTCAAGGACGGCGAGGTCGGCGAGGACGACGGCAAGCGCGGCGAGAAGGACCTGGACGCTGCGACCAAGAAGCACATCGACCAGATCGACGATCTGCTGAAGAACAAGGAAGCCGAACTGCTCGGCGCCTGATGGCATCGGCTGATTCCCCCGGCTCCCCGCACCGCGACACCCGCCCGCCGTCTCCCGCCCCGGCGGGGGAGCAGGGGCGGGCGCACGACCCCCTGGTCACCACGGGCTCGCTGCGGCAGGTCCTCACCCGCCCCTTACAGCGCAGCACCGAGCACAAGGCCCCCTCGCGGGCGGGCCGTAACCTCCCGGCCGCCGTGGCCGTGGCCGTCGTGCTCATCGGCGCGCTCGTCACGGGACTGTTCTTCGTCCCGCTCGTACTGGCCCTGCTGGCCGGGACCGCGGCGGGTATCGGGGTGTGGGAGATCGCGCGGTCACTGACCTACAAGGGCGTGCAGATCCCGCAGGTCCCCGCGGTGATCGCGGCGGTGCTCATGCCGCTCGCGGCGTTCTTCGGGGGGGCGGAGGCGCTGTCCATGGCGCTCGTGCTCGCCGTGACGCTCGTGGTGGTGTGGCGGGCCTTCGGGCCCAAGCAGGGGATGATGCTGTCCATCATGGGCTCGGTGTTCGCGCTCGTGTGGGCCTCGTTCCTGCTGAGTACGGCGGTGCTGCTCTACCATTCCCCGGACGGACCCCACAAGGTCCTCACGATCATCCTGCTGGCCGTCAGCTCCGATACCTTTGGCTACGCGGTGGGGGTCGTATGGGGCAAACACCCCATGGCCCCCAAGATCTCTCCCAAGAAGTCGTGGGAGGGTTTCGCCGGATCCGTGGGCGGTGCCGTGGTCGTGGGCGTGCTATGCGCGCTCTTCCTCGTGAAGATGCCGTGGTGGCAGGGCGCGGTCCTGGCGGTCGCGATCGTCGTCGTGGCCACCGTGGGCGACTTCTCCGAGTCCATGATCAAGCGGGAGATCGGGATCAAGGACATGGGGACGCTGCTGCCTGGTCACGGCGGAGTGATGGATCGCATCGACTCCATCGTCTTCGCCGTGATCACCGGCTACGTGATCTTCGAACTGTTCACCGTCCTGGGGTGACGCGGTCGCGGGCCGACCGCCCGCGCGCCCGGGACGCACGGACGCCGCCCCTCGCGGGTCGCGTCCCGGCCGTGGAAGGGCGGGTATGAGTACTCAGCAACGTTTCGATCGCCTCGGCGAGCGGGCCTGGGGTTACGACCCCGCCCAGGTGGACGACTTCCTGGACCGCCTCGCCGCGGTCATGCATACGACGACGCCGCCCGCCCCCGGTGGCCACGCGGACCCGGTCGCGGGCCCCGGGACGGTCGCTGAGCCGGTCGTTGACCCGGCCGATGTCACGGACCCCGTCACCGCCGAGGACTCTGCTGCATCCGCGGACACCGCCGGGGCGACCGACGCGGACCGTGAACCCGAGAGCGTGGAGGCGGCGCAGCGGCGTCGTCGGCTGGGCAGCCGGCAGGTGCGCGAGCGCGTGTTCGACCGCGTCGAGGGCGGTTACGACCCCGGAGCGGTGGACGCCCACCTGGACGCCGTGGAGGACGAGCTGTTCGCGCGCGAGAAGGCCGCGTTCGTGGCCGAGCACGGCGCCCGGCACTGGGAGGAGCACCTGGAGCTGTTGGCCGGGCTGTTGCTGGGGCGGCTCAACCGCCCGCACGGTGAACGCTTCCGCCGGCCGAGTTCGCACCGCACGCTGGGCTACGCGGCGGCGGACGTGGACGTGCTGTGCGACCGGCTCATGGACGCGTTGCGCGGTGAACCCGAGGTGGACCCGCGGCTCGTGAGGACGGCGGTCTTTCGATCCGCCCAGGGTCAGCGCAGCTACGAGGAACAACAGGTGGACGCGTTCCTGGACCGGGCCGTGGAGTTCGTTCTGGCCATGCGGCCGTAGCGGCGCGCCATGACGCTGAATGTATACACAGATCGATCAAAATTGTAAAGTGGGCTAACCAAACCGCGGATTTCAGGGGTTTTTCGACGTTGTGACGGATATGTCTTGTGTCATTGGATACACAGTGCGTACTGTGGTGAGCATCACACAAGGAGGCACACATGGCGTCCACGCCCCCTGTCGACCCCAACGGTTCCACGGCAACCCAGGGCATCGACTTCCCCGCGGTCCAACGTTCGCACGAGTTCCAACGGCTGCGCTCGACCCACCGATCCTTCGTCTTCCCCCTGGCCATCGCGTTCCTGGTCTG
Organism: Kocuria sp. CPCC 205297; assembly: GCF_040981035.1. Classification (NCBI taxonomy): domain Bacteria; kingdom Bacillati; phylum Actinomycetota; class Actinomycetes; order Micrococcales; family Micrococcaceae; genus Kocuria; species Kocuria sp. CPCC 205297. The sequence goes on along the minus strand of NZ_JAVKPY010000001.1, from coordinate 71,300 downwards.
GTACCTGCTCTACGTGGTCCTCGCCATCTATGCGCCGGGCTTCATGTCCACGCGGGTCGTGGGCAACGTCAACCTGGGTCTGATCCTGGGTCTGCTGCAGTTCGTCACCACATTCGGGATCACCGCCGCGTACGTGAGTTTCGCCAACCGCAAGCTCGATCCGCAGGCCACCGCGTTGCGTGAGGACCTCGAATCCACTTCCGGCCACCGGGCCGACGACCACCAGGAGGCCCGGCCATGATCGCCGTCCCCGCCCTCTCGACACCCGCGGTGCACCTGGCGGAGACCGCCACGTCCACCGTGGGCAACCCCGCGATCAATATCTCGATCTTCCTGGCGTTCGTGCTCGTGACGCTCGTGGTCGTGATCCGGGCGTCCAAGTCCACCGCCACGGCCGCGGACTACTACGCGGGTGGGCGCTCGTTCTCCGGGACCCAGAACGGTCTGGCCATCGCGGGTGACTACCTCTCCGCGGCGTCGTTCCTGGGCATCGTGGGCGCGATCGCCCTGCAGGGCTACGACGGGTTCCTGTACTCGATCGGCTTCTTCGTCGCGTGGCTCGTGGCCCTGCTACTGATCGCCGAGCCGCTGCGCAACACCGGCAAGTTCACCATGGCGGACGTGCTCTCGTTCCGATTGCGGCAGAGGCCCGTGCGGGTCGCGGCGTCCATCTCCACCCTGGCCGTGACGTTCTTCTACCTCCTGGCGCAAATGGCCGGGGCGGGGGCCCTGGTGTCCCTGCTGCTGGGGATCGGCTCCCGGGCCGGGCAGTCCCTGGTGATCGTGATCGTGGGCGTCATCATGATCGTCTACGTGCTCGTGGGCGGCATGAAGGGCACCACATGGGTGCAAATCATCAAGGCGTGCCTGCTCGTATCCGGCGTCGCCGTGATGACCGTGTGGATCCTGGTCTTGTTCGGGTTCAATTTCTCGACCATGCTCGGCGCGGCCGTGGAGACGAACAACAACCCCGCGATGCTTGATCCCGGACTGAAGTACGGCGTGAGCGAGATCTCCAAGCTGGACTTCATCTCGCTGGGTCTGGCCCTCGTCCTGGGCGCCGCCGGCCTGCCGCACGTGCTCATGCGCTTCTATACGGTGCCCACCGCCAAGGAGGCCCGCAAGTCCGTGGTTTGGGCGATCACTCTGATCGGCTTGTTCTACCTCTTCACCCTGGTGCTCGGGTTCGGTGCGGCCGCGCTGATCGGTGCGGACCGGATCAAGGGCGCGCCTGGTGGTGTGAACTCGGCGGCTCCGTTGCTCGCGTACGAACTCGGCGGGTCCATCCTCATGGGTCTGATTGCGGCGGTCGCGTTCGCCACGATCCTCGCCGTGGTCGCCGGTCTGGCCATTACGGCCTCCGCGTCCTTCGCACACGACATCTACACGTCCGTGATCAAGAAGGGCACCTCGGACCCGCGTCAGGAACTGCGGGTGGCCAAGACCACCGTGGTGGTCATCGGCCTGATCTCGGTCGCCGGCGGCATTGGCGCGCAGGGTCAAAACGTGGCGTTCCTCGTGGCCCTCGCCTTCGCGGTGGCGGCCTCCGCCAATCTGCCCACCATCCTCTACTCACTCTACTGGAAGCGCTTCACCACGCGCGGCGCGGTATTGTCCATGTACGGCGGGCTGATCATCTCCGTGGTGCTCATTATCTTCTCCCCGGTGATGTCCGGATCGGAGACCTCCATGATCCCCGGCGCGGACTTCGCGTTCTACCCGCTGTCCAACCCCGGCATCATCTCGATCCCGGCGTCCTTCCTGCTCGGTTTCCTGGGCTCGCTCAGCGAGCGCCGGCCGGAGGACCCGCGCAAGCAGTCCGAGATGGAAGTGCGTTCCCTCACGGGAGTGGGAGCGGAGAAGGCCGTCTCGCACTGACCTGGTTCACCGCCCCTTGACACGGCCGCCGTGTCCGGTTTCATCCGGACGCGGCGGCCCGTGTAGCGTTGGTGTCTGGTACTACACTGTGAACCAGTTCGCTGACCACATGCGGTTGCGGAACACCGCAAACGCGCACAACGAGAACCAGAGGTGGAGAAATGGGCATCATTAGCTGGATCATCCTCGGTCTGATCGCCGGCGCGCTCGCCAAGCTGATCCTTCCGGGCAAGCAGGGTGGCGGGATCATCGTCACCATCATCCTCGGCATCGTGGGGGCCTTCCTGGGCGGCTGGCTGGGTAGCTTCATCCCCGGCCTGAGCGACGGGATCAACAGCTTCAGCATCGGCACGATCATCACGTCCGTGATCGGCGCGATCATCGTGCTGCTCATCTACGGCGCCGTCGTCGGCCGCCGTCGCTGAATCATCTGCGGGTCCTGAACGGGCCTTCCACACAAGGGCGTCACCTCCGGGTGGCGCCCTTGTCGTATCTCCCGTGTCGTGCGTCCGGAGTCGTGTGCTCGGTGTCGTGCGTGCGGGGTGCGGCGCTCACGCGATACTGGGGTCATGACTTCCTCCACCGGCATGACCCCCGATCTCGACTCCGCCACCCGGCAGGCCCCCCGGCGCCTCGTGATCCTGGGGTCCACGGGATCCATCGGGACGCAGGCGCTCGACGTCGTGTCCGAGGCCGCGGGGCTGCGCCGGCCCGTCTGGGATGCCACCCACGAGCCCTTCGAGGTCGTGGCGCTCGCCGCGGGCGCGGGTCACCTCGAGCTGCTCGCTCAGCAGGCCGTGACGTTCGGTGTCCGTGCGGTGGGCACGAGCGGTACGGCGGACGACGCCGCCCGGTTGCGTGAGCTGATCGCGGACCGGTCACGCGCGGCGTCATCGGCGGCACCCGAGGTCCTGTATGGGCCGGACGCTGCAACCCGGATCGCGCAGTGGGAGGATTCGGACCTCGTGCTGAACGGGATCACCGGGAGCATCGGGCTCGCACCCACCCTGGCGGCGCTGGGAGCGGGTCGGCGGGTGGCGCTCGCGAACAAGGAGTCCCTGATCGCGGGCGGTCCGCTCGTGTTGCGCGCCGCGGTGGACACGGGCCTCCAGGACGCGCTGATCCCCGTGGACTCCGAACACTCGGCGATCGCCCAGGCCCTGCGCTCCGGGACGGCCTCCGAGGTGCGCCGGCTCGTGCTCACGGCGTCCGGCGGACCGTTCCGCGGCATGACGCGCGAGCAGCTCACGCGGGTGACACCCGAACAGGCCCTGCAGCACCCCACGTGGGACATGGGGGTCATGGTCACCACGAACTCCGCGACCATGGTCAACAAGGCACTGGAGGTGCTCGAGGCGAGCCTACTGTTCGACGTCCCCCTGGACCGGATCGACGTCACCGTGCATCCGCAATCGGTCGTGCACTCCATGGTGGAGTTCGTGGACGGATCCACCCTGGCGCAGGCGTCCCCGCCGGACATGCGCCTGCCCATCGCGCTCGGAATCGGCTGGCCCCACCGCGTGACCGGCGCCGCCGCGGGGTGCGACTGGACCCGGGCCGCACAGTGGACGTTCGAACCGCTCGATTCGCAGGCGTTCCCCGCCGTGGAGCTCATGAAGCACGCGGGTTCGCGCGGCGGGACGTGGCCCGCGGTGTTCAACGCCGCCAACGAGCAGGCCGTGCACGCGTTCCACCGCGGGGCGCTCGGCTTCACGCAGATCGTGGACATGGTCGAGCGTGTGCTGGAGGATCACGACGGCGTCACGCGGCCCACCCTCGAGGACGTCCTGGGGGCGGAGGAGTGGGCCCGGGCCCGCGCGGACGAACGTATCGCCGGGATGGCATAGGGCCCTTCCTGCGGTCGTCGGCCCATGGCAGGGCCGTGCTAGAATTCCGGGTGGATGACGAGATCCGGCGCGTAGCTCTGGCTGGCCGGACGGCAACCCTCTCCCGTAGCGGGGTGCCCCAGATGACCATCCGGTCGCGGTTGCAACAGATCACGGCAAGTGCGGTTCCCCGGAAATCAGCACGTGCCCGTCCCGTGAGCCCTCATCCAGGGGGGACTGTTCGCCCCGCGAGTCCCCGTCACAGAACCCTGGAAAGGCATGATCATGCGAACCAAGCGTTTGATTCCCGTCGTGTTGGCCACCACCCTGGGCCTCACCCTCACCGCGTGCGGCGGCGGCTCCGACAACTCGGACCCGGCCGCGGACGGCAAGATCACCGTCGGGATCGTGGGCTCGACCCCCGTGCAAGACGCGTTGAAGCAGGTCGCCGCGGACAACGACATCACGGTCGAGTACGTGGACTTCAGTGACTACAGCCAGCCGAACCCCGCTCTGAAGAGCGGTGACATCGACATGAACTGGTTCCAGCACATCGCGTACCTCGCCGATTACAACAACAACTCCGGGGACACCATCACTCCCGTGGGCTCCACGTCCATCTTCCCGCTGGGGCTGTACTCCAAGAGCGTGAAATCCGTGGGCGACTTCAAGCAGGGTGACGAGATCGCCGTGCCGAACGACTCGATCAACCTGTCCCGCGCCTTGAACCTCTTGCACCAGCAGGGTCTCGTGGAGTTCACCAAGGACACGATCGCCCCCACCGAGCAGGACATCGACACCGCCAAGTCCAAGGTCACGGTCCGCCCGGTCTCCGCCGAGCAGACCGTGCTGTCCATGGACTCCGTGGCCGCCTCCGTGGTCAACAACGACTTCCTGGACCGCGCGAACATCGATCCCAAGTCCGCGCTGGCTCAGGACGATCCCACCGCGGACAGTGCCAAGGTGTACGACAACCTCTTCGCCGCGACCGAGGCGAACGCGGACAACGAGACCCTGAAGAAGGTCGCGAGCTTCTACTACGACGACAAGGTCCAGGACGCGGAGAAGACCGAGACCAAGGGCACCGCAGTGCCCACCAAGGTGGATCAGCAGGAGCTCAAGGACTTGCTGGCCCGCTACTCGCAGGACCTCAAGGAGCAGACCAAGTGAGCCCGTCCGCCACGGCGGACACCCTGGTCAGTTTCCGGGACGTGAGCAAGGTCTTCGTCACGGGGTCCAAACGCCGCCCGCACACCGTGACCGCGGTGGACTCCGTGGACCTGGACATCCGCCGCGGTGAGATCTTCGCGGTGATCGGCTACTCGGGGGCGGGCAAGTCCACCCTCGTGCGGCTGATCAACGGCCTGGAACCGATCTCGTCCGGGACGCTCGAGGTCGCCGGTAGCCGTGTGGACGGGCGCAGCGAGTCCCAGCTGGCGCCCATCCGCCGCAAGATCGGGATGATCTTCCAGCAGTTCAACCTGTTCACGTCACGCACCGTGGCGGGCAACATCGAGTACCCGCTCAAGCGTGCCGGGTGGAAGCCCGAGGAACGCAAGGCGCGGGTCGCGGAACTGTTGGAGTTCGTGGGCTTGACCGAGCGCGCCGGGAACTACCCCGAGCAGCTCTCGGGTGGTCAGAAGCAGCGCGTGGGGATCGCCCGCGCGCTCGCGAGCAATCCCGAACTGCTGCTCGCGGACGAGTCCACCTCGGCGTTGGACCCGGAGACCACCCAGGAGGTACTGGGTCTGCTCAAGCGCGTCAACCGTGAGCTGGGGATCACCATCGTGTTGATCACCCACGAGATGGACGTGGTGCGGGCCACCGCGGACCGCGTGGCCGTGATGGACAGCGGTCGTGTGGTGGAGACCGGGACCACCGCGGAGGTCTTCGCCCACCCGCGGGCGCAGACCACGCGCAAGTTCGTCTCCTCGGTCACGCGCACCGTGCCGCGCGCGGACGAGATCGAGAAGCTGCGCCGGGAACACCCCGGGCGGCTCGTGCTGGTGGACGTCACCGACCAGAACCAGATCGGGGACGTGCTCTCGGACGCCGCCCGTGACGGTGTCAGCTTCAACATCGCCTTCGGGGGGATCTCCATCCTGCAGTCACAGTCCTTCGGAACGCTCACGCTGTCCCTGACCGGTTCGGACGAGTCCGTGGACCGCGCCGTCGAGAGTCTGCGCGCCGTCACCACGGTGCGGGAGGTGAGTGAGTGATGGAGTGGTCTGCTCTGGGCCCGCAGTTGCTGGACGCAACCGGGCAGACGCTGTATATGGTCTCCGTGACCCTCGTGCTGGCCGGGCTCATCGGCCTGGCCGTGGGCATGGGGCTCTACGTGACCCGGCGGGGCAGCATCCTGGAGAACGGTCCACTGTTCACCGCGCTGAACCTCCTGGTGAACTTCGTGCGTCCCATCCCGTTCATCATCCTGCTGGCCGCCCTGGGTCAGGTCACGGAATCGGTCGTGGGCACGCGCCTGGGCCCCAACGCCGCGATCTTCACCATGACCATCGGCGCTACGTTCGCGGTGGCCCGCATCGTGGAGCAGAACCTCATGACGGTGGATCCCGGGGTGATCGAGGCCGCGCGGTCCATGGGGGTCTCGCGCTGGAAGATCATCACCACGGTGATCCTGCCGGAGGCGCTCGGCCCGCTCGTGCTGGGGTACACGTTCCTGGTCATCGGCATCACGGACATGTCCGCGATGGCCGGTGCGATCGGTGCCGGCGGTCTGGGTGACTTCGCGTTGCGCCTGGGCTACCAACGCTTCAACGACCAGGTCACGTGGGCCGCAGTGATCGTGATCATCATCCTGGTCCAGCTCGTGCAGTTCTTCGGCAACTGGCTCGCGCGCAGGATCATGCGCCGCTGACGCTCACGCGCCCCATACCATGGCGACGCCGCCCCCGGAACATTCCGGGGGCGGCGTCGTGTTCGGCGCATCACGTGCGGCTGTAGCACGTGGGAGGAGTGGGGCACAATGGACAGTGCAACATCGCGGGGCGCGCGTCACGGGCCCCGGACGCCACTTCCTTGGGAGGCAATTCGTGACCTCGGTCAATCTCGGTATGCCCGCCGCGCCCCAGCCGGTGCTCTCGCCCCGGCGCAAGACCCGCCAGATCCAGGTGGGTTCGGTGGGTGTGGGGTCGGAGCACCCGATCAGCGTCCAGTCGATGACCACGACCCCCACCACGGACATCAACGCCACGCTGCAGCAGATCGCCGAGCTCAACGCCGCCGGTTGCGACATCGTGCGCGTGGCGTGCCCGTCCCAGGACGACGCCGACGCCCTGCCCATCATCGCCATGAAGTCCCCGATCCCGGTGATCGCGGACATCCACTTCCAGCCCAAGTACGTCTACGCCGCGATCGACGCCGGGTGCGCCGGTGTGCGCGTGAACCCGGGCAACATCCGCAAGTTCGACGACCAGATCGAGGGCATCTCCCGTGCGGCGGAGGCCGCGGGCGTGTCCATCCGGATCGGCGTGAACGCGGGCTCCCTGGACAAGCGCCTGCTGCAGAAGTACGGCAAGGCCACCCCGGAGGCGCTCGTGGAGTCCGCCGTGTGGGAAGCCTCGCTGTTCGAGGAGCACGACTTCCACGACTTCAAGATCTCCGTCAAGCACAACGACCCCGTGACCATGGTGCGCGCCTACCAGTTGCTCGCCGAGCGCGGGGACTGGCCGCTGCACCTGGGTGTCACGGAGGCCGGCCCGGCACTGCAGGGCACCGTCAAGTCCGCGACCGCCTTCGGCATCCTGCTCGGTCAGGGCATCGGGGACACCATCCGCGTGTCCCTGTCCGCGCCTCCGGTCGAAGAGGTCAAGGTGGGCAATCAGATCCTGCAGTCGCTTGGGCTGCGCCCGCGCAAGCTCGAGATCGTCTCGTGCCCCTCGTGCGGGCGCGCGCAGGTGGACGTCTACAAGCTCGCCGAGGAGGTCAACGAGGGCCTGGCCCACCTGACCGTGCCGCTGCGCGTGGCCGTGATGGGCTGCGTCGTCAACGGCCCGGGGGAAGCCCGCGAAGCGGACCTGGGCGTGGCCTCGGGCAACGGTAAGGGCCAGATCTTCGTGCGCGGTGAGGTCATCAAGACCGTTCCCGAGGACCAGATCGTGGAGACCCTGCTCGCCCAGGCCAATGAGATGGCCGAGAGCATGGAATTGGACGAGAACGGCCAGCCGGTCGAGGGTGCGCCGGTTGTGACCGCCGGGTGATCCTGCGCCGCGCCCCGCGGGTGCTCTCACCCGCCGCCGTGAACCAGTCGGCACTGGACCGCCTGCTGGCGCGGCACGCGGTGTCCGGGGTGTTCGTCGCGGCGCACGTGGCCCGGATCCGGGCCGCCCGCGGTCGGCGGCAGCCGCCCGTGATCGGTGTGGTGGACTCCTCCGGCGAGCTCGTGGGCGCGTGCTGGGCGGGAACCAACGTGGTACCCGTGGTGCTCGACGAGACCGGGACGGACCTCGTCGCGGACGTCCTGGCCCGCGGCGGCCCCCGCTTCGCCTCGTTCTTCGGTCCCGCCGATCCCGTGCTCGGACTGTGGGAAAGATTGCGGGACACGTGGCCCGAACCCTTCGACGTCCGTCCCGTGCAACCGCTGCTCGTGATGGACCGTGATCCCGCACCCGGGTTGTTCACGGGGCCCGCCCGCGATGTGCGATGGGCGCAGGACGAGGACTTCCCTCGCGTGCTGCCCGCGGCCGCGGCCATGTTCACCGAGGAAGTGGGGTACTCCCCCTTCACCACCGGGGCGGAGGGTTACCGCCAGCGAGTGCGCTCCCTCGTGCGCGATCGCAGGACCGCGGTGCTCACCGACGAGCACGGCACCGTGATCTTCAAGGCGGACATCGGGTCGCTGCACGGGTCCGTGTGTCAGATCCAGGGTGTGTGGGTGGACCCCGAGCACCGGGGGAGGGGACTGGCCGTGCCGTGTATGGCCGCGACCGTGGCGCTCGCCCGGCAGTATGTCCCGACCGTGAGCCTCTACGTGAACTCGTTCAACGCACCCGCCCTGGCCACATACCGCCGAGTGGGTTTCCGGCGGCACGGGGATTTCGCCACGGTCCTCCTGTGAGCCCCCGGGCCCGGCGTGCGCCGGTGCCGCGCAGCGATAGACTCGCGGGGATACCCGCCGCTTCGATCGATCCCTTCACGGGTGGATAGGATCCCTTCATGCCCCTTCGCCTGAGTTCCTTGTTCCTGCGCACGCTGCGCGAAGACCCCGTGGACGCAGACGTGGACAGCCACAAGCTCCTGGTGCGCGCCGGGTACATCCGCCGCGCGGCGCCCGGGATCTACACGTGGTTGCCCCTGGGGCTGAACGTCCTGGGGAAGGTCGAGCGGATCGTGCGCGAGGAGATGAACGCGATCGGCGCCCAGGAGGTGCACTTCCCGGCGCTGTTGCCGCGCGAACCCTACGAGGCCACCAACCGCTGGACCGAGTACGGTGAGAACCTCTTCCGGCTGCAGGACCGCAAGGGCGCGGACTACCTGCTCGCGCCCACGCACGAGGAGATGTTCACGCTGCTCGTGAAGGATCTCTACTCGTCCTACAAGGACCTCCCGGTCTCGCTGTACCAGATCCAGACCAAGTACCGGGACGAAGCCCGCCCCCGCGCGGGTCTGCTGCGCGGGCGGGAGTTCATCATGAAGGACTCCTACTCGTTCGACATCGACGACGCGGGGTTGGACGAGTCCTACGCCAAGCACCGCGCGGCGTACGTGCGGATCTTCGAACGCCTCGGCCTGCCGGTCGTAGCCGTGTCCGCGACCTCGGGGGCCATGGGCGGATCCCGGTCCGAGGAGTTCATGCACCCCTCGTCCGTGGGTGAGGACACCTTCGTGCGCTCGGCTGGAGGCTACGCCGCGAACGTGGAGGCCGTGACGACGGTGGTCCCGGAGCCAATCGACTACGCGGACGCTCCCGCGGCCCAAGTGCACCGTACCCCCGCGAGCCCCACGATCGAGACGCTTGTGGAGCGCTCCAACGAGTTGCACCCCCGCGAAGGCGAGCCGTGGACCGCCGCGGACACGCTCAAGAACGTCGTGCTGTCCGTCTCGTTGCCCGGTGGTAAGCGTCAGCTCGTGGCCGTGGGCGTTCCCGGGGACCGCGACGTGGACCTCAAGCGCGTGGAAGCCGGGATCGGTGAGGCCCTCGGACAGGGCGGTGAACTCGAGGTCGCCGCCGCGACCGAGGACGAGCTGCGTGCCGTGCCCGAACTCGTCAAGGGCTACATCGGTCCGGGTCTGAGCCGCGACGACGCCCTGCTCGGTTCCGAGTCCCGCACGGGCATCCCGTACTTCGTGGACCCCCGCGTGGTGCCGGGCACCTCGTGGATCACCGGCGCGAACGTGGCCGAGACCCACGTCTACCACCTGGTCGCCGAGCGCGACTTCTCGTGGGACGGCACCATCGAGGCCTGCACGGTGCGTGACGGGGACCCCGCACCGGACGGTTCCGGGCCCCTCGAGATCGCGCGTGGCATGGAGATGGGCCACGTCTTCCAGCTCGGGCGCAAGTACGCCGATGCCCTCGGGCTCAGGGTGCTGGACAGCAACGGCAAGCTCGTGACCGTGACCATGGGCTCCTACGGTGTGGGCGTGACCCGCGCGCTCGCGGCCGTGGCGGAGTTCTACCACGACGACAAGGGCCTGTTGTGGCCGCGCGACCTCAGCCCCGCGGACGTCCACGTGGTCGCCACGGGCAAGGGCACGGAAGTGCTCGAGGCCGCGGAGGAGATCGTCGCGCACCTCGAGGACGCCGGGATCAGCGTCCTGTTCGACGACCGTCCCAAGGTCTCCCCGGGTGTGAAGTTCGGCGACGCCGAGCTGCTGGGCGTACCCACCGTGCTCGTGGTGGGCCGCGGGCTCAAGGACGGGATGCTCGAGCTCAAGGACCGCCGCAGCGGGCAGTCCCGGGACATCGCGCGCGAGGACGTGGTTGCCGAACTCACCGCCGAACTGCGCGGATCGGACACCCCCGCGGACGACACCCTGTAGTCCTGGCCCGGGTGTTCCGTCATGGACCTGTCCTCCCTCGCGGGCTCCGGTCTGGACTCCGCCGCCTCCGGCTTCGTCATGCTGCTGGTGCTCACCGGTTTCGCCGCGGGGTTCATCGACGCCGTGGTGGGCGGTGGAGGGTTGCTCCAACTGCCCGTGATGCTGCTGATCCCGGGCATCACCCCGGTCCAGGCGCTCGCGACGAACAAGATGGGCTCGGTCTTCGGCACGACCACGTCCGCGGTGACGTTCTACCGTCGCGTCCACCCGGACCTGCGCACCGCGCTGCCCATGGCCGTCGTGGCCCTCGTCGCGTCGGGGGCGGGTGCGGCCGTGGCCGCCGCACTCCCGGCCGCGGTGTTCAAGCCGATCATCGTGCTCGCGCTGATCGCCGTGCTCGTGATCACGGTGGCCAAGCCGTCCATGGGTCAGCTGACCGCGCTGCGACACACCGGCGCGCGGCACTACGGACTGGCTGTCGCGCTGGGCGCCCTGATCGGTTTCTACGACGGCGTCATGGGCCCGGGAACGGGGTCGTTCCTGATCATCGGGCTCGTATCGTTACTGGGCTACAGCTTCCTCGCGGCGAGCGCGAAGGCCAAGATCGTCAACCTGGCCACGAACATCGGCGCCATCGCGGTCTTCGCCGCGCACGGTTCCGTCCTGTGGGGGCTGGGTCTCGTGCTCGGGCTCAGCAACGTGGCCGGGGCTTACATCGGCGCGCGCACCGCGGTGGCCCGGGGCAGCGCGTTCATCCGCGTGGTCTTCTTCACGGTGGTCACGGTGTTGATCGCCAAGCTCGGGTGGGACGTCCTCACAGGTCGCTGACCGGCGCGTGCGCCGCGCGTCAGTCCCTCCCCGGCAGGGCGGGCACCGGGTGTTCGGGGTCCAGGTGCTGCGCTGCGACGGCCGTCTCCAGCAGCCCCGTGAGCAGCCACTCCCGGTCCTCGGGCGACGACGCCCCCACGGCGGACACGAGCGCGGCGCTCGCCTCGCGCAGTGTCCCGCCCACCGCTCGGGTGGGGTCCTCCGCGAAGCCGGCGGGCAGGACGTGACCGCCCGCGACGGGTGCGGGATCGCACGACAACATCGGAGTCACCGCCGGCTCACGCAGCGTGGCATCGAGCGTGTCCGTGACCGCGTCCATGGTGCCCCTCTGTGCGGCGTCGGCCGGGATCCGCGCAGCGGCCGCCTCGGCGGTGAACCGCGCACGGTCCAGGGCCGTGACCGCGGCGAGCTGCGCAGGTTCGCACGACGACGCCGCGTCGTCGTCGGTGTCCCCGCCGTCCCCTTCCTCGGTGGGTACTTTCGATGCCGCTCCGCTGACAGGGCCGTCACCGTCCCGTTCCCCTGCGGATCCGTCCGACGTTGCGGGGGAACCCGGCCCCGAACCCGCCTCGCTCTCTTCTGTTCGGCGTGCGGTGGGGTCCGCGCCAGCCGGCAGTGGCTCCGCCGCCCACCACGACGCGGCGACGCTCGCGGCGGTGGCCGCCAGCTCCCCGTTCGGCGAGGTCCTGGCGACGTCCTCGAGCCGGGCTGCGGCGTCGGCCAGTGAACTCGGCGGGACCCCGGTACCGCGTGCCTCGAGGTGGCGGGCCTGGGAGGGAGTTGCCGCCGGACCGAACGCGGCCTCCTGATCCGCCAGGACGGCGTCGGGAAGGACCGAGGGATCGGGGTGCAGGTCTGTGCGCACGGAGGCGACGGTCGCGCGCGCGCCGAGGCGTGCGTCGTCGTCGTCGGACAACGAACGCCAACGAGCCCACAAACCCGCGGCGAGCACGAGCACCAGGACCAGGGTGAGCGCCACGGCCAGGACGCGCCAGGCGCTGGTGGGGGGTGCGGGCGGGCGAGAACTCACGAATTCCTCCGGGGGACGGGTCTGTTCCATGATAGGGAGCAGCACGCAGGACGAACGCGGCGCGGTGACGCCGCGAGCCGCACGAGGAGGACGGACATGACGACAGTGGACGAGGCGCGCATCCGCGCGAGCGTGGAACCGGTGGTCGAGGCCGCCGGGCTCTTCCTGGAACAGTGCGAGTTCACGGGCCAGGGCGGGAACCGGACGCTACGCGTGCTCGTGGACCTGCCGGACGGTACAGACTCTCTGAGCCTGGACCGCGTGGCGGAGGTGGCGCGGCAGGTCTCCGACGCCCTGGACCGTGACGACCCCGTGCCCGGCCCGCCCTACGAACTCGAGGTCTCCTCGCCGGGGGCCACGCGCGACCTGGAGACGCCGCGGCACTGGCGGCGCAGCGTGGGCCACCTCGTGCGGATCCGGCCCGCGGAGGGGGAGCGCTACTCGGCGCGGCTGCTCGAGGCGCACGAGGACCACGCCGTGGTCCAGCGCTGGCACCAACCCAAGAAGGGAATGCCGGTGAAGTACCTGGACCCCGAGCGCGTGGCCTACGCGGACGTGCGCGGTGCCAAGGTGGAGGTGGAGATCTGACGTCCCCGCGGGGATGTACGATAGCCGCAAGAACACGAGACAGACCCATGCAGCAGCGCTCCGCACCCCGCGTGCGGCGCGCTGTTTGGTTCCCGGCCCCGAATACGGTGCGGAACCCCCGCGTGGTGCGAAGGAAGGCCGGACACATGGACATCGACATGAGCACCCTGCGCTTGCTGGAACGCGAGCGCGACATCCCCGTGGACGTGCTGATCCCCACGATCGAACAGGCCCTGCTGCTCGCGTACATGCGCTCGCCCGGGGCCATCAACGGCGCCCGGGCCGAGGTCGATCGTCGCAGTGGACACGTGACCATCTGGGCTCCCGAGCTGGACGAGAACGACGAGCGGGTGGGCGAGTTCGACGACACCCCGTCCGGTTTCGGTCGTATCGCCGCCGCGACCGCGCGCCAGGTCATCCTGCAGAAGCTGCGCGACGTCGAGGACGACAACGTCCTGGGTCACTTCAAGGGCCGCGAGGGGGAACTCGTCTCCGGTCAGATCCAGCAGGGCAACAACCCCAAGATGGTCCAGGTGAACCTGGGCACCGTGGAGGGACTGCTGCCGCCGCACGAGCAGGTCCCCGGGGAGCGCTACGAGCACGGTCAGCGGATCCGCGCGTTCGTCGTGGAGGCCAAGCGCGGGTTCAAGGGCCCGTCCATCACGCTGTCCCGCTCCCACCCGGATCTGGTGCGCCGACTGTTCGAGATGGAGGTCCCCGAGATCGCGGACGGTTCCGTGGAGATCGTGACCCTGGCGCGCGAGGCCGGGCACCGCACCAAGATGGCCGTGGCCGCCAAGCGCCCCGGGGCCAACGCCAAGGGCGCGTGCATCGGTGACATGGGTTCGCGCGTGCGCGCGGTGATGAACGAGCTCGGTGACGAGAAGATCGACATCATCGACTACTCGGACGATCCCGCCCGGTTCATTGGCAACGCCCTGTCCCCGGCGCGGGTGTCCCGGGTGAACGTGCTGGACGAGGGTGCCCGCTCCGCGCGCGCCGTCGTCCCGGACGCCCAGCTGTCCCTCGCGATCGGCAAGGAGGGGCAGAACGCCCGCCTGGCCGCGCGGCTTACGGGGTGGCGCATCGACATCGTCCCCGAATCCCGCGCGACGGATCGCTGAACAACCCCAGGATTCGGGGGAATCCCGCGCGGCGCGCTAGACTTTGCTCTGATCAGGTCGACCATCGTCCTTCCGCGCGGTTCCGTGCCGCCTGAAAACCGGACGACGGGTCATGAGGAGCGGGGATGAGCGTCAACAGTCTTCGTACCTGTGTGGGGTGCCGAGAGGTGAGCCCCCCTGATCAACTCGTCCGCGTGACGATGGAGGACACGCCACAGGGCCCCCGGGTCGTGGCGGATCTTCACCGCCGAGCGGGAGGCCGAGGAGCTTGGGTGCACGCCACCCGGCAGTGCGTTGCCACCGCGGTGCGCAAACGGGCGTTCCATCGCTCGTTCCGTATCGTCGTGACCACGGACGATCTCGAGCAACAGCTGCGCGTCCTCCTGCCGGTGCAGGAGGACGAACACCAGGAAAGCGAGTCAGAAGCCCATGGAAAACCAATGAGTGCCGGCCGATGAGTGCCTTCGAGTACTCAACCCGCGGCCACGTGGGACGCACGTGTGCGTCCGGTGGCCACGTCAACGGAAAATAAGCGGTTCGTACCTGTTTCGGTGCGGACCGAGACAGGAGAACAGTGGCCAAGCCCCGTGTCCACGAGCTCGCCAAAGAGCTCGGAATCACGTCCAAGGAAGCTATTTCCAAACTTCAGGAACTCGGCGAATTCGTTCGCGGAGCGTCCTCCACGGTGGAACCGCCCGTGGCCAAGAAACTGCGTTCGGCGTACCCCGCCGGCGGCGATTCCGCCGCCCAGTCCAAGAATTCCGCCGGGGGCAACTCCGGCAAGCCCGCGCAGCAGGGCGCCAGGAAGCCCGCGGAGAAGTCCTCCGTGCCCAAGCCCGGGGGCAGGGTCCAGTCCAAGCCCGCCGGTTCCGACGCCGCGGCCAAGCCCGCTGCCGGATCCGCCGCGCCGACCCCGGGTGCCCCCAAGGCCCCCGCGAAGCCGGTGTCCGAGCACCAAGCCTCCGAGACCCCGGTCGCGAAGCCCGCTGCCTTCAAGCCCGCCGCCTCCGACTCGGCCACGCCGCGCAGTGCGGCGACCCCGGGCCCCCGTGCCAACGCCCCCAAGCCCGGTAGTGTCAAGCCGGGTCAGTCCGCACCGCGTCCGGGGAACAACCCGTTCGCGTCCCAGCAGGGCATGGGCCGCGGTTCCGACGGTGGTCAGCGTGCGCCGCGCCCCGGCCAGCAGCGCTCGGCCAAGCCCGGAGCACCGCGTCCGGGGAACAACCCGTTCGCGTCCCAGCAGGGGATGCGTTCGAGCAATGCCGGTCAGGGCGGACCCCGTCCCGGCGGTCCCCGTCCGGGTGGCCCTCGTCCCGCTCAGGCGGGCCAGGGTGGCCCGCGTCCCGGTGCGCCCCGTACGGGTGCACCGCGAACGGGTCAGGGCGGCCCCCGTCCCGGTGGGCCCCGCCCCTCGCCGAACATGATGCCCGGTCACACCACGGGTGTGGCCCCGATCGGTAGCCGCCCGGCACCCGGCGGGGGACCCCGCCGCGGTGGTGGCGCCGGCGGTGGTGGTACCGGTGGCGGCGGCGGTTTCCGCGGCCGCGGTGGCCGCGGTGGCACGCAAGGTGCCTTCGGTCGCGGTGGTGCCCGCGGCAAGCACCGCAAGTCGAAGCGGGCGAAGCGCCAGGAGCTCGAGCAGATGAGCGCACCCGCCGTCGGCGGCGTGTCGGTTCCCCACGGCGACGGCAGCACTGTGGTGCGGCTGCGCCGCGGTGCCTCGCTCATGGACTTCGCGGAGAAGATCAACGCGAACCCGGCGTCGCTCGTGACCGTGCTCATCCACCTGGGTGAGATGGCCACGCAGACCCAGTCCCTGGACGAGGACACCTTCCAGCTGCTGGGTGCCGAGCTCGGCTACCAGATCCAGGTGGTCTCCCCGGAGGACGAGGAGCGCGAGCTGCTCGAGTCCTTCGACATCGACCTCGAGGCGGAACTGGAGGCTGAGGGCGAGGACGTCCTGGCACCGCGCCCGCCGGTGGTCACTGTCATGGGTCACGTGGACCACGGTAAGACCCGCCTGCTGGACGCGATCCGTAACACCAAGGTGATCGAGGGTGAGGCCGGCGGCATCACCCAGCACATCGGTGCGTACCAGATCTCCACCGAGGTGGACGGTCAGGAACGGCCCATCACGTTCATCGACACCCCGGGTCACGAGGCGTTCACCGCGATGCGTGCCCGTGGTGCGCAGGTCACGGACATCGCCGTGCTCGTGGTCGCCGCGGACGACGGCGTGATGCCGCAGACCGTCGAGGCACTCAACCACGCCCAGGCGGCGAACGTGCCGATCGTGGTGGCCGTGAACAAGGTCGACAAGCCGGACGCCAACCCGGAGAAGATCCGCGGTCAGCTCACCGAGTACGGCCTGGTGCCCGAGGAGTACGGCGGCGACACCATGTTCGTGGACGTCTCCGCCCGCGAGAACCTGCACATCGACGACTTGCTGGACGCCATCGTGCTCACGGCGGACGGCGCTCTGGAACTGCAGGCGAACCCGGACAAGAACGCCCGCGGCGTCGCCATCGAAGCCAACCTGGACAAGGGCCGCGGCGCGGTGTGCACCGTGCTGGTCCAGTCCGGCACCCTCACCGTGGGCGATTCGATCGTGGCCGGTGCCGCGTACGGTCGCGTGCGTGCCATGTTCGACGAGATGGGCCGCACCGTGGAGGCGGCGCTGCCGTCCCGCCCTGTGCAGGTGCTGGGTCTGTCCTCCGTGCCGCGCGCGGGTGACACGTTCCTGGCCACCCAGGAGGAGCGCACCGCGCGTCAGATCGCTGAGAAGCGTGAGGCCGCGGACCGCAATGCCCAACTCGCCAAGCGCCGCAAGCGGATCACGCTCGAGTCCTTCGACGAGGCCGTGGCCGAGGGCAAGATCGATACCCTCAACCTCATCATCAAGGGTGACGTGTCCGGTGCCGTGGAGGCGCTCGAGGACTCGCTGCTCAAGATCGACGTGGGCGAAGAGGTCCAGCTGCGGGTCATCCACCGCGGCGTGGGCGCGATCACCCAGAACGACGTCAACCTGGCCACGGTGGACAACGCCGTGATCATCGGCTTCAACGTTCGTCCCGCCGAGCGCGTGACGGACCTGGCCGAGCGCGAGGGCGTGGAGATGAAGTTCTACTCCGTGATCTACAACGCGATCGACGACGTCGAGAGCGCGCTCAAGGGCATGCTCAAGCCGGAGTACGAGGAGGTGGAGCTCGGTACCGCCGAGATCCGCGAGGTCTTCCGCTCGTCCAAGTGGGGCAACATCGCCGGTGCGTACATCACCAAGGGTGTGGTGCGCCGCAACGGCAAGGCCCGCCTGGTGCGCGACGGCAACGTGGTACAGGACAACCTCACCATCGATTCGCTGCGCCGGTTCAAGGACGACGCCACCGAGGTGCGCGAGGGTTACGAGTGCGGTATCGGACTCGGTTCCTTCAACGACATCCGCGAGGGTGACCTCATCGAGACCTGGGAGATGCGCGAGAAGCCGCGCGACTGACGGGTCCCCGCGGCCGGTGCACTCACGCGAGCGCACCGGCCGCGACCACGTGACAGCGGGTCCGGGTGTCCGTGTGATTCCCACGAGATCACGCGGGCACTCCGCCCGCACCGCGATCCGTTCCGTGATGGGCGGATCGCACCGGGTGGCGCGCCACGGCGCACCACCCCCGCACAGTGCAACGCCCCGGCGTTGCCCGGACACGAGGAGTACCACCATGGCCGACGCCGCCCGCGCCGCTCGACTGGCCGATCGCATCAAGGTGATCGTGGCCCAGGCGCTCGAACGCAGGATCAAGGACCCCCGGGTGGGTTTCGTGACCGTCACGGACGCGCGGGTCACCAACGACCTGCAGCATGCGACCGTGTACTACACCGTCTACGGGGACGAGACGCAGCGTCAGGAGACCGCGCGGGCCCTGGAGTCCGCCAAGGGCATCCTGCGCTCCGAGGTGGGTAGGAACATCACCGCGCGCCTGACCCCCACGCTCACCTTCGTCGCGGACGAGATCCCCGCGGACGCCGCACGTCTCGAGTCGCTGCTGCGCACCGCGCGTGAGAAGGACGCCCAGGTGGCTGAACAGGCCCAGAGCGCTCAGTACGCCGCGGGGGAGGACGCCTACCGCACGTCCGACGCGGATGACGAAGCCCCCGAGAGCCGGTCGCGGGACTGACCCGGTGACCGATCGCCAGCAGATCCCGAGCCCGGCACCCTCGCTCCCGAGGGTGGCCGGGCTCGTCGTCGTGGACAAACCGCTCGGCTGGACCTCGCACGACGTCGTCTCACGCATGCGCCGCCTCGCGGGGACCCGCAAGGTGGGTCACGCGGGCACGCTGGACCCCGCGGCGTCGGGCGTGCTGGTCGTGGGGGTCGAGAAGGCCACCAAGCTGCTGACCTACGTCACGGGCACGGACAAGACGTACCGGGCGAGCATCCGCCTGGGTGCCGCGACCGTGACCGACGACGCCGAGGGGGACGTCACGAGCACGGCCGCGCCCGAGCGGCTCGCCGCGCTCACCGACGACGCCGTCCTGGCCGCGGTCGCCGAGCTGACCGGTGAGATCCAGCAGGTCCCGTCCGCGGTCAGCGCGATCAAGGTGGACGGGCGGCGCTCGTACGCCCGCGTGCGCAAGGGCGAGGACGTGGAGCTGCCCGCGCGACCGGTCACCGTCCACGAGTTCACGGTGCACGGGATCTCCCGCGAGCCGACCGACGCTGAGCCCGCCGCGGTGGATGTCGATGCGACCGTGACGTGCTCCTCCGGGACGTACATCCGCGCCCTCGCGCGCGACCTCGGGGAGGCCCTGGGCGTGGGCGGGCACCTCACGGCGCTGCGGCGCACGCGCGTGGGGTCGTTCACGCTCGAGCAGTCGCACACGCTCGACGAGCTCACGGAGCAGGTGCACGCCGGCGGCACGGTCTCGACGCTGCCGATCGACGACGCCGCCCGCGGACTGTTTCCCGTGCGCGAGCTCACCGCCCGGGAGGCCACGGACCTGTCGCACGGGCGCAGGATCGCCGCGAAGCAGGTTCATCCTGGCGGCGCGTCGCAGGTCGACGGCGCCGCGTCTCGTTCCGGGGCAGGCGCCGGCGACAATGCATCCGCCGGCGACGCCGCGGCGTCGGGATCCGAGCCGGCCGGGGGATTCCGGGCGGGGCTGCCCGTCGCATGCTTCGCACCGGACGGGACACTCGTGGCCCTCGCCGAGGACCGCGGCCCCGCCTACCGCCGATACACGACGTCGGTGCTCGGGATCGCGGCGGGGGTGACGTTCACGGCTGCCGCGGCGCCGGATGATACAGGCGTGGAAAAACCCGGGGCGGGTGACCCCGGAGCGGGACAGGACGGAACCAAGCGAACGGAACGGACGCACGACTGATGCTGTGGGGTTATGACGGGTGGTTCTGGGCATCGGTGGTCCTGGGTGTGCTCTCGTGCGTGATCTGCCTCGTGCAGGCCGCGCGCGGCCGTGCGCCGGACGACTTCTCCCAGGGTTCCGTGCTCGTGCTCGAGGCGTTCCTGCTGGTCTACGCGGTGGGCTCGGTGTTCCTGCCCGTGCTGGGTCCGGATCCCTCCGGGAGCCTGCTCGAGTACTGGGGCTACTTGCTCACGGCGCTGCTGATCCCCGCGGGGACGTTCGTGTGGTCCCTCGTGGAACGCTCGCGGTGGTCCACCCTTATCCTGGCCGCCGCCGGTCCCGTGGTGGCCGTGATGGTCTACCGCATGAACTTCATCTACTACTACCAGTGACGCCGCAGCGGCCGGGACGGGCCGCCGGGGGAAGGACGAGCATGGCTGAGCCCTCACGCACCACGCTGCAGAACCGTTTCGGGCGGTCAGGGCCCCGCGCGGGATCCGACCGGAAGAACTCGGGGTTCGGGCGGCTGCTGATCGTGGTGTACGCCGTCTTCTCGCTCTCCGCGGGGGTGCGCTCGCTCTACCAGCTCGCCACCGAGTTCTCCGCGGCCCCGCTCGCGATCATCCTGTCCACGATCTCCGCCGCGATCTACGTCCTGGCGACGATCGCCTTGGCCAAGTCCGGTCCGAGCTGGCACAGGGTCGCCACGGTGGCCGTGGTCGTGGAGCTCGCGGGTGTGCTGGGCGTGGGCCTGCTCAGTGTCCTGGAACCGCAGTTGTTCCCCAAGGCGAGCGTGTGGTCCCACTTCGGTGCCGGCTACGGCTACGTGCCGCTCGTGCTCCCGATCGTGGGGCTCGTGTGGTTGTGGCTGACACGGCCCTCCCGGCGGAGCGGTAGGCTCTAGACGTCGCCCGCACACACCCTGACCACGCAGAAGACATCGAGGAGAACAGTGATTCGCTGGAGAAGCCTGGACGAGGTCACCCCGGGATTCGGTCCCTCCGTGGTGAGCATCGGCAACTTCGACGGTGTCCACCGCGGTCATCAACACGTGTTCGCGCGGCTGCTCGAGACCTCCCGGCGTCTCGAGGCCCGCTCCGTGGTCGTGACCTTCGATCCGCACCCGGCTCTCGTGCACCGGCCCGAATCTCACCCCGGACTCATCATGGGTCTCGAGGACAAGCTCGACGCCCTTGAGGCCACAGGCGTGGACGCCGTCCTCGTGCTGCCGTACAGCCTCGAGTTCTCCGAGCTGAGCCCCGAGGAGTTCGTGGTCGACTACCTCGTGAAACCGCTGGGCGCGGTGTGTCTCGTGATCGGGTCGGACGTCCGGCTCGGGCGTGACAACACGGGGGACCTGCCGGTGATCAGGGAGCTCGGCCGTGAACACGGCTTCGAGGTCGAGGTCGTGGACGACGTCGCGGGTCTGGTCCCCGAGGACACGGATGCACTCAACGGTCTGGTGGGCTGGAGCGACGACCGTCGCTGCTCGTCCACGTGGGTGCGCTCGTGCCTCGAGGCGGGGGACATCCGCGGTGCTGCCAAACTGCTCGGCCGGCACCACCGCATGCGCGGGGAAGTGGTGCATGGGGCCGCACGCGGGCGTGAACTGGGCTTCCCCACGGCCAACCTGGCACCCGAGGCCACGGGGTTCATCCCGGCGGACGGGGTCTACGCGGGCTGGCTCGTGGACCAGGACGGCACCCGCTGGCCCACGGCGATCTCCGTGGGGTCGAATCCCACGTTCGACGGTGTGAACCGCCAGGTCGAGGCCCACGTGATCGACCGCCCGGACGAGGCCGTGGAGGACTTCGACCTCTACGGGCAGACCGTGGTGGTCGAATTCGTGGAACGCCTGCGCGGGATGGTGGCCTACCGGGGGATCGACGCGCTCGTGTCCCAGATGCGCGACGACGTGAATCGGTCCCGCGACATCCTGCGGGAACAGGCGCGCGGGACCGACTGAGCTCACCCGGTGGGGCTGATCACATCTCCTCGTGCACGGAGGGGTCGAACCCCGAACCGCTGATGCCGGTGTGCAGCATGCGCACCCGTTCCATCTGCTCGTCTGTGAGTTCCCACTCGAACACGTCGATGTTCTCCGCCATGCGCTCGGTGTTCGAGGACTTGGGGATCGCCACGATGCTCGACTGCACGTGCCAGCGCAGCGCCACCTGGGCCGGGGTGCGTCCCACCTTGCGTGCGATCTCCAGGAGCCACGGGTCCCGCAGGAGGTCCGTCTTGCGCCCCAGCGGGGACCACGCCTCGGTGAGGATCTTGTGCTCCTCGTGGAACGCCCGCAGGGTCTCTTGCTGGTACTGCGGGTGCAGCTCCACTTGGTTGACCACGGGCATCTCCCCGGTCTCCCGCTCCAGGCGCAGGAGGTGTTCGGGCAGGAAGTTGGAGACACCGATCGAGCGGATGAGGCCCTCGTCGCGCGCGGCCATCATGGCGCGCCACGTGTCCACGTACCGGTCCACGCTGGGGTTGGGCCAATGGATCAGGTAGAGGTCCAGGTAGTCCGTGCCGAGCCGTTCGAGCGTGCCCTCGAGCGACCGCCGCACGCTGTCCGTACCGTGATCCCGGCCCGGGAGCTTGGACGTGAGGAACAGGTCCGAGCGGGGGATGTCGCAATAGCGCACACCGAGGCCCACGCCGCGTTCGTTGCCGTAGTTCACCGCGGTGTCGATGAGCCGGTAGCCGCGCCACACGGCCTCGGGGATCAGGGCCTCGGCCTCGGCGTCGTCCATGGGGTACGTGCCGAACCCCAGCTGGGGGATCTCGTGACCGTCGCGCAGCACGTGCTTGGCGACGTCCGGGGCGGCGTCCTTCAGGTCCTTGGTCTTGTCGTCACTCATGCGTTCCTCGTTCTCCTCGACGTGTGGGTGGCTGGACGGGCGGGAGCCCGCCGAGCAGTTCGGTCACGGCCTGGGCACTGATCCGGGCCACGATGTCCAGTTCCATGTGGAACTGCTGGTCCGCGGCGGGACCGCACAGGTCCGAGATCGCGCGCACGGCCAGGAAGGGCACGCCACGGTCGTGGCACACGTGCGCGAGCGCCGTGGTCTCCATGTCCGTGCTCAGGGCCTCGGGGAACACCTCGCGGGTCGCCCCCACGTTGCGCGCCGTGACGAACGCGCCGCCCGAGAGCATCGTTCCGCGCCACGCGGCGTAGCCCTCTGCGGCCGCGAGGCTGCTCGCGGCCGTCACGAGCTCCGACGACGCCGCGAAGGCCGGGGGCATCCCGGGCACCTGTCCCGGTTCGTACCCGAAGGCGGTCGCGTCCGCGTCCGCGTAGCGGAACTCGGTGCCGATCACCAGGTCACCCACGTTGACGTCCGCGCGCAGGCCCCCGGCGGAACCGGCGGAGATCACGGCGCTCGGTTCGAACCGCTCCAGCATCGCGCTCAGGGTCGACGCGGCATTGACCAATCCGATCCCGGTACGCACCACGAGCACGGGGCGCCCCGCGGCCTCGACGGCGTACAGCTCGGCACCGCCGATCACGTGGGGGTTCTCGCAGCGGGAGTCGGCGTCCGCGAGGAACGGTTCGGCCTCCTCCGCCATGGCGACCACGACGGCCGGTGCGCCCACGCACGCGGCGAACCGTGCGGCGTCGTCCGTCACCGCGTGACCTCGTCCCAGTGCTCGCGCTCGGCCAGGAATCCGCGCACCGCGTCCTGGGCGGCCTCGAGACTGTGGTTGGCGCCCCAGCCGCACTGCACCTCGTTCGCGGCCGGGACTTCGTCCGCCTCGAGGATGTCCCGGAAGGTGCGCTCGAGCAGGCGCTCGAACTCCTCGGTCTCCACTCCCAGCATGAGCGCGTAGAAACCGGTCTGGCAGCCCATGGGGGAGAAGTCGATCAGGGCGTCCGTGTGATTGCGCATGTGCTCCGCGGTGAGGTGCTCGATCGAGTGTACCGCCGGCATCTCCAGGTGCGCCTGGTTGGGCTGGGTGAAGCGGACGTCGTACTTCACGAGGGTGTCACCACCCGGCAGTTCCTTCCGATCCGCGATCCGCACGTAGGGGGCGGCCACGCTGCGGTGGTCCAGGTTGAATGATTCGACGTTCATCTTCTGCATGCCCCCATTGTTCCAGGTCGGTCCCGCTTCGCACGTCCGGGGCGCTCCCGCGGGGCGGCGACGTCGCTCCCGTTGGACGGCGCTGGCCCTCCCGCGGGATTGCGACGGCGCTGCCGCACCGTGTGGGTGCGGGGCCCTGCAGCGGTGCGCCGCGCCGTCGTCCGCCGAGTGGTGACGGTCCTTACGGTGCCCCGGCGGAGGATCGGTTAGGATGGACGCTGGTCTGACTGCGGTCCGTGGCGGTTCGACCCCGGGAGCTCGCTCCCGGACCCCGGGCGAGAATCTCACGCACCGGGCGGTCACGGTACTGACTCGAGGAGTTACACATGGCCCTGGATGCCACGATCAAGAACCAGATCATCACCGAGTACGCGACGCACGAGGGTGATACCGGTTCGCCCGAGGTGCAGATCGCGGTGCTGTCCCGTCGGATCTCCGATCTGACCGAGCACCTGAAGATGCACAAGCACGACCACCACACCCGCCGTGGCCTCATGGCCCTGGTGGGACGGCGTCGTCGCATGCTGGACTACCTGCGTCGCACCGACATCGCCCGCTACCGTGCGCTCATCGAGCGCCTCGGCCTGCGCAAGTGATGTGACCGGTTCCCCGTGCCCCTGTCGGAGCGCGGGGAACCGCCGCAACCGGCGCTGTTCGTGACGAACACCGCCACCCGGACCGCGTGTCCGGACAATCCAACGAGAAATCACGTCATAGCGTGACCGCGCTGCATGTCGCGGTCCTCGACAGTGGCCTTCGCAACGCTCACGCGCTGCGAGCGCCTCGATCGAAGACCGGTGTGTCGCGCGGATCGCGCACCACGAAGAAACGGAGGTGACCCTTGGAGGGTCCCGAAATCCAGAGTGCAGAAGCCGTTATCGACAACGGTTCGTACGGCAAGCGCGTCGTGCGCTTCGAAACCGGCCGACTCGCCCGCCAGGCCGCGGGTTCGGCCATGGTCTACATCGACGAAGAGACCTCCATGCTCTCGGCCACGGCCGTGGGCAAGCACCCGCGGGAGGGCTTCGACTTCTTCCCGCTCACGGTGGACGTCGAGGAGCGGATGTACGCCGCGGGTCGCATCCCCGGTTCGTTCTTCCGCCGTGAGGGTCGCCCGTCCACGGACGCGATCCTCACGTGCCGTCTGATCGACCGCCCGCTGCGCCCCGCGTTCGGCAAGGGCCTGCGCAACGAGGTGCAGGTGGTCGTGACCGTCACGTCCATCGCCCCGGACGAGATCTACAACACCGTGGCGATCAACGCCGCGTCCATGTCCACGACCCTGTCCGGGCTGCCCTTCCAGGGCCCCGTGGGCGGCGTGCGCATGGCGCTCATGGCCCAGGAGAACGGTTCCCATCAGTGGATCGCGTTCCCCAAGCACTCGCAGCTGGAGAACGCCGTGTTCGACATGGCCGTGGCCGGCCGCGTGGTGAGCACCAAGGACGGCGGCTCGGACGTCGCGATCATGATGGTCGAGGCCGAGGCCACCGACAACGCCTGGGAGCTCATCAAGGGCCAGGGCGCGGTCGCACCGACCGAGGAGCTCGTGGCCGAGGGCCTCGAGGCCTCCAAGCCGTTCATCAAGGCCCTGTGCGACGCCCAGGCGGATCTCGCCTCCCGCACCGCCAAGCCCGAGCTGGACCTGCCTCGCTTCGGCGGGTACGAGGACGACGCCGCCGAGGCCGTCAAGGACTTCGTGGGCGAGCGCATGGCGGAGGTCTACTCGATCGCCGGCAAGCAGGAGCGCGAGGCCGCGACCGACGAACTGCACCAGTCCACGCTGGCCGAGCTCACGGGCGAGGGCAAGGCCTTCGAGGGCCGCGCGGACGAGGTCAACGGTGCCTACCAGGCCCTGACCAAGCAGACCGTGCGCCAGCGCATCCTCAAGGACAAGGTGCGCATCGACGGCCGCGGTCTCACGGACATTCGTCAGCTCAGCGCCGAGGTGGACGTGCTCCCGCGCGTGCACGGTTCCGCGCTGTTCGAGCGCGGCGAGACCCAGATCATGGGTGTCACCACGCTGAACATGCTCAAGCTGGAGCAGCAGATCGACTCGCTGTCCCCGGTCAAGCACAAGCGTTACATCCACCACTACAACTTCCCTCCGTACTCCACGGGTGAGACCGGCCGCGTGGGTTCGCCCAAGCGCCGCGAGATCGGTCACGGCGCGCTCGCCGAGCGTGCGATCACGCCCGTGCTGCCCTCCCGGGAGGAGTTTCCGTACGCGATCCGTCAGGTCTCCGAGGCGCTGGGCTCCAACGGCTCCACGTCCATGGGTTCCGTGTGCGCGTCCACGCTGTCGCTGTACAACGCCGGTGTGCCGCTGCGCGCTCCCGTGGCCGGTATCGCCATGGGCCTGGTCTCCGACACCGTCAACGGCGAGGTCCAGTACGCGGCCCTGACCGACATCCTCGGTGCGGAGGACGCGCTGGGTGATATGGACTTCAAGGTCGCCGGCACGTCCGAGTTCGTGACCGCGATCCAGCTGGACACCAAGCTGGACGGTATCCCCGCCTCGGTCCTGGCCTCGGCCCTGACCCAGGCCCGCGAGGCCCGGCTCTACATCCTGGACGTGCTGACCTCCGCGATCGACGCCCCGGACGAGATGAGCGAGTTCGCGCCGCGCGTGATCTCGGTGAACGTGCCCGTGTCCAAGATTGGTGAGGTGATCGGCCCCAAGGGCAAGATGATCAACCAGATCCAGGAGGACACCGGCACCGACATCTCCATCGAGGACGACGGCACCGTGTACATCGGCGCCACGGACGGCCCCTCCGCGGAGGCCGCGCGCTCGGCGATCAACGCGATCGCCAACCCGCAGGTCCCCGAGGTGGGCGAGCGCTACCTGGGCACCGTGGTCAAGACCACCACGTTCGGTGCGTTCGTGTCCCTGACCCCGGGCAAGGATGGTCTGCTCCACATCTCCGAGATGCGCAAGCTCAACGACAACAAGCGCGTCAACGAGGTCGACGACGTCGTGTCCGTGGGCCAGAAGGTCCAGGTGGAGATCACCAAGGTGGACGACCGCGGCAAGCTGTCCCTCGCGCCCGTCGTGGCCGAGTCCGAGGCCCCGGCCGAGTCCTCCGACGACGAGAACTGAGCAGAGGGTGTTCGTTACTAGATGACAGTTGTTCACCTTCCCCTGAGGGCGGGCGATCCCGCGGAGCACGTCTCCGGCGGGGCCGCCCGCCTTCGGGCCTATTCGGCCACGGCGCATGCGCCGGGCTTCACCCACGTGGTGCACGACGACGCCGAGGGCGCCGTGATCATGCGCACCGTCCTGCCGTGCGGGACCAGGGTGCTCACCGAGAAGATGCCCGGGCAGCGTTCGGTGTCCGTGGGGTTCTGGGTGAGCCTGGGCTCGCGTGACGAGGCCCCGGGCATGCTCGGTTCCACGCACTTCCTGGAGCACCTGCTGTTCAAGGGCACGTCCCGGCGCAGTTCGCTCGAGATCGCGGAGGCCTTCGACCGCGTGGGCGGGGAGTCCAACGCGTTCACGGCCCACGAACACACGTGCTACCACGCACGGGTGCTCTCCGAGCAGTTGCCCATGGCGGTGGACGTGCTCGCGGACATGTTCACCGGTGCCGTCCTGGACCCCGAGGAGTTCGACCGCGAACGCGGCGTGATCCTCGAGGAGATCGCCATGGACCGGGACGATCCCACGGACTTCGCGTTCGAACAGTTCAACGCCGAGGTGCTCCACGGATCCGCGCTCGCGCGGCCCATCGCGGGCACCCCCGAGGAGATCCGCTCCGTGACCCGTGACGCGGTGTGGCAGCACTACCGCGGCTCCTACCGCCCCGAGAACCTCGTGGTCACGGTGGCCGGGGGTCTCGACCACGACCGCGTCGTCGAACTCGTGCGCGAGTCCTTGGCCCGCGCGGGCTGGGACCCGGACGCGACCGGTCACGCCGGTGCCCGGCGGGACTCCTCGCCGGCGCAGCTGACGCCCCTGGTGGGGACCCACACGTTCGAGCGCCCGGTCGAGCAGGCCCACGTGGTGCTGGGCGGCGCCGGACTGCAGTCGGGGGACGAGCGTCGCTTCGCCATGACCGTGCTCAACGCCGCCCTGGGTGGCGGGATGTCCTCGCGGTTGTTCCACACCATCCGGGAGCAGAAGGGGCTCGCGTACTCCACGTTCTCCTTCTCGGGCTCCTACTCGGACGCCGGGTTCTTCGGGATGTACGCGGGGTGCACGGGCGAGCGCGTGGACCAGGTCAGCGAGCTCATGCGCGCCGAGCTGGACCGGCTCGCCCAGGACGGGATGGATGCGGCAGAACTCGCGAAGGTCGAGGGCCAACTCAGCGGTGCCACGGTCCTCGCCCTCGAGGACACAGGGTCACGGATGTCCCGGCTGGGGTCCGCGGAACTGAAGACGGGCATCTTCATGGACGTGGACGAGTCCCTGCGGCGCATCCGCGCCGTGACGTCCGAGGACGTGCAGACACTGGCCGCGCAATTGTCCGCGGATGCCACGGTGCGCACCGTGGTGGGGCCGCACGTCGAGCAGAACCAGGAATGAGGCGGGATCACATGAACGAGCAGATCAAGGTGGCCGTACTGGGCCGCAACGGACGCATGGGCTCCGAGGCAGTGAAGGCCATCACGGACGCCTCGGACATGGAACTCGTCGCGGCCCTCGGTCGCGGTGACGACCTGCAGGAGATCGTGAGCTCCGGCGCCCAGGTGGTCGTGGACCTAACGGTCCCGAGCGCCACGCGGGAGAACGTGCGCTTCGCCGTGGAACACGGTATCCACGCGGTCGTGGGGACCACGGGCTGGGACGACGCCACTCTGGCCGAGCTCGAGTCGTGGCTCGCCGATTCCCCGGACACGGGTGTGCTGATCGCCCCCAATTTCGCGGTGGGTGCGGTGCTCGCCATGAAGTTCTCCGAGATGGCCGCGGCGTTCTTCGAGTCCGTGGAGATCGTGGAGCTGCACCACCCCCAGAAGCTCGACGCCCCGTCCGGTACCGCGGCGCGAACCGCTGCGCTCGTGGCCGCCGCGCGCGAACGGGCCGGTGTGGCGCCGTCGCCGGATGCCACGGAATCCGATCCGCACGGCGCACGCGGTGCGGACCTGGACGGTGTGCACGTGCACTCGGTGCGGTTGCGCGGGCTCGTGGCCCACCAGGAGACCCTGCTGGGCAACACGGGGGAGCAGCTGACCGTGCGCCACGATTCCTTCGACCGCGTGTCCTTCATGACGGGTGTGCTGTTGGGCGTGCGCTCGGTCGCGAAGCACCCGGGGCTGACCCACGGCTTGGACGGCTACATGGACCTGGGGCTGTGAGCCGCGCCCGTTCCTTCTCCGGTCTGCGCTGGTGGGCCACGGCCGTGATCGTGCTGCTCGTGATCACGGTGCTTATCCTGCCGATCTCCGTGGGCTCCAAGATCTGGCTCGTCGCCATGCTCGCGTTCGCCGCGGTGTTCACCGTGCTCGAGGTGGGTGCGAAGGGTCGTATCCTGGCCGAGCTCATGATCGGGCTGCTGGCCCTGTACCTCGCCTTGGCCTTCCACCGGGCGGTCCTGTTGCTCGGCACGGGGGGCTGGCTGCCCACCTTGCTGGGCGTGGCCATGCTCGTGATCCCCGCGGTGGGCACGTGGGCCATGGTGCGCGAGATCGTCTTCGGCGCCCGCACCGAACGCCTCGGCCGGGAACTCGCCGCGCGCGGTGAGCTTCCCGCGGACGATCTGCCGAGGACCCCGTCCGGACGGTACGTGCGGGCTGCCGCGGACGAGCACTTCGACGTCGTGCGCCGCGAGGTCGAGGCGTTCCCCGCAGACTGGGGCGGGTGGTACCGACTGAGCCTCGCGTACTCCGCGAGCGGCGACGGCCGGCGGGCACGCAGGTCCATGCGCACCGCCATAGCCCTACATCGGGGGACGGATCCGGAAACGGTGCTCGCCCGCTCTGGGCGGTAACCTGTGGATATGACACACGACAGCGCACCTGCGCGGACGCAGCGGTCCGCGCCCATGTTCGGGTCCCTGCTCACTGCCATGGTCACGGTCTTCCACGACGACGGCTCGGTGGACCTCGAGGCCACGGGTCACCTCGCCGAGCAACTCGTGGACGACGGTTGTGACGGTCTGGTGGTGTGCGGCACCACCGGTGAGTACTCCACCATGACCGACCAGGAGAACCTTTCGGTCTTCCGCGCCGTCAAGGACGCCGTGGGCGGGCGCGTGCCGCTGCTCGCGGGGACCGGTTCGAACGACACCGAGCACTCTCGCTTCCTGTGCCTCGAGGCGCAGAAGATCGGGATGGACGGCCTGCTGATCGTCACCCCGTACTACAACAAACCCACCCAGGCGGGGGTCGAGGCGCACTTCCGTTCGCTCGCGGACTCCGTGGACACGCCCGTCATGGTGTACGACATCCCCGGGCGCTCGGGGATCCCGATCGAGCCCGAGAGCATGATCTCCCTGGCCTCCCACCCGAACATCGTGGCCGTCAAGGACGCCAAGGCGGACTTCATGGCCGCCGCCCGGGTCATGGCCGAGACGGACCTGCTCTTCTACTCCGGCGACGACGGTCTCACCCTCCCGTGGATCGCGCTCGGCGCGTCCGGTCTCGTGGGTGTGACCACCCACATCGACACCCCGCGCTACCGCCAACTCGTGGACGCCTCCCTGGCGGGGGACCTCGAGACCGCGCAGCGGCTCAACGAGGAGTTGTTGCCGCTCGTGCGTGCCACCATGACCCGGATCCCCGGGGCCGTGGCCGCGAAGACCATTCTTCATTGGCAGGGCCGCCTGCCGAACAACACGGTGCGCTTGCCGCACGTGACACCCACACAGGCCGAGCTGGAGCAGATCCGCTCGGACCTGAGCACGTCGGTCATCGCCGACACGCTGACCACCTGAGATGAAAGGGGTCTCATGACCCATTGGAACACCACCGACCTCTCCGAACCGTCGGCACTCGCGAAGGACACCCTGCGAGTCATCCCCCTGGGCGGTCTGGGCGAGGTCGGTCGGAACATGACCGTGTTCGAGATCAACGGGCAGCTGCTCGTGGTCGACTGCGGTGTCCTGTTCCCCGAGGAAACCCAGCCCGGCGTGGACCTGATCCTGCCGGACATCAACCACATCCGTGAGCGCCTCGACGACATCGTCGCGATCGTGCTCACCCACGGGCACGAGGACCACATCGGCGCGGTCCCGTACCTGCTCAAGCGCCGCCCGGACATCCCCATCCTGGGCTCGCAGCTCACGCTCGCATTGATCGAGGCCAAGCTGCAGGAGCACCGGATCAAGCCCTTCACCATGGCCGTGCGCGAGGGCCAGGTGGAGCGCCTCGGTGAGTTCGAGTGCGAATTCGTGGCCGTGAACCACTCCATCCCGGACGCCCTGGCAGTGTTCCTGCGCACCAAGGCCGGGACCGTGCTGCACACCGGTGACTTCAAGATGGACCAGCTGCCCCTGGACGGGCGGATCACGGACCTGCGTCACTTCGCCCGCCTGGGCGAGGAGGGTGTGGACCTGTTCCTCACGGACTCCACCAACGCCGAGGTTCCCGGGTTCATCGCGTCCGAGAAGGCCATCGGCCCCGTGCTCGCAGACGTGGTCGCCCGCGCCAAGCAGCGCGTGATCGTGGCGTCGTTCTCCTCCCACGTCCACCGCGTGCAGCAGGTGCTCGACGCCGCTGTGGCCAGTGGTCGCAAGGTCGCCCTGATGGGCCGATCCATGATCCGCAACATGGCGATCGCCGAGAAGCTCGGCTACCTGGACGTGCCGCCCAACGTGCTCGTGGACCAGAAGAAGGTGGGCGACTACCGGGACGACCAGATCGTCATCATGTGCACCGGTTCCCAGGGTGAGCCCATGGCCGCGCTGTCCCGCATGGCCAACGGGGACCACAAGGTCCAGGTCAACGCAGGGGACACCGTGATCCTGGCGTCCTCCCTGATCCCGGGCAACGAGAACTCCGTGTTCCGCGTGATCAACGGGCTCATGCGCCTGGGCGCGGACGTGGTGCACAAGGGCAACGCCAAGGTCCACGTCTCGGGTCACGCCGGGGCGGGCGAGTTGCTGTACTGCTACAACATCGTGGAACCCGAGTACGTCATGCCGGTCCACGGCGAGATCCGGCACCTGATCGCCAACGGCAACCTGGCCCAGGAAACCGGCGTCCCCGCGGACCACGTGCTGCTCGCGGAGAACGGCACCGTGGTGGACATGCATTCCGGCGCGGCCAAGATCACCGGGCAGGTGGAGTGCGGGTTCATCTACGTGGACGGCTCCTCCGTGGGTGAGATCACGGACGCGGACCTCAAGGACCGCATGACCCTCGGCGAGGAGGGCTTCATCTCCGTAGTCACCGTGGTCAACCGGGACACCGGCAAGATCGTCTCCGGCCCGGACATCCACGCGCGCGGCGTGGCCGAGGAGGACACCGTGTTCAACGAGATCCGCCCCCGGATCTCCGCGGCCCTCGAGGACGCGCTCGGCGAGAGCGGCAAGAACCACACGACCCACCAGTTGCAGCAGATCGTGCGGCGCACCGTGGGCTCGTGGGTCTCCCGCAAGCTGCGGCGCAAGCCCATGATCGTGCCCGTGGTCGTCGAGGCCTGACGCCCCGAACCACCGCACTGCGCAGCGGCCCGCCCGGATCCGACTCCGGGCGGGCCGCTGCGCAGTGCGGGTACCCTGGGGGCATGGCGTCTCGAACTTCCCCCGCGCGCTCCTCGAAGGCCTCCGGCAGGTCCTCGAGTTCCGCGCGTTCCCCTAAGAACGGCAAGAAGGCCCCCGCACGGTCCACGTCCGCACGCTCCGGATCCACGGGGCCCTCGGCCGGTTCCACCGCCTTGCACGGGGTGGTCAACGCGTGGTCCGGCGCCGGACACGTGGTGGGGGCCGCGGTGCGCCGCGTGGGGACCGTGCGCACGGACATGGCTCCCGAACAGCGCCGCGACGGCGGTGCGCTCGTGTGGCTCGTGCTCGCCGTCGTGATCGCCGCGGTCGAGTGGTGGAACCTGCGCGGCGTGGACCTCGCGCTCGTGGCGATCCCCGCGTCCTGGGTGCACGCGGTCGTGGGCGGGACCTTCGGGTTCATGGCCCTCGTGCTGCCCATCTTCTGCTTCTTCTTCGCGATCCGCGTCTTCCGTCACCCCGAGGCCACGCAGGCCAACAACCGCATCGCGATCGGTCTGCTCGCGCTGTCCGTCGCCGGCGCGGGCACCGCGCACCTGCTGGGCGGCGCGCCCGGTCTGGGTGACGGGTTCGACGCCGTGTGGCGCGCGGGTGGTTTCGTGGGCTTCCTGGCCGCGGACCCGTTGGCGTCCCTGATCACCCGGTGGGGCGCGCTCGCGGTGTTCGTGCTGCTCGCGGCGTTGGCCGTGCTCGTCATGACCGCCACGCCCGTGGGGGAGATCGGGCCGCGCTTGCGCGAGCTCTACCGCCGTCTCACGGGCCAGTACGAGCCCCGCGCGATCGACGTCACCGATCCCGCGCACGACCGCTCCTACCTCGATCCCACCCGGCCCACACGCGAGAAGCGCTCACGGCGCTCCGAGCGACGCAAGCAGCGCCACGAGCTGGAACGCTACGACGGTGACGAGGCGTTCGAGCGCGCTGTCGTGGGCGAGGCCAACCGCCGCGAGGCACGGGATGCGGGATCGACGAGCGTGTTCGACGTCGGCTCGCACGCGGAGCGCTCCGCGCGCGGGGGTTCTGCCGGTGGGTCCTCCTCCGTGCGCGACGCCGCGCAGGCGGCGGGCGCCACCGCGGCGTCCGAGGTCCAGGACACCGACGCGATCCCGAACCCGGGGGCCGCCTTGCGCCCCGGCGAGAAGCGCCCCACCAAGTCCCAGCGCGCCGCCCAGAAATTACGCGAGGAGCAGGGGATCGCGCCCGCGGCGGACACCGCGGCGGCGTCGGACGCGCCCGCCCTCAAGGTGGACGATGACGCCCAGCCCCGCACCCACACGCCCGCGACCCCCATCCCGGCCCGCTCCGAGCAGCTCAAGCTGCAGGGCGACGTAGCCTACAGCCTCCCGCCCGTGGCGGACCTCGTGCAGGGCCCGCCCGCCAAGGAACGCTCCGAGGCCAACGACCAGGTGGTCCGGGCGCTCACGAGCGTACTCGAACAGTTCAAGGTGGACGCCGAGGTCACCGGCTTCTCGCGCGGGCCCACGGTCACGCGCTACGAGATCGAACTGGGCTCCGGGACCAAGGTGGAGCGCGTCACGGCGCTGTCCAAGAACATCGCGTACGCGGTGGCGTCCGCGGACGTGCGGATCCTCTCGCCCATCCCGGGCAAGTCCGCGATCGGCATCGAGATCCCCAACACGGATCGTGAGACCGTGGCGCTGGGGGACGTGCTGCGCTCGCAGAAGGCCCGGGCGTCCGAACACCCCATGATCATGGGCGTGGGCAAGGACGTGGAGGGCGGCTTCGTGCTCGCGAACCTCGCCAAGATGCCGCACATGCTCGTGGCCGGTGCTACCGGTGCGGGTAAGTCCTCGTTCGTGAACTCCATGATCGTCTCGATCCTCATGCGCTCCACCCCGGACGAGGTGCGCCTGGTCATGGTGGACCCCAAGCGTGTGGAACTCACCGCGTACGAGGGCGTGCCGCACCTGATCACCCCGATCATCACCAACCCCAAGAAGGCCGCCGAGGCCCTGCAGTGGGTCGTGCGGGAGATGGACGCGCGCTACGACGACCTCTCCCACTTCGGGTACAAGCACATCGACGACTTCAACAAGGCCGTGCGCAACGGGAAGGTGCAACCCGAACCCGGGTCCAAGCGCACCATCCGCCCCTACCCGTACCTGCTCGTGATCGTGGACGAGCTCGCGGACCTCATGATGGTGGCCCCGCGGGACGTCGAGGACGCGATCGTGCGGATCACCCAGCTCGCGCGTGCCGCAGGCATCCACCTCGTGCTCGCCACGCAGCGGCCCTCGGTGGACGTCGTGACCGGTCTGATCAAGGCCAACGTCCCGTCCCGGATGGCGTTCGCGACGTCCTCGGTCACCGACTCCCGCGTGGTGCTGGACCAGCCCGGTGCGGAGAAGCTGATCGGCCAGGGTGACGCCCTGTTCCTGCCCATGGGCGCGTCCAAGCCCATGCGTGTGCAGGGCGCGTGGGTCTCCGAGTCGGAGATCCACAAGGTCGTGGAGCACGTGAAGTCGCAGATGAGCACGCACTACCGCGACGACGTCGTGCAGGAAGCGCCCAAGAAGACGATCGACGAGGACATCGGGGACGACCTCGACGTCCTGCTGCAGGCCGCCGAGCTGATCATCACCACGCAGTTCGGGTCCACGTCCATGCTCCAGCGCAAGCTGCGCGTGGGTTTCGCGAAGGCTGGGCGGCTCATGGACCTGCTCGAGTCACGCGGCGTAGTCGGGGCGTCCGAGGGGTCCAAGGCACGTGACGTCCTCGTCAAGCCGGACGACCTCGCCGCGACCCTCGCCCTGATCCGCGGCGAGGAGCCCCCGGCTCCCGCCGCACCCGCCACGGGGTCCGTGGACTACGGCGAGGACCCGGTGGAGGCGTCGCTGGCCGACGTCGCCCACGACTACCACGACGGATCCGAGACAGCCGAGGACGCATGGGAGCTGACAGGACGATGAGCGCACACGAGAACACCCCGCCTGCGGAGCCGGCACCCAACAGCTCCAACTGGAACCTGCCCAACGCCCTGACGGCCCTGCGGATCGTCATGGTCCCGTTCTTCGTCTGGTTCCTGTGGGCCGGGGGGACCCACGGCCAGGACTCCATGGGCATGCGCTGGGCCGCCGTGGTCACGTTCGGGCTCGCGATGCTCACGGACAAGCTCGACGGGGACATCGCCCGGGCGCGCAACCTCATCACGAGTTTCGGCAAGATCGCCGATCCCATCGCGGACAAACTGCTCACGGGTGCCGCGTTCGTGGTGCTGTCCATGCTCGGGGAACTGTGGTGGTGGGTCACGATCGTGATCCTGGTGCGCGAGTGGGGCATCACGCTCATGCGATTCGTGGTGATCCGCTACGGCGTGATGGCCGCGTCGAAGGGCGGCAAGACCAAGACCGTCCTGCAGACCGCGGCGCTGATCGCTCTGCTGTTGCCGCTCACCCCCTTCGTGGGGCAGTGGTGGCTGTGGTTCGCGTGGGTGCTCACCGCGCTCGCGTTGCTCGCCACCGTGATCACGGGCATCGACTACGTGATCAAGGCCGTGCAGTTGCGCAACCGGGCCGTGCGCGGGGATGCGGCGTGACAGAGAACCGGCCGGGGTACGACGCCGCGGAGCTCGTGCGCCGCGCCATCGCCCGCGGGGTCACGGTGGGCACGGCCGAATCCCTCACCGGGGGCGCGCTCGCATCCGCGATCGTGACCGTGGCGGGTGCCTCGGCGTGTTTCGAGGGAGCGGTCGTGAGCTACTCGCACGCCGTCAAGGAACGCGTGCTGGGTGTGTCCCAGGAGCTGCTCGAGGAACGCGGGGCGGTGAACCCGCAGGTCGCGGTGGCCATGGCCCGCGGCGCGCGCGAGCGCCTGGGCGTGGACTGGGCCGTGTCCACCACCGGGGTCGCCGGGCCGGAACCGCACGACGGACACCCCGTGGGAACCGTCTTCGTGGGGATCGCGGGTCCGGGTGTGGAGCGGGTGGAGCGTTTGGATCTCAGCGGTGACCGGGCCGAAATCCGGCAAGCCACCGTGGGCCGCGCGCTTGACGCATTGACGACTCAAATCTCATTCTCAGCCAACGCCTAGTGTTTTTAGGCCGCCGAGCGGGAACAATCGAACACGTAAGCCCGTTATGGATATCAGAGGTTGAGCCCGATGGGCTCAAGAGGCCTCGACCACTGCGTCGTCAGCGATGCAGAAGGCCCCGTCAATTCGTACGAGGAGAAGCAATTCACATGACGAAGCAACCCGTGTCTGTCAATGGTGTTGTCCGTTGGAAGGACGTGGGTGTGTCCGATGAAGCTCACGGGAAAACCAATGATGTCAAGGTCGGTGTCCTGCGTCAGGAGATAGGCGAGGTGCTGCGCAACGTCCGCCAGCGTCAGGGCCGGACCCTGCGCGAGGTCTCGCACAGTGCCCGCGTCTCGCTGGGGTACCTGAGCGAGGTGGAGCGAGGACAGAAGGAAGCCTCCTCCGAATTGCTCGCGTCCATCTGTGCGGCACTGGACATCCCGATGTCCCAGATGCTGCGCGAGGTCGCGGACCGTCTCGCCTACGCCGAGGGCACGTTCATCCCTGACACCGTGCCGTCCGAGCTCACGGAGGAGTTCACGCGGGAGATGCGTCAGCTGCGCGGTGGCACCGCCGCCGGCGCGCACTGAGTCAGACCCCGCTCGCTGCGGCCGAACCGGCCGCGGTGCACCAGACCAACGAACGGACCCGCCCTGTGGGCGGGTCCGTTGCTCATCGCATCACCGTGGGGTCCGCACAGCGTGGAGAATTAGCGGATCTATGCAGCGTCGATACCGAGGAGAAGTCGTTCATGCGAGTCAGTGCGTTCTGGGACCTGATGTCCCACGAATTCGGGGCGGTGTACAGCCGGGTTCTCGCTCGGGATCTGGTTTTGACCGAGTTGGGTGAGCGCACGGCCGCGGAGGCCCTCGAGTCCGGGACGGACCCCAAGACGGTGTGGTTCGCGGTGTGCCGCGCCCAGGATATCCCCGAGTCCCGGTGGTGGGGTCCGGATCAACCGCCCCGGCGCTGAGTTCGCCGTGGACGGCGTGCGCCACGCCGTCTTCGAAGGTATATTCGAATCAGCTCACGCGCGCTCCACAACCCGTCCGGTCTCTTATGGCTGTCGGACCCCCTTTGTACCGTGGAACGCGAAGACATCGACAGGGCCGCCCCGGCCCCCGAGAACCGAGGTGAAACATGGCAGCCAAGTCCAAGGGCGCACCGGCACCCTCTCAGGTGGCCGGATCCGATCGTCAGAAGGCGCTGGACACCGTCCTGTCCCAGATCGACAAGAACTACGGCAAGGGATCGGTCATGCGGCTGGGGGATCGCCCCGCCAACAAGATCGAGACCATCCCCACCGGTTCCATCGCGCTGGACGTCGCACTGGGTATCGGCGGGTTCCCCCGCGGCCGTGTCGTGGAGATCTACGGCCCGGAATCTTCGGGTAAGACCACCGTGGCCCTGCACGCCGTGGCCAGCGTCCAGAAGGCCGGCGGGATCGCCGCCTTCATCGACGCCGAGCACGCGCTGGACCCGGTCTACGCCGAGAAGCTCGGTGTGGACACGGATAACTTGCTGGTGTCCCAGCCGGACACCGGTGAGCAGGCGCTCGAGATCATGGACATGCTCGTGGGTTCGGGCTCCATCGACATCATCGTGATCGACTCCGTGGCGGCCCTCGTGCCCAAGGCGGAGATCGAGGGCGAAATGGGCGACAGCCACGTGGGTCTGCAAGCCCGGTTGATGTCCCAGGCCCTGCGTAAGATCACGGGTCGGTTGTCCCACACCAACACCACCGCGATCTTCATCAACCAGCTGCGCGAGAAGATCGGCGTGTTCTTCGGCTCCCCGGAGACCACCACGGGTGGTAAGGCGCTGAAGTTCTACGCCTCCGTCCGCGTGGACGTCCGCCGGATCGAGACCCTCAAGGACGGTGCGAACCCCGTGGGTAACCGCACCCGCGCCAAGATCGTCAAGAACAAGATGGCCCCGCCCTTCAAGCAGGCCGAGTTCGACATCCTCTACGGTCAGGGCATCTCCATCGAGGGCGGCCTGATCGACATGGGCGTGGAACACGGCATCGTGAAGAAGTCCGGTGCGTGGTTCACCTACGAGGGGGACCAGCTCGGCCAGGGCAAGGAGAACTCGCGCCGCTTCCTCAAGGACAACCCGGAACTCGCCCAGGAGATCGAACGCAAGATCCTGGTCAAGCTCGGGATCAGCGAGGACCCGGACCAGGCCTCCCAGGACACGGAGGGGTTCGGCGACGATCCCCAGGACCTGGACCCGGATGCCCCGTTCGCACCGGCCAAGGACGAGACCGAACTTCCGGCATTCTGAGCTGACGCCGTCCCTTCATGACTGAATCTAAGCGCTATGGTTCCCGGCGCCGCCGGGCCTCCGATTCCCATTGGAGCCCGGCGGCGCCGCCCGCGTCCGCGGAGTCATCGGGTGAAGCGGAAGCCGATCCCCGCGACGTCGCCCGCGCCATCGTCCTGCGACAGCTGAGCGCATCGGCCAAGTCGCGGCACCAGCTCGAGGACAAACTCGCGGACCGCAACGTCCCCGAGGACGTCGCTCGGGAGGTGCTCGACCGGTTCGAGGAAGTGAACCTCGTGGACGACCGGGCCTACGCGGGGATGTTCGTCAGGTCGCGCGCCGAGACCCGCCGGTTGTCCCGCTCGGCTCTGCGCCGAGAACTCGCGCAGCGCGGGATCACGGGTGAGATCGCGGACGAGGCCCTCGAACAGCGCTCCGACCACGACGAACTGCGGGACGCCCACGTCCTCGTGCGCAAGAAGTTGCCCGCCTCCGTGGACCCGTCGGACCGCAAGGAACGCGACCGGCTGACCCGCAGGCTCGTGAGCATGCTCGGACGCAAGGGGTACCCGCCGGGACTCGCGTTCGCCGTGGTCAAGGAGGAGCTGGGCGCGCTGGAGGCCTCGGCGGAGGAGTTCGAATCGGAGGAGTCCGCGGGTGACGAGTTCGCCGGTGACGAGTTCTCCGCAGACGGGTTCCCGGGAGACGGGTTCTCGGGAGATGAGTACGCCGCGGGCGGGTCCACAATGGGCGGGCGCGATCGGCCGGATCCGGACGGCGCCCACGTGTGGGACACGCCCTGATCGGTGCCCCTTTGGCCGTGGACGGCCGAGATCCGGCGATTTGACCCCGTCCCTAAAATGGTGAGGTGACTCAGATGCCCCATGCCGTGCAGGAACCCGTGATCGCCACCGATGCACCCGCCTACGAGGTGCGCACTCTCGGATGCCAGATGAACGCCCACGACTCCGAGCGCATCACGGGACTGCTCGAGAGCGCCGGATACGTTCCCGCGGTGAACCGTGATCCGGACCTGGTCGTGTTCAACACGTGTGCCGTCCGGGAGAACGCGGACAACAAGCTGTACGGCCAGCTGGGTCAGCTGGCCCCCGTCAAGCGGCGCAACGAACGGTTGCAGATCGCGGTGGGCGGCTGCCTCGCCCAGAAGGACCGCGCCACCATCGTCGATAAGGCCCCGTGGGTGGACGTGGTCTTCGGGACCCACAACATCGGGTCCCTGCCGGTCCTGCTGGAACGCGCCCGGCACAACGAGCAGGCCCAGGTGGAAATCCTGGAAGCCCTCGAGACGTTCCCGTCGGCACTGCCGACCAAGCGGGAACAGGCATATGCGGGGTGGGTGTCCATCTCGGTGGGGTGCAACAACACGTGCACGTTCTGCATCGTCCCCCAGCTGCGCGGCAAGGAGAAGGACCGCCGTCCCGGGGACATCCTCGCCGAGGTCCAGGCGCTCGTGGACTCCGGTGCGGTGGAAGTGACCCTGCTGGGGCAGAACGTGAACTCGTACGGCGTGGAGTTCGGTGACCGCGGTGCGTTCGCCAAACTGCTGCGCGCCTGCGGGGACATCCAGGGGTTGGAGCGGGTGCGCTTCACGAGTCCGCACCCCGCGGCCTTCACGGACGACGTGATCGATGCCATGGCGGAAACCCCCAACGTGATGCCTCAGTTGCACATGCCGCTGCAGTCCGGTTCGGACCGGATCCTCAAGGACATGCGGCGCTCGTACCGTTCCAAGAAGTTCCTGGGCATCCTGGACCGGGTGCGTGAGCGGATCCCGCACGCCGCGATCACCACCGACATCATCGTGGGCTTCCCAGGGGAGACC
Organism: Kocuria sp. CPCC 205297; assembly: GCF_040981035.1. NCBI lineage: Bacteria > Bacillati > Actinomycetota > Actinomycetes > Micrococcales > Micrococcaceae > Kocuria > Kocuria sp. CPCC 205297. The sequence continues at coordinate 30,790 of NZ_JAVKPY010000001.1, read as the reverse complement.
GAGCAGGACTTCCAGGACACCCTGGACGTCGTGGAGGCCTCCCGGTTCTCCTCCGCGTTCACCTTCCAGTATTCGGTGCGCCCGGGCACTCCCGCCGGGGAGATGGCGAACCAGGTCCCCGCCCCCGTGGTGCAGGAACGCTTCGAACGGTTGACCGCCCTGCAGGACCGGATCAGCGCGGAGTTGAACCGCGAGCTCGTGGGCACGCGCACGGAGGTGCTCGTGAGCGCCCAATCGGGGCGGAAGTCCGAAGCCACGCACCGACTGAGCGGGCGGGGCCCGGATCAGCGGCTCGTGCACTTCAGTGTCCCGGACGGAGCCGCACAACCGCGCCCGGGTGATTTCGTCACGGTTCCGGTGACCGGGGCCGCCACGTACCACCTGCTCGCGGACCCGCGGGACGCGAACGAGTACAGCGTGCGGCGCTCCCGCGGCGGGGACGCGTGGGAGGCCGCTCAGGCGGAATCGTGTGGTGCGCCGTCGTCCTCGGGCAAACCCGCCGCCGTGGGGCTGGGCATGCCGTCGCTGCGGAAGCCCTGAGCGCGGTATGACCCGGGGGACGCAACGCCCGGTCGTGGCGGTCGTGGGGCCCACGGGGACCGGGAAGTCGGACCTCGGGATCGCGATCGCCCAGCGCGTGGGCGGGGAGATCGTCAACGCGGACGCCCTGCAGTTCTACCGGGGCATGGACATCGGGACCGCCAAGCTGCCCCCGGAGGAACGCGGGGGAGTGCCGCACCACCTGCTCGACATCTTGGACCTGCACGAGGAAGCGTCGGTCGCCGCGTTCCAGACTCGCGCTCGCACCGTCATCGCCGAGATCGAGGAACGCGGCAACGTGCCCGTCCTCGTGGGCGGCTCGGGACTGTACGTGCGCGCGGTGCTCGACCACATCGAATTCCCCGGAACCGATCCGCAGCTGCGAGCGCGGGTCGAAGCCGAGCTGCACGAGCACGGGCATCCCCACATGCTGCAGCGGCTCGCGGACGTGGATCCCGAATCGGCGGCCACGGTCAAGGACGACCGCAGACTGGTCCGGGCGATCGAGGTGCATCGGCTGACCGGACGGCCCTTCACATCGTTCATGCCCGAGCGCCGGTACGTGCGGCCCACGGTGCAGATCGGTCTCGCCATGGAGCGGGACGTGCTCAACGAGCGGGTGGCCCGCCGCGTGGACACCATGCTCGAGCGGGGGTGGCTGGACGAAGTACGAGCGCTCGCGGCCCGGGGGCTGCGCGAGAGCCCCACCGCCGGGAAGGCCCTGGGGTACCCCCAGTTGCTCGCGGTGCTCGACGGCACGAGTACGCTCGAGCGCGCCCGGGACGAGACCGTGACCGCCACCCGCAGGTTCGTGAAGCGCCAGCGCACGTGGTTCCGGGCGGATCCTCGCGTGCACTGGTTGCGGGCGGACGATCCCGCGGGACCGTCCGCGCTGCCGGAACGGGCAATGGACGTCGTCCGGGCTCAGTATGATGGCGGCGATGACTGACACGACCGAGGGGACGGTAGGCAGCGTGAACTGGCAGGAACTGGCGGGCGTGCGCGTGACCAAGGCGCACGGCACGGGAAACGACTTCGTGGTCTTCACGGACCGGGACGGCACCCTGGACGTCTCACCGGACACGGTCGCGGCGGTGTGCGACCGACACCTCGGGCTGGGCGGTGACGGCCTGATCCGCGCCGTGCGCACCGAGCACGTGGCCGATGCCGGCGAGCTCGCCGAAGCGCACCCGGACGTCGAGTGGTTCATGGACTACCGCAACGGGGACGGTTCCGTGGCGCAGATGTGCGGTAACGGGGTGCGGGTGTTCGTGGACCACCTCGTGCGCGAGGGGCTCGTGAGCCTTCCGCGCGGTTCCCAACTGCGCATCGGCACGCGCGCGGGGATGCGCACCGTGGCGCGTACGTCCGACGGCTACGCCGTGGACATGGGTCCGTGGAGCTTCGAGGATGGGGACGCCGCGCGCGAGCGCGGTTCGGATTGCCTCGTGAATGCGGAGGGCCTCACGGTCCCGCGCCCGGGGGTGTCCATCAGCATGGGCAATCCCCACACGGTCGTGGCCCTGTCCGAGGGCGAGAAGTTGGACGGGCTGGACCTACACACCGCGCCCGTCGTGGAACCCACCCCTCCCGAGGGGACCAACGTGGAGTTCGTGGTGCCCTCGGACGATGGCGATTCCGAGTTCGGTCGCCTCGAGATGCGCGTGCATGAACGGGGTGTCGGCGAGACGTACTCGTGCGGCACGGGCGCGTGCGCGGCCGCGGCGGCCACCCGTTTCTGGGGCGGTCCCGACTCCCCGGACCGCTGGTTCGTGCGTGTCCCCGGGGGCGTGCTGTCCGTGACGTTCGTGCCCGCCCCGGACGGCACCGAGCATGTCGTCCTCGCGGGTCCGGTGCGCGTGGTGGCCACCGCCGAGCTCGTCTGAGTCGGTCGCGTTCGTGCCGCGGTGGGCTGAGTCGGGAGGGCCTCGCCGCGCGGCCCTGTTGCATGCATCGTCCGACGACGACGCTGCGCGCCGGCTCCCGGAGCGGCACCCCTGGCTCCTGTTTCCGACCCAACGCCCGGGGGTATAGGTTCCAACGCCGTACACGCGACCCCGGTTCCCGCCCCGGCATGCGTGCCTCCGCGCGCCTCAGGCGCGCTGGACGGTGATGACGCGGAAGCCCTTGTCGGTTGCGGCCCGGTCCACGCAATACCCCTCACCCAGGGTGGCCGCGAGCCAGCGCTGCAGTGAGTCCCCACCCAGGTTCTTCTGTACCACGAGCCACGCCGTACCACCGGGCGCGAGGCGGGGGAGCCACATCATGAGGATGTCGTGCAGTTCCTGCTTCCCCACGCGGATCGGCGGGTTGGACCACATGGTGTCGAACGTACGATCCGAGGGTACGTCCTCGGGTAGATGGGTCTCCACGCCCGTGAGACCCAGCTCCCGCGCGTTCGCCGCAGTCAGCCGCAGGCTGCGTTCGTTGACGTCCACCGCGGTGACCGTGGCACTCGGTGCAGCGAGCGCGAGGGCCAGGGTGATCGGCCCCCACCCGCACCCGATGTCGAGCAGGTTCCGCCCGTGCGGATCGGGCACGTTGCGCAGCAGCGCGGCGGTTCCCTTGTCCAGGTCCGAGGGGGAGAAGACCCCCGCGGCCGTCCCCACGTCCACGGTGCGGCCCCGCAGCTCCACGGTGATCCGCCGCGGTTTCTCCGCGACGGACGGGTCGGACACGAAGTAATGCTGCGCGGGATTCTCGGGGGCCATGGCTCCACATGCTAGTGCCCCCGCCCGTCATGTCAGTGCCCGGCGCTAGACTTGGTCAACCGTCTCCAGCCATAGATCAAGGAAATATGACGCAATCTCACCAGCACCAGAATCCCGCTCCGAAGCAGCCCGGACACTCCGCGGAACTGACCGGACCGGAACTGGAGGACGTCGTCTCGCGTGTCCTGGCCCGTGCGCGCGCACGCTCCGAACCCACCCACGTACACGACGCCGGTCAGGACGTCTTCGACGATGAACGGGGCGTCCACGGCGCCCGCGACCACGCCGCCTCGTACGCAGCGGGCGGCGGACACGATCACCTGGGCCGCGCCCGTGAGCTCGCGGACGAGGACCACGTCCACGTCGAATCCGACGGCGATCAGCAGGACCTCGCCGAACGTCACGCGCTGCGCCGTGTCGCCGGACTGTCCACCGAGCTCGAGGACGTCACCGAGGTCGAGTACCGGCAGCTGCGGCTCGAGCGCGTCGTCCTGGCGGGTCTGTTCTCGAGCGGGACCCTGGCCGATGCGGAGAACTCGCTGCGTGAGCTCGCGGCGCTCGCTGAGACCGCCGGTTCCGAGGTCATGGACGGTCTGCTGCAGCGGCGCGCGACCCCGGACCCCGGCACGTACCTCGGCTCGGGCAAGGCCCTGGAACTCAAGGACGTGGTGGCCGCGACCGGTGCGGACACCGTCATCGTGGATGCCGAGCTCGCGCCGTCGCAGCGTCGTGCTCTCGAGGACGTCGTGAAGGTCAAGGTCATCGACCGCACGGGCCTCATCCTGGACATCTTCGCCCAGCACGCCAAGTCCAAGGAGGGCAAGGCGCAGGTGGAGCTGGCGCAGCTCGAGTACATGCTCCCGCGTCTGCGTGGTTGGGGTGAGTCGCTGTCCCGGCAGGCCGGTGGCCGTGCGGCCTCCGGTGAGGGTATCGGTAGCCGTGGTCCCGGTGAGACCAAGATCGAACTGGACCGGCGCCGGATCCGCCAGCGCATGGCCAAGTTGCGTCGGGAGATCGCGGCCATGAAGCCGGCGCGTGAGACCAAGCGACTCAACCGCAAGCGTCATTCCGTGCCCTCGGTAGCGATCGCGGGGTACACCAACGCGGGTAAGTCGTCCCTGCTCAACCGGTTGACGGATGCCGGGGTCCTCGTGGAGAACGCGCTGTTCGCCACGCTGGATCCCACGGTGCGCAAGGCCGAGACCCCGGACGGGATCGGCTACACGCTCGCGGACACCGTGGGCTTCGTGCGCTCGCTGCCCACCCAGTTGGTCGAGGCGTTCCGCTCCACCCTGGAAGAGGTCGCGGACGCAGACGTCATCGTGCACGTGGTGGATGCCTCCCACCCGGATCCGGAGGGTCAGCTCAAGGCCGTGCGGGACGTCCTCACGGACGTGGGCGCCAATGACATCCCGGAGATCGTGGCCCTGAACAAGGCCGACATCGCGGATCCCGTGGTGCTGGGTCGTTTGCGCAATCACGAGCACCCGTCGGTGGCCGTGTCGGCGCGCACCGGAGAGGGCATCGAGGAATTGCAGCGGTTGATCTCCTCCGCCATTCCGCGCCCAGACCACGACATGGAACTGCTCGTGCCCTACATTCACGGCGAGGTGGTCTCCCGGCTGCACGCCCAGGACGCCGAGATCCTGCGCACGGAACACACTCCCGAGGGTACGCGGTTGCGTGTGCGCGTTCGCGAGGAACTCGTGGGTGAACTCGAGCCCTACCGCGTGGCGGAGCCTGGGAGCCCGGCTGCCGCGCCCACCGCGGGGGATCCCGCCGGAGCATGAGCGCATCGTTCGTCGACGAAGCGGGGCACGACCTTTCGGACGTCCGCCCCGAAACGCTGCCCGGCGCGGTGGACACGCTCGAGCTCCTCGACTCCGCCGTGACCGCGTTGGGCGGGCAGCGCCGGGAGGGACAGCGGTTCATGGCGGCCAAGGTCGCCGAGGCCCTCGAGACCGGCCGGCATCTGTTGGTTCAGGCCGGGACAGGAACGGGTAAGTCACTCGCGTACCTCGTCCCGGCCCTGCGCCACGCCCGCACCGCGGACAAGCCCGTGGTCGTGGCCACGGCCACGCTGGCCCTGCAGTCCCAGATCACGGGCCGGGACGTCCCCCGCTTGCTCGACGCGCTCGAGGACGAACTGGACGACCGCCCCGTCGTCGCGCTGCTCAAGGGCCGCTCCAACTACGCGTGCCTGCACAAGGTCGAGGGCGGCTACCCGGACGACGACGGCGCCCTGTTCGACGTCCCCGGTTCGGGACCCGCCGCAGGGGGCGCGGATCGCCCCCTCGGTGGCTTGGCCCAGCAGGTGCTGCGGTTGCGGGAATGGGTCGAGACCACCGAGACCGGGGCCCGGGACGACGTCCAGCCGGGTGTCACGGACGCCGCGTGGCGGCAGGTCTCCGTGACCGCCAAGGAGTGCCTGGGGCGCAAGTGCCCCCTCGTGGAGGAGTGCTTCGCCGAGCGCGCCCGGGCCGAGGCCGGCGAGGCGGACGTGGTGATCACCAACCACGCGCTGCTCGCGATCAACGCGTTCGAGGGGCTTGCGGTCCTGCCCGAGCACGACGTCGTGATCGTTGACGAGGCCCATGAGCTGCGGGACCGGGTCACGGGTGCCGTGACCGCGTCGCTGTCCGCCGCCGCGGTACGAGCGGCGGCCACGGCCGTGCGCAAGCACACCGCGGCGTCGAGCGATGCACTCGAGAAGGCCGCGCAGGCCTTCGATCTCGCCTTCGACCCCGACCCGTCCGGACTGTTGCCACGAGGCTTCACCGAGGAGCAGGTCTACGCGGTCGGTGGCGTTCAGGACGCCGCGCGCACGGGGCTCAGTGACACCAAGGGCGATTCCAAGGGCGAGGACGCGGCACGTCACGCGGCCCGCTCACGATTGTCCGAGCTGCTGGACACCGCCGAGCGCATGCTGTCGGCGGACACCGCCCATGACGTCCTGTGGATCTCCCGCGTGGGTCGCTGGTCGCCCACCGAGGGATACGTGGGAGCGTCCGAAGGCGAACCGGCGACCCTGAACATCGCGCCGCTCAGCGTCGCGGGGCCCCTGCGGGAGGGGTTGTTCGACGGGCGCACGGTCGTGCTGACCTCGGCGACCCTGGCCGTGGGGTCATCGTTCTCGTCCACGGCCGGGGCTCTCGGCCTGCAGGGCCCGGGGTCCCCCGCGTGGCGGGGCGTGGACGTGGGCAGCCCCTTCGACTACCGCCGCCAGGGCATCCTCTACGTGGCCAAGCACCTCGCGAAACCCGGCCGTGGCGTCTCGGAGGAGCAACTCGAGGAACTGCTCGGGCTGCTCGAGGCCTCGGGCGGCGGCGCGCTCGGTCTGTTCTCGTCCCGCCGGGCCGCGGAGGACGCGGCGGAGGCGCTGCGCGATCGTACAGAGCTGCCCATCCTGTGCCAGGGGGACGCCTCCCTGCCGTCCCTGGTCAAAGAGTTCACCGACGATCCCTCAGCGAGCCTGTTCGGAACCATGAGCCTGTGGCAGGGAGTGGACGTGCCGGGGCAATCGTGCCGACTGGTCGTGATCGACCGGATCCCGTTCCCGCGCCCGGACGATCCCCTGGGCACCGCGCGCACACGCGCGGCCGAACGGGCAGGCGGCAACGGGTTCATGTCGGTCTCGGCCACCCACGCCGCGGTGCGCCTGGCGCAGGGCGCCGGCCGACTGATCCGTGCGAGCGGGGACAAGGGCGTCGTCGCCGTGCTGGACTCGCGGCTCGCCACGGCGCGCTACGGGCCCTTCCTGGCCCAGTCCCTCCCGCCGCTGTGGCCCACCACGGACCGCTCGACCGTTCTCGGGGCGTTAGAGCGATTGGCGCGCTCCTGAGCGTTCGACCTCGCTGTGCTCACGTCCGTGGTGCCGTCCCGCGTGACGCGACGCGCGGTTCCCGGAACCGTTCGGAGGGCGAGCTACAGGGAGCGGAAGACCGAGACGACCTTTCCCATCACGGTCGCGTGATCACCCAGGATGGGTTCGTAGCGGGTGTTCTGGGGCAGCAGCCACGTGTGGCCGTCGCGCTGGCGGAAGGTCTTGACGGTCGCTTCGTCGTCCAGCAGGGCAGCCACGACGTCCCCGTTCTGCGCGGAGTTCTGTTGGCGCACCACGACCCAGTCGCCGTCGCAGATGGCAGCGTCGATCATGGAGTCCCCGGAGACCTTGAGCATGAACAACTGGCCGTGACCCACGAACTGCCGTGGCAGGGAGTAGACCTCCTCGACCGATTGTTCGGCGGTGATGGGGCCACCGGCGGCGATGCGCCCCACGAGCGGTACGGGGACCATGGCGTCGTCGTCGTCCGCGGCGGGCAGGTCGCCCATGGTGTGCACCGCGGGGGACCCGGCGCCCGATGCGCGGGTCGCCAAGGACTCCACGGAACCCGCGGGCTCGTCGGCCGGCCCCAGGTGGCGGTCGAGTTCCTCCGCGCTCAACGGGCGCAGGACCTCCATGGCGCGGGGTCGGCGCGGATCCCGGCGCAGGTAGCCCCACTTCTCGAGCTGGCCGAGCTGATGGGTCACGCTGGACAGGGACGCCAGACCCACGGTGTCACCGATCTCACGCATGGACGGCGGGTAGCCGCGCGTGGTGATGCAGCGCTGCACGGCACCGAGGATCCGTGCTTGTCGAGGGGTGAGCGTGCGCGAGCGTCGGTCGGACGCCTGCTGATTCGGGGAAGAAGTGCTCACGTGCGGGGTCCTTTCACCGTCCACGCTGTGCACACCCTGCGGTGGGCCGCGGAGGCCGCTTATGCGTGTCGGAGACGCGGGGTCAACTAACTCCTGTGTGACCTCGAGCTTAACCCGCGCGCGTCCCCGGGTTCAAATATGTGTTCGAAAAGGTCCTCGACAGCATTCGTACACCCGTGCTAGAACTGTTGGTAGAGATTCGAAAATGTGTTCTAAATACGCTCCGCGTTCGAACACCGCCACCTTCGGGTGGATCCGGTCAGATCACCAGGAGGTAGCCATGACCGCTCTCACCTTGTCGCGATCCGTTCGTTCCGCCACGGCTGCGTCCTCCGCCGCCGTGCGCGCTCGTACGTCGGCCCGCGCCGCGTCCGTCCAGGCCGCCCCGCGCGCCGCTCGCTCGCCGCTGCAGCTCACCCGCCGCGGCCGGTTCTTCCTGATCGGACTGCCCTTCGTCACGGGAGCGGCGGCCCTGTTGGTGGTCGCCGCCGTCTTCCTGCTGCCGCCCACGGTCAAGGCATCCACGGAACCGGCGGGGGCGCCCGTGACCCACGGAGTCACGGTGCAGGCGGACCAGACCCTGTGGGAGATCGCCGCCGTGGCGGACCCGCAGCGGGACACCCGCGAGGTCATGAACGACATCGCCGAGCTCAACGGTCTGACGTCCTCCACCCTGCACACGGGTCAGGTCCTGGAGGTCCCGTCCCGCTGACGGTGACCCGTCGGTGACGTGATCCGTCGGTGCCAAGTGAGCGACTCCTGGTGCGCCGACAAGCTCCGGGCGGTGTCACGACTGGTCCGGGAATCGACACACCGTGAGACGTCGTGTGACCGGATATGCGCCGAGTCCATAGACTGGTCTGGTGAATTCTCGTGATGATTCCCTCGAAGCCCTTCCGCTGCGCGACGACCTGCGGGGCTTGTCTCCCTACGGTGCTCCCCAGCTGGAAGTCCGTGTCGCACTGAACACCAACGAGAACACCCATCCGGTTCCCGAGCCCGTGGTTCGGGCCATCACGCGGCGCGCCACCGATGCCGCGGCGTCCCTGAACCGCTACCCGGACCGGGACTTCACCAATCTGCGGACCGCCCTAGCGTCCTATCTGGGTCACGAGCTGACCGAGGACAATCTGTGGGCCGCCAACGGGTCCAACGAGATCCTGCAGCAGATCCTGCAGGCCTTCGGTGGGCCGGAGCGCTCCGTGTTGAGCTTCGTCCCCACGTACTCGATGTACCCGTTGCTCGCCCTCGGGACCGGAACGCGGTTCATCGCGGGGGAGCGCGCTGCGGACTTCTCCCTGTCCGCGGAGTCGGCGGCACGCCAGGTGGGCGAGCACGCCCCGAACATCGTGTTCCTGTGCTCGCCCAACAACCCCACCGGGACCGCGCTCGAACTGGATGTCGTCGAGGCCGTGTACGAGGCGGGGGAGGACCGCAACACCATCGTCGTCGTGGACGAGGCCTACGCCGAGTTCGCGCGCTTCGGAACCCCCTCGGCGCTAACCCTGCTTCCCGGCCGTCCCCGGCTCATCGTCACGCGCACCATGAGCAAGGCGTTCGCGTTAGCGGGTGCACGGCTCGGGTACTTCGCCGCGGACCGCTCCGTCGCGGACGCTATCCGCCTCGTGCGCTTGCCGTACCACCTGTCCTCGGTGACCCAGGCGACCGCACTGGCCGCACTCGAACACCACGAGACACTGCTCGGCACGGTCGAGGACATCAAACTGCAGCGCGACCGGATCGTGGACGAGCTCAAGCGACTGGGCCTGACCCCCGCCGAATCCGATTCCAACTTCGTGTTCTTCGAGTGCGGCGGGGACGCCCACGCCATGTGGCAGGGTCTGCTCGACCAGGGCGTCCTCGTGCGGGACGTGGGGATCCCCGGCCACCTACGGGTCACCGCCGGGACGGAAGCGGAGACCACCGCGTTCCTCGAGGCCGTGGAGTCCTACCTCGCCCGGTCCTGAGCCGGACCGTCCGGGCCAAGATTCTGAGCCGGCCCGGCTCGTCTCGAACCGTGGGACCGGTCTAGCCGCGGCCCCATGGTCCCACCCCAGCCATCTAGACTGGACCCGCCCGCCGAGCCGTCGCCGGGCGCCGTCCCCGAGGAGATGTCGTCTTTCATGAGCGCAGTCGAGAACCACCGCACCGCCACGGTGGAACGCGTGACCAGTGAATCCACCGTGCGCGTGAGCCTGGACCTGGACGGGACGGGTACGTCCTCGATCGAGACCACGGTGCCGTTCTACAACCACATGCTCACGGCACTGTCCAAGCACTCCCTGATCGACCTGGACATCCAGGCCCACGGGGACACGGACATCGACGTCCACCACACGGTCGAGGACACAGCGATCGTCCTGGGTGATGCGCTGCGCCAAGGACTCGGGGACAAGCGGGGGATCCGCCGTTTCGGGCAGGCCACCGTGCCGCTCGACGAGGCACTCGCGTCCGCCGTGGTGGACGTGTCCGGGCGGCCCTACGTGGTGCACACGGGTGAACCGGAGGGCCAGCAATACCACTTGATCGGTGGTCACTTCACCGGGTCGATGACCCGCCACGTCTTCGAGTCCCTGGCCTACCACGCCCAGTTGTGCCTGCACGTGGAGGTGATCCGCGGCCGCGATCCGCACCACATTGCCGAGGCCCAGTTCAAGGCGCTTGCGCGGGCGTTGCGCGAAGCCGTGGAGCCCGACGCCCGCATGGCCGGCGTGGTCCCGTCCACCAAGGGCGCCCTGTGAGCGGGGCGGAGCAGAACATGACGGAGGCGCCGAGCGTTGTCGTCCTGGACTACGGCGCGGGCAATGTGCGATCTGCCGTGCGCGCCCTCGAGGAGGCCGGCGCGCGGGTGGTGCTGAGCGCCGATCCGCGCGACGTCATGGACGCGGACGGTCTCGTGGTCCCGGGCGTGGGAGCCTTCGCGGCCGTCATGGAGGGATTGCGCGCGGTGGACGCCCCGCGGCTCATCGATCGCCGGTTGAGCGGTGGCCGTCCGGTGCTGGGGATCTGCGTGGGCCTACAGGTCATGTTCGACCGCGGCGTGGAACACGGTCACGAGTCCGAGGGACTGGCACAGTGGCCCGGGACCGTGGAACGCCTCGACGCTCCGGTGGTCCCGCACATGGGCTGGAATGAAGTGCGCCCGCCGGAGGGCTCGGTACTGTTCCGCGGCATTGAGGACGAGCGGTTCTACTTTGTGCACTCCTACGGGGTGCGGGAGTGGGAATTCGACCAGAGCATCGAGCACATGGTGCCCCCGGGCGTCACCTGGTCCGAGCACGGGGCGCCCTTCGTTGCCGCCGTGGAGAACGGTCCGTTGAGCGCCACGCAGTTCCACCCCGAGAAGTCCTCCGCGGCGGGGATCGCCCTGCTGCGCAACTGGCTGTCCACGCTGCCGCGCACCGGACGCATGGCCGGGCGCATCCCCGCACCGGGTTCGGGGGTCCCGGCATGACCGCATCGGTGCTGCTGCTCGTGGCGGGGGCGTTCTTCGTGGGCGGGGCGATCTCCTTCCATCAGCAGCGCAAGCCGCTGTGGAGCGTGGTGTTGCTCGCGTTTGTGGCCCTCGTGTTGATCGGCTACGGGGGCTACTCGTGGTTCACGAGCGTGTGAACCGGGCGTAGTGCCGTCGTCAACGGGTACGGGGCGCGCGCCACACCGCGACAATCCAATCAACCACCGGACCACCACGGCGCCCGCAGGCGCCACGTGAGGAGAGACATGACCGAGACCACCGAACGCCGTTTGGAACTGCTGCCCGCGGTGGACGTGCAAGGCGGACAGGCCGTGCGCCTGGTCCAGGGGGAGGCCGGCTCCGAGACCGGCTACGGCGATCCGCTCGAGGCCGCCCTCGCGTGGCAGGAAGCGGGCGCCGAATGGTTGCACCTCGTGGACCTCGACGCCGCTTTCGGTCGCGGTGACAACATCGAGGTCCTGCGCCGCGTGGCCGCGAACCTCGACCTCAGGATCGAGATGTCCGGCGGGATCCGGGACGACGAATCCCTCGAGCGCGTCCTGACCCTGGACCCCGCGCGCATTAACCTGGGCACAGCGGCGCTCGAGAACCCCGAGTGGACGCATCGCGTGATCGCCGAGCACGGGGACAGGATCGCCGTGGGTCTGGACGTGCGCGGCACCACGCTCGCCGCGCGCGGCTGGACCAAGGACGGCGGCGACCTGTGGGAGGTGCTGGAGCGCCTCGAGGCCGACGGCTGCGCGCGGTACGTGGTCACCGACGTGACCAAGGACGGCACGCTGCGCGGGCCCAACACCGAGCTGCTGGCCGAGGTCGCCCGCCGCACGGACAAGCCCGTGGTGGCCTCGGGCGGAATTTCGTCTCTCGAGGACCTCGCCGCGCTGCGCGAGCTCGTCCCCGCCGGCATCGAGGGCGCGATCGTGGGCAAGGCGCTCTACGCCGGCAAGTTCACGCTTGCGCAGGCCCTGGACGTCGCCGGTCGCCCGAGTGCCTGAGCACCGCGCGGATCGCGGGCCCGGACGCGAAGCGCACCCGCCCTCCGGGCGCGGTGACCACGACGTTTCCGGACCCAGCGCACGCGTTTCCGGGGCCGACGGCGCTCGCGCCCTTCCCGCGCACATCGCCGCCCAGCTGCGCTCGGCCGGTGGCCCCACAGACACCGGCGGTCAGTCGTGGGAGGGTCGCAATTTGGGGGAGGGTACGAGCCACACCCACCAGTTTCCCGACGACCCCGGCACCGCGGATCCGAATGTCGCCTGCGCACTTGACGCATGGCGCGCGGGGACAGTGGGCGAGGAGGAGGTCGTGGCCGCGCTCGCCGGGATCCGGGTGTTCGTGCCCATCGTGGCGCAGGTGTCCCAGTCTCACATCACCGAGGACGGCCTGGTCTCCGACAAGGAAGCGGACATGGCCCTCGTGAGCTTGCAGGCCGCCGACGGCCGCAAGGCCCTGCCGGTGTTCACGTCCACCAGTGCACTGACCGCATGGAACGCCCGGGCCCGACCGGTCGCCGCGGACATCCGCCGCGCCGCGCTGTCCGCGGTGCAAGACGGCTCCGCGCTGCTTGTCGTGGATCCGGGGGCGGATCCGGCCTTCGTGGTCCGGCGCCCCGCCCTGTGGGCCGTGGCGCAGGGACATGAGTGGACGCCGTCGTACCGGGACGTCGCGGTGGACGACGCCGTCACGCGCGCGGCACTCGGGCGCTCGGAGATCGTGGCGGCGCTCGCCGGCCCGGGTCGCGGTGTGAATGCCGCGCGGTCCGACGGCGCCGCGTTACGCGGTGGGGGCGAGGGCCCGGAGCTCACGGTCACCCTGCAGCTGCGGGTGGGGCTGTCCGCCGACGAGGTACAGGCAGTAGTGGGGCATTACCAACAGCAGCTCGCGGCCCAGCCCGTCATGGCGGAGGCGGTGGATTCGATCGAGGTCCGGCTCACTGCGTGAGGTCACTGCATGAGATCACAGCGTGACGTCGCCGTCTGACGTCACCAAGAGGAACGCGGCGCACGACCACCGGTTGCGCGTCGCGTTCCTTAAAAGGGCTTCAACGGGACTGACGCTCAGCCGTAGACCGGGCCCGTGAACTTCTCGCCGGGTCCCGCGCCGGGGGCGTCGGGGAACGGGGAGGCCTCGCGGAACGCGAGCTGGAGGGACTTGAGGCCGTCGCGCAACGGGCCGGCGTGCTGGGAGCCGATTTCGGGGGCGGCAGCGGTGATCAGACCCGCGAGAGCGATGATGAGCTTGCGCGCCTCGTCCAGGTCCTTGAGTTCCTCGGCGTTCTCCTCCGCGGCCAGGCCGCACTTCACGGCGGCGGCGCTCATGAGATGGACCGCGGCGGTCGTGATGACCTCGACCGCGGGGACCTCGGCGATGTCACGCATCTGGTTGTTCACCTCGGCGAGGGTCTCGTCGGGCAGTGCACCGGGATCGGAGGCGCCGTGGTCGTGGGCGGCGTCGTGAGCGTGAGCGGGACCCTGGGACGATGCGGTGTCGGTGAATTCGAAGCGCTCGGAGCGCGGCTGCTCGGACATGGGACCACTGTAGAACAGCGACCTCGCCCGGCGTGGGGCCGTCCCTCGACTGGCCCCGACGCCCCCGCATGCGTTATATTGGTGGACAGTGTGCAAGCGGAGATGACTCCCACCCGCCGCCGCCCGCCGAGTGACGCGATCACTCGGCACCAGGTGCCCGGGTTCGTGACCGAACGACCACGCCGTTTTCATGACGGTCGTGTCGTCTTGGTCTCTGTGTGGTTCTCACCTCCGCTCGCGCGTGCCGCAGCGGAGGTTTTTCGTTGTGGTCCAGGACCCAACCACGGGGAAACCCACGAACTCAGGAGCTTGGCATTAGCGATCCACGTATCAATGACAGAATCCGTGTCCCGGAAGTCCGCTTGGTCGGACCTGGCGGCGAGCAGGTCGGCATCGTTCGCGTGCAGGACGCGCTGCGGCTGGCCCGAGAATCGGATCTCGATCTGGTCGAGGTCGCACCCAACGCCAAGCCCCCCGTGGCCAAGCTCATGGACTTCGGCAAGTACAAGTACGAAGCTGCGGTCAAGGCTCGTGAGGCGCGCAAGAACCAGGCCAACACGGTGCTCAAGGAAGTGCGTTTCCGGTTGAAGATCGACACGCACGACTACGAGACCAAGGTGGGTCACGCCAAGCGTTTCCTCTCCGCGGGGGACAAGGTCAAGGCCATGATCCAGTTCCGCGGTCGTGAGCAGCAGCGCCCCGCGATGGGTGTGCGCCTGCTCGAGCGGCTCGCGGAAGACGTCGCCGAGGTCGGTGTCGTGGAGACCGCGCCCCGCGTGGACGGTCGCAACATGGTCATGGTCATCGGTCCGCTCAAGAACAAGGCGGAGGCTCGCGCTGAGGCCCGCAAGCAGAAGCAGCGGGAGACGTCGCAGTCCGAGAACCAGCGCAAGCAGCGGGTGGACACCTCTAATGCCGAGTCCGTGACCCAGTCCATCGGGGATGCGTTCCCGGCGGAACTGCGTCAGGCGGCCACCGTGCAGGCGGAGAGCTCGCAGAGCGCTCCCATCGCGGCGGAGGACAAGGTCCAGGAGACCGTGGCGCCGGCGTCCGGTACCGAAGCCACTCAGGCTCCGGCGCAGCCCGAGGCTTCTGCACAGCAGGCCACCGCGGACGCCAAGGTCGCAGCGGCCAAGCCGGCGGCGGCGCAGGCGGGTACCGCATCGGCGTCGTCTCCCAAGCCCGCAGCGAGCCCCAAGCCCGCTGCAAGCGCGAAGCCGGGTGCGAAGCCCGCACCCGCGAAGCCGAGCGCGGCGGCCAAGCCCGCGGCACCGAAACCCGGGGCGTTCAAGCCCGGGCCCGCCAAGAAGTAACCGCGGCACAGGAATTGACAGCGTTGGGCGTGTGATCGCCCGACACCAGCGTGGTCGCGGCCGTGTGTCGCGACCCACCGGTGTGCCCCACCGGTCGATGTAAAAGGAGACGGCCACCATGCCGAAGATGAAGACCCACAGCGGTGCCAAGAAGCGTTTCAAGCTCACCGGTTCGGGCAAGGTCAAGCGCCAGCAGGCCAACCGCCGCCACTACCTGGAACACAAGTCCTCGCGTCTGACCCGCCGTCTCGCGGGCGACCAGATCGTCTCCACCCCGGGTGAGGCCAAGGCCATCAAGCGGATGCTGGCCAAGTAGGCCCTTCCTCTTCCATTTCGTCAGCGCCGCGTTTGCGCGGCGGGTAGTCATGTTCCGGCAGGGGTCGGAACCGAATCGTTAGGAGTACGCACGTGGCACGTGTGAAGCGGGCGGTCAATGCCCACAAGAAGCGTCGTGAAGTTCTGGAGAAGGCCTCGGGCTACCGCGGTCAGCGGTCCCGGTTGTACCGCAAGGCCAAGGAGCAGATGCTCCACTCGTACACCTACTCCTACAACGACCGTCGCAAGAAGAAGGGCGACTTCCGTCGGCTGTGGATCCAGCGCATCAACGCCGCCGCCCGCGCGAACGGTCTGACCTACAACCGCTTCATCCAGGGCCTGAAGGCCGCTGAGGTCGAGGTGGACCGTCGCATGCTGGCCGAGCTGGCCGTGAGCGACGAGAACGCGTTCGCGACCCTGGTCCGCGTGGCCAAGGACGCCCTGCCGGAGGACACCTCCGCGCCCCGCACCGCCGCCTGAGTGCCGCTGTGACGTTCGTCGAGCGCCTGGAGGACCGGTTGCTGTCCAACCCCCGAGCCGATCGGGTCAAGGACGTGGCCGCGTTGACCAGGCGCTCGATGCGTTCCAAGCACGGATTGTTCCGCGCCGAGGGCCCGCAGAACGTGCGCGAGGCGGTCCGTCTCGCGCTCGCGGATTCTCCCGCTCCCGGGCTGCCGCGGCTCGATGCCGTGTACGTGACCCTGCAGGAGCTCGACCGGCATCCGGGGATCGCCTCGGACCTCACGGCGGTCGCCGACCGCGGTGACGCGTTCGTCCGGGCGGTTACCCCGGAGGTACTCGCGGCCATGACCGATGCGGTCACGCCGCAGGGGATGCTGGCGGTGTGCCGCTTCCCTTCCTCTGCTTTGGACGCGTCTGAGGCGTCGGGCTCCTCTGACGACGCCGCTCGCGCCCTCGGTGCCGCACGCCTGGTGGGCATGCTGGTCCGGGTGCAGGACCCGGGTAACGCCGGCACCGTGATCCGTACCGCGGACGCCGCCGGCGCAGATGCCGTGCTGTGCACTCCCGGCACCGTGGACCCGTTCAACCCGAAATCCGTGCGTTCCTCTGCGGGGTCGCTGTTCCACGTCCCGGTGTTCACGGGCATGGAACTCGCCGAGGTCGTCGCGGCGGCTCGTGAGCACGGCATGGGCGTGCTCGCCGCGGATGGTTATGCCTCCATGACGGTCTCCGAGCTGGCCGACGCCGCGGTGCTGCGCGCCGCGGGCATTTCTTCGGGGGACGTGGCGTATTCCCTCGAGCAGCCCACCGCGTGGCTGTTCGGTAATGAGGCGCAGGGACTGTCGGAAGCGGAGGTCGCGGCCGCGGATCTGTCTGTGGCGGTGCCGCTGTACGGGGCCGCCGAATCGCTCAACGTGGCCACCGCTGCGACCGTGTGTCTGTATGCATCGGCGCAAGCCCAGCGCCGGATTTTCGATCGCTGACGCTTCTCTCTCCGCGCTGTCCGAATTGTCGATGACACACTGAACACCATGACTTCCGATCTCCCCGCGCGCTTCCGGACCCAGGTGGTCGGGGTGGCCCTGCTCGACGACGCACATCACCCCACCGCGTTCCTGGCCGCCCAGCGCGCCTACCCTGAGACGTTGCGCGGGCTGTGGGAGTTCCCGGGCGGCAAGCAGGAACCGGGGGAGAGCGCCGAGGACGCACTCGTGCGCGAATGCGCGGAGGAGCTGTCGGTGCGGGTGGAGCTTCTGGCTGAAATCTCAGGCCCTCATGCTCAGGGATGGCCACTGTCCGAGATGGCCGCGATGCGCGTGTGGACCGGAACCACTGTGGATACACCCGTGGTGGGCACCGATCACCTGGCCGTGCGGTGGGTTCCGTCGAGCGACCCCGACGCCGTACTGGCCTTGCCGTGGATCCCGGCGGACCTTCCGATCGTGCGGGCATTGCTGGGACAGCTCGCCCCATGACCCCGCCGGGTCAGCGGACGCCATGGGTCCTCCACTAGACTGACCCTGCCCGCACCGGCCACGCTGCGGGCATTTGCACGAAAAGCGGCTCACCCACCGGGGGAGCGAGCTCGTGAGAACACCGTCCGCCAGTAGGAACGCGAGAAACCATGTCCGAGACCACACCGTCCGCCGCGGTGGACCCCACCGACGAGGCCGGGGTGACGGCCGCCCTCGAGCACGCACTGCGTGAGATCGAGGCCGCCGCCGACCTCTCCGAGCTGAAGACCGTTCGCCTGGCCCACACGGGGGAGAAATCCCCGCTGGCGCTGGCCAACCGTGCGATCGGTGGGCTGGACAAGGCCGCCAAGGCCACCGCGGGCAAGCTGGTGGGGCAGGCCCGCGGACGCGTGAACAAGGCGCTCGCGGCACGCGCCACCGTGCTCGAGGAGGAGAGGGATGCCCGCATCCTCGTGGAGGAAGCGGTGGACGTCACGGCGGCCACGCGGCGTCGTCGGCTGGGCGGACGGCACCCCCTGACCAACCTGATGGACCACATCGGGGACATCTTCGTGGGCATGGGCTGGGAGGTCGCGGAGGGACCGGAGCTCGAGCACGAGTGGTTCAACTTCGACTCGCTGAATTTCAAGCCGGACCATCCGGCGCGGCAGATGCAGGACACGTTCTTCGTGGACCCGCCGTCGTCACACCTGGTGCTGCGCACCCACACCTCGCCGGTGCAGATGCGCTCGCTGCTGGAGCGCGAGCTGCCGGTGTATGTGGTGTGCCCGGGCAAGACCTACCGCACGGATGAACTGGACGCGACCCACACCCCCGTGTTCCACCAGGTGGAGGGCATCGCCGTGGACGAAGGGCTGTCCATGGCGGACCTCAAGGGCACCCTCACCCACTTCGCGCGCACCATGTTCGGCCCGGAGGCCGCTATCCGGTTGCGGCCCAACTACTTCCCCTTTACCGAACCCTCCGCGGAGCTGGACGTGTGGCACCCCACCGCCAAGGGCGGACCGCGGTGGATTGAGTGGGGTGGCTGCGGCATGATGCACCCCAACGTGCTGCGGGCCGCGGGGATCGACCCCGAGCGCTACTCGGGGTTCGCGTTCGGCATGGGCATCGAGCGGACCCTGATGTTCCGCAACAACGTCCCGGACATGCACGACATGGTCGAGGGCGACGTCCGTTTCAGCGAACACTTCGGGATGGAGATCTAGAGCAATGCGAGTTCCTTTGTCATGGCTGCGCGAGTACGCGCCCGTTCCCGAGGACGCCACTGCGGAGGACGTCCTGGCCACCCTCGTGAAGGTGGGTCTTGAGGAGGAGGACGTCCACCGCCCCTCCGACTCCCTCTCCGGTCCGATCGTGGTGGGCCAGGTGCTCTCCATGGAGCCCGAGACCCACTCCA
Source organism: Kocuria sp. CPCC 205297 (assembly GCF_040981035.1). Classification (NCBI taxonomy): domain Bacteria; kingdom Bacillati; phylum Actinomycetota; class Actinomycetes; order Micrococcales; family Micrococcaceae; genus Kocuria; species Kocuria sp. CPCC 205297. The sequence goes on along the minus strand of NZ_JAVKPY010000001.1, from coordinate 11,874 downwards.
ACGGCAAGACCGTGAACTGGTGCTCCGTGCGCGTGGTGCCGGAGGGCCATGAGCAGACGCTGACGGGCAAGGGCATCGACCCCTCGGGCGTCCAGGGAATCATTTGCGGTGCCCACAACTTCTCGGTGGGTGACAAGGTGGTCGTCGCCCTTCCGGGTGCGGTGCTGCCGGGTGACTTCCGGATCTCCGCGCGCAAGACCTACGGCCACATCTCGGCAGGCATGATCGCCTCCGTGCGCGAGCTCGGCATTGGCGACGACCACGACGGCATCCTGGTGCTGTCTCGGATCGGGCTGGACCCCGCGATCGGCTCCGACGCCCTGGAGCTGCTGGGTCTCTACGACTCGGCGGCGGAGGTCAACGTGACCCCGGACCGCGGGTACGCGTTCTCGATCCGCGGGATCGCCCGCGAGTACTGCCACGCGGTGCGCGCACCGTTCACGGATCCCGTGGCGGAGCTCGCGCCGCGGGTGCCCGCGTCCACCGAGGACGGGTTCCCCGTGACCGTGTCCGACGACGCCCCGATCCACGGCCGCGCCGGGTGCAACCGCTTCGCGGTGCGCATCGTGGAGAACGTGGATCCATCCATCCCGTCCCCGCAGTGGCTCGTGTCGCGGTTGCGCCTGGCCGGGATCCGCTCCCTGAGCCTGCCCGTGGACATCTCCAACTACGTGATGCTCGAGTACGGCCAGCCGATCCATAACTACGACGCGGACACCCTGCAGGGCGGGATTACCGTGCGCCGTGCGCTGGCCGGCGAGAAGCTGACCACGCTGGACGACAAGTCCCGTGAGTTGAACACCGAGGACCTCGTGATCGCGGACGAGTCCGGTCCCGTGGGCCTCGCCGGCGTCATGGGCGGTGCCGCGACCGAGGTCGGGGAGAACACCACGCGCGTGCTCGTGGAGGCCGCTCGCTTCGACGAGGTCTCGATCGCCCGCACCGCCCGCCGACACAAGCTTCCCTCGGAGGCGTCCAAGCGATACGAGCGCGGCGTGGACCCGCAGCTCGCGCCGGTTGCTGCGCAGCGCGTCGTCGAACTCCTCGTGGAGCTGGCCGGCGGCACGGACTCCGGGCGGGTCACGGACGTGGACCACACGGACCGCCCCGCCGCGATCGAGCTGCCCGCGGGCTACCCTGCGGCGCGCGTTGGAGTGGACTACTCTCCAGAGGTCGTCGAGCGCAGCCTCGTGGCCATCGGCGCCGAGGTCACGGAGACCGCGGACGGCTGGACCGTGGTCCCGCCGTCGTGGCGCCCGGATCTGCTCGAGAAGGAGGACCTCGTCGAGGAGGTCGCGCGTCTGGACGGCTACGACAAGATCCCCGATCGCCTCCCCGTGGCGCCTCCCGGGCGCGGCTTCACGCGCTCGCAGGCCGCACGACGCCGCGTGGCCAACACGCTCGCGGCCGCCGGGCTCACCGAGGTGCTCAGCTACCCGTTCGTGTCCCAGACGGACAACGACCTGTGGGGCAGCGCGGACGGTGAGCACGTGGCGTCGATCAAGCTCGCGAACCCCATCAGCGAGGCCCAGTCCCTGCTGCGGGTGAGCATCCTGCCCGGGCTGCTCGGGGTGCTCAAGCGCAACCACTCGCGCGGACTGCGGGACCTGGCCCTCTACGAGATGGGCCACGTGTTCCTCGCGGACGGCTACACCCCGGACACCCAGCCCATCCCGCCGCTCGGCGTGCGCCCGGCCGCTCCGGAGCTCGAACGGCTCGACGCCGCCGTCCCCGACCAGCCGCGCAGGCTCGCCGCGGTGCTCACGGGGCACGACGCCGCTGCAGGCCCGTGGGTTGCGCCGCGCACCCTGGACTGGCAGGACGCGCTCGACGTCGCCGTGCTCGCCGCACGCAGCGTGGGCGTGGAGCTGAGGGTCACCCAGGGCTCGCATCACGCGTTCCACCCCGGGCGCACCGCGCAGCTGAACACTCAGGACGGCGCCGTGATCGGTATGGCGGGAGAGCTGCACCCCAAGCTCGTCGCGGCCCAGGGGTTGCCCGAGCGCACGTGCGCCGTGGAACTCGACCTGTCCGCGCTGCTCGATCGTGAGGCCTCGGCGGTCACCGCCCAGGTGATCTCGGGCTACCCCGCGGCCACCCAGGATGTCGCACTCGTGGTGGACGCGAGCGTCCCCGCGGCGGACCTGCTGACCACGGTGCGTCGGGGAGCGGGCGAGTTGCTCGAAGCCGCCGAGGTCTTCGACGTGTATGCGGGCAAGGGCATCCCCGAGGGCAAGAAGTCCGTGGCGATCGCCCTGCGGTTCCGGGCCGCGGACCGTACCCTCACCGCGGACGAGGCCTCCCAGGCCCGTGAGAACGCGGTGGATGCGGCCCACAGGGAGCACGGCGCTGAGATCCGAAGCTGATCACCCCCCACCAGCCAGGAGAAGTCATACCGTGAGCCACGACACCCAGGAACTCATCGATTTCGACGAGCACGACCAGGAGACACGACCCGGTGGTGCCCGAGGATGGTGGATCGTCCTCATCGTGCTGCTGGGGGCAGTCGTGACCCTGGCGCTGGGGTTGGCCTCGGCGTTGTCCTTCGACAAGGCCTCCCGGCTGGAGGAGTGGGCGGGGGAGTCGATGGTCGTCTCCGGGACGTACCAGACGCTCACCAAGGACCTCGTGACCCAGGACTACAACGGGATCTACGCGGGCATCATGCCCAAGAACGAGCTGACCGAACGCTACCCGTTCGACAACCGGCTCGACGATCCCGTCAAGAAGACCGAGGGGAACCAGATCACGTTCCGCGGCACCCAGACGGGTGTCCAGGACTCCGACTTCCCGCGGGAGGTGGACGCCCTGCTCGCGGAGCAGAACGGTCACCTGACGGTCGTGGAGACGGGCGAGCCCGGCTCCTACGGGGACAGCGGGGTGACGGACTCGATGGTCACCGGCCAGCGGGTCCGCGCCGCGGCACTCGGGATGGGCGCGCTGTTCTGCATCGGCCTCACGGCCTGGGGTGCGCGCCGCGTGCACGGCGGGGTGCGGGCAGGTACCTAGAGCAGGGTCGGCTCACCAGCGCTTCCGAGGGCGTCATCCTCTCCATCGCTGAAGCACTGCAGCTGAGCCCGGCGGAGACCCAGTATCTGCGCGACCTGCTGCGCCCGCAGCGACGACGCTCCGTCACGCCCACTCCCCGTCAGCAGGTACGTCCTGAGTTGTTGCGCCCGCTTGAGGGACCGCACGACCAGCCCTCCTTCGTGTTGGGCCGCCGCGATGAGGTGTTGGCCTCCAATGCCTTGCTGGACGGGTTGCTGACCCGGTTCGATCACCCCCTTGCCGGGCGCCTGGACATCACCTACGAAGCCCTCACTCTGCCCGGAGATCCCGACCAAGTCCTGTTCGTCTACGCCGGCAGGACCGACACCGACCTGGAAAAGCCGCGCATCCTCGCCAGTTGGAGCTCCGAGCACAGCGATCCGTCAGTGACCAACGCTGCAGCCAATCAGCCGCCCACCGCGACCCCGTAGCACGGACCTTGACCCCGGATCGTGGACACGGTGTCATTTCGGTTATGCCGCTTCCGTGAGCGTAGCGCAGGCGGCGGTTTCGTAGACGTTCGGGGTGATGTTCCCGATCGCACAATGCCGTCGGCACCTGTTGTAGCGGTTCGCCCACCGGAACACGACCCGGTAAGCCGTGGCCTGGTCAGGCAACGCCGCCCGGCCTTCGAGCGCTTCGCGCTTGAGCGCGGCGTTGAACGACTCGGCCAGGGCGTTGTCCGCACTGGAGCCGATCGCGCCCATCGACTGCCTGACCCCGAACTGCTGGCACAGCGCGGCGTAGGCCTTCGAGGTGTAGACACCGGGTTCAACCGGTGGTTGCAATACCGGCTTGTGGGGTTGATTGTAGGTACTCGTTGAAGGCTTCAGCAGGGGTTCTCCAGCCGAGGGTCTTGCGGGGCCTGCTGTTGAGGGCGTGGGCGACGGCGTTGATGTCTTCTGCCGTCCAGCGGGACAGGTCGGTGCCCTTGGGGAAGTACTGGCGCAGTAGTGCGTTGGTGTTCTCGTTCGTGCCGCGTTGCCAGGGTGAGACGGGATCGGCGAAGTAGACCGGGATCCCTGCCTCGACCGTGAACAGGGCGTGGGCCGACATCTCCTTGCCGCGGTCCCAGGTCACCGAGCGTGCCAACTGTTTCGGCAGCGTCGACATCGTGTCCGCGGGTGCGTTCTTCATGGTGATCGCGCCGTGGCCTGCTAGTGCCGGGCCGTTCTTGATCGATGCCCTGAACTGGTAGCCCTCCTCGCGGGGCAGGTGGACCAGCATCGTGAACCGGGTCGTGCGTTCCACCACGGTCCCGATGGCAGAGCGCTCGAGCCCGATGAGCAGCTCGCCCTCCCAATGTCCCGGGGCGGCGCGGTCGTCGGCTTCGGCGGGGCGGTCGCTGATCAACGTTGCCTCGGTGAGGTGGGCCCGGGTCTTGCGACGGGATCGTTCTCGAGGGACCCGCAGCGCCCGGCCCGTGCGCAGACACCAGAGGAGTTCCTTTTTCAAAGCGCCTCTGGCTTCGATGAACAGTGACTGGTAGATCGCCTCGTGACTGATGCGCATGGATTCATCATCGGGGAAGTCGAGCCTCAACCGGTTGCTGATCTGCTGCGGGCTCCAGCCCAGCACCCAGTCCCTGTCCTTGCGATGGGGCTTGTTGCGGCCCGTGAACCGCGGCGGCTGCGGTCCAGCGACCACGGTGCCGTCCGGGCGAGAGGCCTTGCCCGACAGGCGCTGCTTGACATACTCACGCAGCCGCGGGTTGGTGACGAGCTTCGCCTGTGTGGGACGCTTGGCGGCCATGTTGGCCTTCCATTGCGCCACCGATGCCCGGTACTCCCGCGTCCCGCCCCGAGGCGCGGCGTTGCGGCTGATCGTGCCCGGGTCCCGGCCGAGCGCCCGGGCGATGTCGCGAACCCCGTTGCCTTGGGCGTTCAGGATCGCGATCTCCTCCCGCTCGGCGAAGCTGAGGTAGCGGCTCGACGGGGTGAAGCCCAGGTCGAACGGTGGCATGCCCCCAGCGTTGTGGAACCACCGTGCTCCGACCGCCTGCCCCACGCCCGCAACCGCTGAGGCCTCCTCGGGCAGCAGTCCCTGCGCGATCGCTGTCCAGAAGGCCGCCTCGACCGGCCGCTGGAACTTTGGATGCCCCGGCGACCGCAACTTCGAACGAACAGCCCGGTCCGCGGCCTGCTGACGACGACCCATCACACACCCCTCTCACGAGGTATTGCGACGACCAGTTGAATCCGCCCTGAGATCCTCTGTCCGAATGCACTATGCAGCCGGCCGCGTCGCCGCGTCGAGATACTGCGCTGTCCAGCGCTTTCACTGCGAGACGCGCCTTCATTCGGTCGCTGATCGAGTAGCCCACGATCCGGCCGGAGAACACGTCCTTGATCGCGCAGAGATACAGCTTGCCCTCGGTGGCTTGAGTTCCAGCCATCGTCGCAACACTCTGATCGAGAGGTGCGTGCGATGGTTATTCGGCCGAGGGGTAGAGAGAATGTGCAGTACAAGGCGAAGGAGCGGGACGAGTTCTTCCGTCGGCTTGATCGTGGCGGCACGATCCGTGCTGTCGCGGCTGAGCTGGGGCTGAGCGTTGAGTCGTGTTACCGGTGGCGAAATGAGGCTGGCGTATCGACTTCCCGTGCGAAGAGCCGGGTCTATACGGCTGAGGACAAGGCCGAGTTCTTCCGCCTGCTGGCGTCGACGGGGAACGTGTCGAAGGTCGCGAAAGAGCTCGGGTTCGTGCGGGTCACTTGCTACAAGTGGGTGCATCAGGCGGGGATCTTCACGGGGAAGGACACCCGCGCTCAACGAGCACGGTTTGAGCGGTTGCGTGCCGACGGTGTCAGTCGGGCGGATGCTGCGAGACGGGTCGGCGTGGACAAGCGCTCTGCGCAAGATTGGGACAAGGGCATCAAGCAGATAACGGGCGGACGCGTTCACCCCGACGGTCGTGTAGTTCGCTACCGTCAGGCGGCGATACTGGCGAATGTGAAGAGCCCGCGTGATGCCTATACGAGAGGCGCCCCGGTTGATCTGGCGCGTCTTGAGACTGTTATCGATTCTCGCTACCTGAGTTTGATCGAACGAGAGCGTATTCACGATCTACGCAGCCGCGGGGACTCGATAAGGTCGATCGGGCGGGCGCTGGGGCGGAGCGCGTCGACGATCAGCCGGGAGATCGCCCGCAACACGGCCACGACAGTCGGCTATCTTCCTTACGCGGCGCACCGGATCGCGGCGGCGCGCCGGCCGAGGCGACGTGCATGCAAACTCGAATCTGCTGGCGATTTGCGCGCCTATGTGGCAGCGAAGTTGCGTAAACGATGGTCACCAGAGCAGATCAGTCACCGGCTCGTGAAAGACTTCCCGGACGATCAAGGGATGCGGGTGAGCACCGAAACGATCTACCAGGCGATTTACGTCCAAGGACGCGGCGCTCTGAAACGCGAGATCGCCGCGTCGATGAGACGCGGGCGGACAACACGAAAACCACGGCGCGATCCAGCGAAGAGAACCAGTCGCTTCGTGGACCCTATGGTCTCCATCGCTGAGCGACCCGCGGAAGCTGAGGATCGTGCAATCCCTGGGCATTGGGAAGGGGACCTCATCGTCGGCACGATGGGACGATCAGCAATCGGAACACTCGTCGAGCGATCAAGCCGCTTCGTTACCCTCGTGCACCTTGAACATGACCACACGGCCGAGACCGTGCGCGATGGCCTCATCACCACCGTCGCTGATTTGCCAGCAGCGCTACGCCGCTCGCTGACCTGGGACCAGGGCACCGAGATGTCGGGGCATGTGGGGTTCCAGACCGCCACCGATATGGCGGTGTACTTCTGTGATCCGGGCAGCCCCTGGCAGCGCGGCAGCAACGAGAACACGAACGGTCTCCTACGCCAGTACTTCCCGAAGGGCACCGATCTCTCCCGCCACACGCCCGCAGAATTGCGACGCGTCGCAGAGGACCTCAACGAACGTCCACGCAAGACGCTCGACTGGGACACTCCAGCCGAACGACTCCATGCTTTACTGAATGCGAGTTGAACCAGTGTTGCGACGATGGCTGGAACTCAAGTGGTCCTGTGCTCCGTGATGTCGGTCAGCCACAGCTCGTTGACGTCATCGGCGGTGAAGTCCCGCTTGAGGAGGTCGTCATGGATCGGCGGCCCCGGGCGTTTCCCGTTCTTGCCGCGCTTCTTCCCGAACACGGAGAACCACTGGTTGTCCCGGCAGATCCTCCACGCGGTCCGCTCGCCAATCTCTTCACCGGCCTCGCCGGCTTCGCCGACGAGGAACCGGTAGCCGAACTCGGGGTCATCGCGGTGGGCATCCAGTAGCGCGTTGGCGCGATAGGCCTCGATCAGCTCGGCCTGGGTGAGCTGGTGTTTGAGCCAGCGGTAGTAGGGCTGGCGGGAGAGCTTTGAGGACCCGCAGGGACACCGCGACGGGAATGCCGTCAGCGGCGAGCTCGCTCACGAGCGGTGGGGGCACCTCCCGCTTGCGGGGGAAGAACCTTTTCCCGGCAGGTTCGCCTGAGACAGGTAGGCGGCCGCGCGGCGCAGGACCTCGTTCTCCTGCTCCAACAGTCGGTTCCGGCGGCGGAGCTCGCGCAGCTCCGTGGAGTCTTCACGGGCGCGCGCGACACGCACGACGTCGTCACGGAACTCTTGAGGGTAGGGCTTGGGCACGGTGATCATCCTTCCAGGCCGACCCGCGTCGGCCAGCCAGGTTCGGTGTCACCTATCCGTGCAGCAGTCCCGTTCCATGGCTACCGACGATGGCAACTTCGTCATCACCCCGATGGAATATGACGCCGTGATGGCCGACCCCGTGATGGCCCCGTACGTGCGGCCCTACGTCGGGTCCAAAGAGCTGCTGAGCAGCCAAAAACGCTGGTGCCTGTGGCTGCGCGAGATGAACCCCGGTGACCCCGCCCGCTCTCCGGAGCTCAAACGCCGCCTCGAAGCGGATGCGGCTTCACGTCAAGCTTCTAAGGCACCCACCACACAGAACTGGGCTCGGTTCCCGCACCTGTTCCGCCAGCTCGGGTTGGTTTCCGACGTCCCCTTCGTGGGCATCCCCGAGGTCAGCAGCGAGAACCGCCACTACTTGCCCGTGTCCCATTTCGAACCCGAAGTCATCATCTCGAACAAGGTCTACGGGGCCGTGGACCCGCACGGCATCATCTTCGCCGTAGCCTCGTCATCCATGTTCTGGGCCTGGATGAAGATGGTGGGCGGTCGGATGAAGTCTGATCCGTCGTTTTCCAGCACGATCACCTGGAACAACTTCCCCATGCCTGCGCTGACCGACGGACAACGCACGGCGTTGGCCTCCGCTGGGGCCAAGATTCTCGATGCTCGGGCGCAACATCCTGACCGGCCATTGGATGAAACTACGCCGCGCTGGGTATGGCACCGGAGCTGGTGCGCGCCCATGACCAGCTCGACACCATCATGGACAAGATCATCGGCGCGCCCCGCCGATGCCGCACCGCCTGGAACGACAGGAACTGCTCTTCGACTCCTATGTACGCATGACCCGGTAGCACCCGCCCGCGTCCTACACAGGCGGTGCGCTCAACGCACGCCAAATGACGAGCAGTCTGGGGATGTGCCCACGTCAACCAGATCGGGGCCGGGGTGCAGGTGTCATTCCTCCCGGGAAGTTGCATCGCGCAACCGTGTGATGGTCCAGCGGCTCACCCCGTGCAGGGTGGCGATCTCGGCCACGGACAGCCCGCCACGCAGCGCGGCCAGCGCGGCCGCACGCTGGGCGGGGCTCAACTTCGGAGGCCGGCCACCTACCCGGCCTTGTGCCCGGGCGTGCTCCAGTCCCACGCGGGTGCGCTCCTGGATGGTCTCGAGCTCTTGCTGCGCCAGGGCGGAGAGGATGCCGACCATCAGCCGGCCTTCGCTGGTGCTGGTGTCTAGGCCTATGTCCAGCAGCACCAGACGCACACCGTTGTCTGTGAGCTCGGCGGCGGTCGTCACGGTGTCTCGCATGGAGCGGCCCAGCCGGCCCAGGCGGGTGACTACCAGGGCATCCCCGGTACGCAGGTAGCTGCGGGCGGCGTCCAGGCCGGGGCGGGTGGAGCGCGCGCCGCTGATCGTGTCCGCGAAGACTCGCTCGCACCCGGCGGCCGTCAGGGCCTCGCGCTGGGTAGCCAGCGACGCGGCCTGTTCGCGGGTGCTCACGCGGGCATAGCCGATCTTCATAGGGGCTCCGTACTGGCTAGGGTGGGTGGTGCGGTGGCGGGGATCGACGCCACCACCTGGGGCGCTGTGACCCCGGGAGCAAGCCCCGGGCATTTTGCGCGTCCGGGGCTTGCTCATACCCTCCGGCGGGTCAGGCCTCCTGGAGCTGCACGTAGGCGGCCAGGGCCTCGCGCACGATGTCGGATTCCTTGCGGTGCTCGCGCCGGGCGAGAGCATTCACGCGGTCCTTCAGCGCTTGGGGCACGCGTGCACGCACCACGGGCGAGGCACCAGAGGAGGTGCCCACAGCGGGGCGGCCCATCGCCATACGGGTCAGCTCGTCCAGGTCGGTGGTGCCGGTGGTCTCCAGCAGCATCCGGCGGACCTCGGCCGCGGCTGCTTCCCCGTGCAGCTCGGTTCCGGGGATCGGGGTCAGCTCCCCCCGCTCGGCCGCGTCGGCCAGGGCGTCGTAATCGTGGTCCATCTCGCTACTTCCTTTCGTGGAGCAGGTGGCGGTACAGGTCAGTCAAGGGCATCGCGTGGAAGATCACCAGATCACGCGGCGGGCGGATCGCGGCGATGACCTCCACGTAGCGTTCCGTCTGGGCGTGGGGGTGACCGACATAGACCATCGTGGTCGCTCCGGGGTGCCCGGCGATTTCCTGGGTGGCGACCGGGTGGAGGATCACGTACATGGTGTCTTGGCGGGGGATGCCGTGCCGGTCTGCGCTGTCCATGAATTCCATGCCCATGCCTAAAGTGTAGCACACTAAACGGCCACACTAATACCGTGTCGGATGACCATCTTCCGGCGATCCCTCGTGGGTGCAGCGCTTACAGAATCGCTTCCACGACGATGAAACTGGCAAGGAACGCGTAGACCGTGGCAGCGACGTAGTTCAAGATGACACCTGCCCGCCGACTGTTGGTGAAGCGCGCGTGGAAGGCCCCGGCGAGTACGCCGATGGTTCCGTAGAGCATGAGTTCGGTGGTCACGTTAACTGCCCCCAAGAGCGCCATCTGCATCGTGATGTTTGAAGCGTTGCCCGTGAAACGGGGTAGTACGGCGAGGAAGAACAAGATGAGTTTGGGGTTCGTGAGACTGACCAGCAGGCCGCGAAGGTACCAACGACCTGACCTCACGCTGGCTACAGCGGATGTCTCCCGCGCGTGGCGCACCGTCGTGATGGCCAGCCACACGAGGTAGGCCGCACCAAGAAGCCACGATGCGGTCAAGAGGCGGGGGTGGGTGTCGGCGATCTTACCGAGGCCGATGACGACGGCCGCAGCGTAGACGCTCATCCCGGTGGCGATGCCAAGGATGGCTTTCACCGCTGCTCGTCTACCTCCTTGGAGACCGACAGCGAGCATGTATGCCATGTCCGGGCCGGGAGGGATGAGGAACACCAAGATGACTCCGAGGAAGGCAGGGAGGACGGTCCAATCGACCACGGGGGTGCTCCTTGTTCAAGACTTCGTGACTACCGGTGTGCCCCCGACCATAGCCGCCTGGTGTGGCCGCACTTACAGCTCTCTGGTATGAAGCAGGCAGATGGCAAGTGCATAAACGGTCATTTCTGCGAGAGGGTGAACTCTACGTTTCCCGGCGAAAGAAGATGCGCGCTTAGGACACTTCGAGGGAGCTCAGCTCTCAGGGTGACTGCGAGAGGATAAAGGCATGACCGATACCGCACCGCGAGACGATGCTCGCACCGCGCCAATTGCGACGATCTACCAGAACTCCGATCAGATCGCTGGAGTACTCCAGCAGATCGCGCGTCACCCGCTCTTGACAGAGGAATCGCGCGAGTTCACCTCAGGAGGGGACAACAAGAGCGGGGCGGACGGGGCTGTCTCCGGCAAGGGCACTGGAAAGATTGCGGTGCCGTTCGCTGGGGGTGGCGAGGTCGGATTGGAAGCTCGAGCAAGCCTGTCGTCGAGCTGGACCGAGAGCACCGGAACAGCGTCACGTCAGCAGTTCGTCTACTCCCAGGCGTACAACCTGCACCTCGTGCGGCAGTTCCTCGACCAGGAGAATCTTCTGACGCGCGTGGCATCTGTAAAGCACGCTGAGGCAGTGCGGCCGGGGGCGTTCGTGGAGTACACCACCGCCTTCGACCCGGTCGAGCTCACGCTCGCCCTCGATGTTATCTCGCCAGAACTCGTTGAGGCCGTTACGCGCTTCACTGTGAAGCAGGACTACCTTGAACGCTTCCCCGCGGAGGGAGGGCATGAGGCGCGGGAAGAGCACGCGCAGCGAATGGGCATCGCGGCGGACATGAAAGGTGAGCTTGCCCGAGCGATCGCAAACGCCGTTAAAGCCGACACACGCCAGGAAACCACGCGCGAGTACTACGGACGCGTCACTGCCACCCCGGCGCTGACCCTGATAACCATTTGCGACTTGGCGCACTTCATCGTGGATGATCCCGACCGGCTCCTCGACGGAACCTTCACCGTGCTGGGCAAGGTCATCGCGCCTGTCGAAAAGGATGCGCCGACCTTCTCGCGCAACAAACTCCTTCGCAACCTTGCCCCAGCCGCGCTTGATAGCGGCATCGAAGAGATGCGCAAGCTGATGAGCAATGCCCCGAAGTTGAGCCCCCGATAGTGGTGTAGCGCGGTGGTCTTGCTCGTCGTTGCCGACGAGAGCGCGGCCACCGTG